>JAODNS010000132.1 GCA_025465145.1 Frankiales bacterium
GGCGGCGCAGCTCGCCGGTGAGGTCCTGCAGGCGGGTGAGGTTCGCCTGCATCGCCTCGAGCTTGCGGAGCGCCTTCTCCTTGCGCTTCTTGTGCTTGAGGACGCCGGCGGCCTCCTCGATGAACGCGCGGCGGTCCTCCGGGCGGGCCTGCAGCACGGCGTCGAGCTGCCCCTGGCCGACGACGACGTGCAGCTCGCGGCCGATGCCCGAGTCGCTCATGAGCTCCTGGATGTCGACCAGGCGGCAGCGCGTGCCGTTGATGGAGTACTCGGACTCGCCGGAGCGGAACATCAGCCGGCTGACGCTCACCTCGGCGTACTCGATCGGCAGCGCGCCGTCGGTGTTGTCGATCGTCAGCGTGACCTCGGCGCGGCCGAGCGGCGGCCGGCCAGGCGTGCCGGCGAAGATGACGTCCTCCATCTTGCCGCCGCGCAAGGCCTTGGCGCCCTGCTCGCCGAGCACCCAGGCGATGGCGTCGACGACGTTGCTCTTGCCCGAGCCGTTCGGCCCCACCACGCACGTGATGCCGGGCTCGAAGCGCAGCGTCGTCTGGGACGCGAAGGACTTGAAGCCCTTCAGCGTGAGGCTCTTGAGGTGCACCGGTCGCTCTCGGGTCGGCCTTGGGGAAGCCGTCGCGGACACTACCGGCGCAGCAGCCGTGCCGGGCGCAGGAACGACGAAGGACGCCCCGCGTCAGCGGGACGCCCTGCGGCGGGTGCGGGTCCTACAGGCGGACGGACTCGGCGAGCGTCGACAGGTCGTCCTCGACGGTCACGCCCGCGACCAGGGTCTCGTTCAACGAGCGCACGCGAGCCAGCTCGGACTCGAGCTCGCTGATGCGGCCGCGCAGGCGGCGGACCTCGTCGACGAGGCGCAGGTCGCTGCCGCCGACATGACCGAACAGGGCCTTCGCCATCAGGGGTCCTTCGTGCTCAGAGGAAGCGCGCACCGGCGGGCCGAGGGGCCTCCGCACCGGTGCTGGAAGGGTCCCACGGGGGTCGCTGGTCGTCAAGGTCCAGGTCACGGTCTGACAACGGTTCACCGTTCGGCGAAGCCGCTCAGACCGCCCCTCGGCTCGCCCCACCGCTCGGCCACGAAGACGACGCGGCCAGGGCCGGTCGGGAGCAGCTCCAGCAGCGCCCGGCACGCCTGCTCCGGCCCCTCGGCGACCACCTCGACCCGGCCGTCGCCGAGGTTGGTGGCGCTGCCCGCGAGCCCCAGCTCGAGGGCGCGGCTGCGGGTCCACCACCGGTACCCGACCCCTTGGACGTGCCCCTTGACGAAGGCGGTCAGGCGGACGTCCACGCCGCGACCGTACGAGGTAGTCCGTTCGGGCCAATCTTCGCCCGGCGGCTCGTGACGCCGGTGCGCGCTGCCGAGGATCTCCGCATGCACCTGCGCCGCCTCGCCGTCCTCCTCACCTCCTCCGGGCTCGTCGCTGCCGCGCTGGCGTTCGCGCCGGCCGCGTCAGCCGCCGAGTACCTCGAGGTCGTCGGCCTCAGCGAGTTCACCGACTCGAGCGGGACCCGGCACATCTTCGGCGAGATCGTGAACCACGGGTCCTCGCCCGTCGCGGTGCAGGCGGACGTCACCTACCGCGACCAATCCGGTGAGGTCGCGGGTGGCGACGTCGGCGCGCCGCTGCTCACGTTCGTCGCGCCGAACGACGGGCGCACGCCGTTCGAGGTGCAGCCGCAGCAGGACTACGCCGGCTTCGACGTCGCCGCCTCGCCGGCCGCGAGCAGCGCGGTCTTCAACCACGCCTTCGAGGTGACGAAGGTGGGCGACTTCGTGGACCCGGCCACGAAGGCGCGGCAGATCGCGATGCAGGTCCGCAACACCAACGGCGGAGCCGCGCAGGACGTCGTCGTGGCCGTCACGTACTACACGCAGTCCGGGCGCGTTGCCGGTGCGGAGACGTTCGGCGTCGGAAGCCTGGCGGGCGGAGCGACCGGGCGCGTCGAGGTCCCGGTCAACCCGGAGTTCCCCGGCGTCTCCAGCTGGCAGGCCGTCGCCGAGTCGCCGACGGCGCCAACCGGCGCCGGTACCGAGCCGCCCCCGGCCTCCGGCAGCGGCAGCGACAAGCCGAGCGCGCTCGTCTGCAATCCGGCCATGAAGCTGTCGAAGAAGACGGTCGACGTCGGCTCGACCACCTCCGTCTCGGTGTCCGGCGCGACCCCCGGCTCGACGCTGATGCTCGAGGGATACAGCCGGCCCAGCACCACGTACGCGCCGATCCGCAAGGGCGTGACCGTCGGCGCCGACGGCACCGTCGCGCCCTTCGCCGTCCGCCCGCCGACGAGTGCCCGGGTGCGCATCGGCGTCAGCGGCTGCGCGGGCGCGGGCGCCGGGCAAGTCATCTCGGTGGTCCCCGGCCTGGGCATCGGCGTGACCCGCGTGCGTACCCGCACCTACACGTTCACCGGCAAGATCCTGCCCGGCAAGCAGAACACCGGCCGGGCGATCGCCCTGTACGTGAACGGCGCGAAGCGGACGACGGTGAAGTCCGCCGCGGACGGCAGCTACAAGGCCACGCTGACGCTGCCGCGCGGCGTCACGAAGGCTTGGTGGGCCACCGGCGCCGACATGACGAACCTCGCCGGCAAGAGCGCGACCAAGGCGTTCTCCGTCTCCTAGAACCGGCCCCGTCGCGGGCGCGGCTGGCAGCGCGGGCAGCTGAACGAGCTGCGGTTCATGAACGCGTCCCGGCGGATCGGCGTGCCGCACCGGTCGCACGGCTCGCCCTCCCGGCCGTACGCGTGCAGCGAGCGCTCGAACAGCCCGCTCACGCCCTCGGTGGAGACGTACAGCGCGTCGAAGCTGGTGCCACCGGCAGCCAGGGACTCGTGCAGCACCCGCCGCACGTGCTCGAGCAGCTCGCGCACCACCGGCCGGGGCAGCGTCTCGGTCGGCCGCGCCCAGTGCAGCGGCGCCCGCCACAGCGCCTCGTCCGCGTAGATGTTGCCGATGCCGGACACCAGCGTCTGGTCGAGCAGCGCCCGCTTGATCCCGGTCTTGCGGCGCCGGACGCCCGCCACGAACGCCTCGTCGTCGAACGCCGGGTCGACCGGGTCGCGCGCGATGTGCGCAATCGTGCTCGGCAGCTCGGCACCGCCCGCGACGACGAACAGCCCACCGAACGTGCGCTGGTCCACGAACCGCAGCTCGCGCCCACCGTCGGTGAACGTGAAGCGGATGTGCAGGTGCTTCTCGTCCTGCTTGTCCGGCGGTACGACGAGCAGCTGGCCGCTCATGCCGAGGTGACCGGTGACGGCGTCGCCCGAGTCGAGCGGCAGCCAGAGGTACTTGCCGCGCCGCTGCGCGCCCGTGATGGTGCGGCCGGCGAGCAGGTCCTCGAAGTCGCGCATGCCGGCCTCGTGCCGCCGGACCGCGCGCGGGTGTCGCACCTCGACGCGGTCGATCGTGCGGCCGACGACGCCGCGCTCGAGGCCGAGCCGGACGACCTCGACCTCGGGAAGCTCAGGCACCGGGGTTGAGCGAGCGCCAGGCCGCCTCGGCCGCCTGCTGCTCGGCCTCCTTCTTGCTGCGCCCCTCGCCGGTGCCGTGCACCTCGCCGCCGACGACGGCGGAGGCCGTGAAGGACTTCGCGTGGTCCGGGCCGCTCTCGGCGACGACGTACTCGGGTACGCCCAGCGCGCGCGCCGCCGTCAGCTCCTGCAGGCTGGTCTTCCAGTCCAGCGCCGCGCCGTCCTCGGTCGCGGCCCGCATCAGTGGGTCGAACAGCATCCGGACCATCGTGGTGACGCCGTCGATGCCGCGGTCGAGGTAGACCGCGCCGATGATCGCCTCCATCGTGTCCGCGAGGATCGACGCCTTGTCCCGGCCGCCGGTGACCTCCTCGCCCTTGCCGAGCCGCAGCCAGCGGCCGAGCTCCAGCGAGCGCGCGACGCCGGCCAGCGCGCGGGTGTTGACCACGCTCGCCCGCAGCTTCGCCAGCTGTCCCTCCGCGAGGTCCGGGTGCCGGTTGTAGAGCGCGTCGGTCACCACGAGTCCGAGCACCGCGTCGCCCAGGAACTCCAGCCGCTCGTTGGTCGGCAGTCCGCCGTGCTCGTACGCGTAGGAGCGGTGCGTCAGCGCCCGCTCGAGCAGCGCCGGCTCGATGCCCGTGCCGAGTACGGCCTCCAGCAGCGTGTACGAGGGAGCACTCACCGCGCCGCCCGCGCTCGCTCCGGCAGCCCGGTCACAGGCGGGCCAGCGCGTAGTCGACCGCGTCGCCCACGGTGGCGAGGGCGTCCAGGTCCTCGTCCTCGATGTGGAAGCCGGGCCGCGCCCTCGGCGCGAGGGTCTCCTCCACGATCTCGACGATCTCGACCAGCGCGAGCGAGTCGGCCTGGAGGTCGTCCTTGAACGAGGTCGCGCGGGTGATCGTCGCCGGGTCGAGCTCGAGCACGGTCACGACCGCGGCGCGCACGACCGCCAGCACCTCGTCCGCCGTCATCGTGCCGCCTCCAGGTCTGCCTGCTCCTCGAGCAGCGCGCGGATCTTCGGGACGAGCCCCTCGCGCGCCGCCTGCACGGCGACGTCGACGCACACGGCGACCGCGGCCGGGCTGGCGGAGCCGTGGCCGACGACCACGACGCCGTCGACGCCGAGCAGGACCGCCCCGCCGATGGCCTCCGGCGCCATGTGCGCGGTCGCCTCGCCGAACGCCGGCAGCAGCTCCTTCGCGGCCGCCTTGCGCTCGGGCGTCGACGTCATCGCCGCGAGCAGCAGCTCGCTCAGCATCGTCGCGGCGCCCTCGAGCCCCTTGACCAGGACGTTGCCGGTGAACCCGTCGGTGACGATCACGTCCGCGGCGCCGCCCATCGGGATGTCGCGGCCCTCCACGTTGCCGACGAACCGGATCGGGAGCGCCTTGAGCAGGTCGTACGCCTCCTTGCGGACGGCGTCGCCCTTGCCGGCCTCCTCGCCGTTGGTCAGCAGACCGACCCGCGGCTCGGGGATGCCGAGCCGGACGGTGGCGAAGGCGGAGCCGGCCAGCGCGTACTGCGCGAGCAGCGCGGCGT
>JAODNS010000160.1 GCA_025465145.1 Frankiales bacterium
ATCGAGCTGAGCACGTTGTAGCTGGCCGGCAGGACGTCGTGCTGCTGGTAGGCGAACAGCACCCCCGCCAGACCCGCGAACGCGCCGGACACCGCGAAGGCCGCCAGCTTCGTGCGCACCGGGTTGACGGCGTACGACGCCATCGCCCGCTGGTTGTCGCGCATCGCGATGAGGACCCGGCCGCTGTGGTTGCGGCGGAACGCGAGCGCCGCGACGACGGACAGGAAGAAGAACAGCAGGCCGGTGAAGTAGAAGTACCGGTCGTTCTCGAGGTCGATCCGCCCGTACACGGTCGGCCGCACGATGCCCGCGGCCTGGCCGTCCGGCAGCAGCAGCTTTCCGAGGAAGTAGTTCTGGTTGAGGATGTAGTTCTGGATCGCGTAGCCGAACGCCAGCGTCGTGACGGCCAGGTACAGGCCCTGGATGCGCACCGCGGGCAGGCCGACGATGACGGCGCTGATCGCCCCCGCGGCCACGCCGATGAACAGCGCGACGAAGAAGTCGATGTTGTGGTTGGCAGCAAGGCCACCGGAGGCGGCTGCGCCGATGCCGACGAGGCCGAACTGGCCGAGGCTGATCTGGCCGGCCCACCCGGTGAGGACGACCAGCGACACCGCGACGATGCCGAACAGCGGCAGCGTCTCCAGCTTGAGCAGCCGGCCCTGGTCGACGACGAACGGAGCGCCGACCGCGATGAGCAGGAGCAGGCCGTACAGCACGTACCGGGCGACCTGCACCTCGCGGACGTTGCGCAGCTCGCTCGGGATCGGGCGGAAGGCCTTCACCGCCTGCCAGGTCGAGACACCCGTGTCCATGGCGCGCGACAGCGAGCCGCGCTGCGCGAGCAGGGCGACGAGGATGACGACGAGCATCACGGCGGACGCGACGTTGTTGGCGCCCGTACGGCTCACCGAGGCGTAGATGATCAGGCCGATGCCGGCGCCGGCACCGAGGGCGACGCCGAACCGGTCCATCCGCGCCACGACGGCGGCGGCCAGGCCGTACAGCAGCGTGTCGAAGCCGAGCGTGGCGTCGCCGGGCACCCCGATGAGCGGCGCCTGCGCGAAGATCGCCAGGGACGAGAGCAGCCCGGCCATGGACCACGCGATGGTGCTGACCTGCTTGACCGGGATGCCCAGCAGCGCGGCGCGGTCGGCGTTCTCCGCGGAGGCGCGCAGTGCGATGCCGAGCCGTGAGCGCCTGAGGAACAGCGACAGCCCGACGGTGAGGCCGATGACGACGAGGAAGGCGAAGACCTGGTCCCCCGTCAGGATCGGCTGGCCGCGCGAGCTGTCGTAGGACAGGTCGCCCCACGGCGTCGGGACCTTCGGCACCTGGGTCGCCTTGGCCCCGAACCAGACGGGGATGAAGAACCCGAGGGCCGCGAAGCTCTGCGCGATGCCGATGGTGACGACGGTGAGGATGAGCCGCGGCGACTTGGCGAACCGCCGGATCACCAGCAGGTCGGTCAGGCCGCCGATGAGGAAGCCGCCGACCGCCGCGACCGGCAGCGCCACGGCGTAGTCGACGCCCTTGTTGGTCACCATGAGCAGCGCCGTGATGCCGGGGACGGCGCCGAGGGCACCGGCGGCGAAGTTGATGACGCGCGTGGTCCGGTAGATCAGCACGAGCGCGACGCCGACGATGCCGTACAGCGCACCGAGGGCGAGCCCGTTGATCGTGTCGGACGGCGACATGCCGATGCCCTGCGTCATGAACAGCAGGAACGCCCCGCCGTAGGCCAGCGAGCGGATCGCGACAGGGCCGCGCGCGCTGCTGCGGAAGAACGCCGTGGTGCGGCGGCCGGCGTTGGTCGCCGCGAGCTCCGCGAGGCGTCCCGGCTCCTTCGGCGGCCGGTCCGGGCGGACCGGCGGGGGTGGCGCGTACGGGCTGTCGACCGGCACGGCGCTACTTCCGGGACTCAGCCGGCAGCACGCTCGGCTGGGCCTGCTTCGGGAACTGGCCGAGGTCGTAGCGCGTGTTGCCGACGCTGATGTACTTGCCGGGCGCACCGTTGTACGGGCTCTTGGCGCGCTTGTTGAAGTACGTGATGCGGCTGTCCTGCGTCCAGCTGTAGTTGCCGCGGCTGAACCGGCGCAGCGCGTGCCCGGTGCTGCCACCACCGCGGGCGCCCAGCTGCGGCGCCGCCTGCTGCATCCGGGCCGGCGTCAGGAACGGGCCGGTGTTCTGGATCAGGCTGGCGAGCAGGTTGTAGTTGCCCCAGAAGATGTCGGCCGTGGGCGGCTCCACGGGCAGCTGCGCGCCGCCGCTGTACTTGCTGAAGATCTTCACGCCGGCCATCTCACCGGGGGCGGTCTGCGCGTCGGCCGCGCCGAGCCCGAAGCCGTTGTCGAACGGGCACTCCGGCGGGTCGGGGCAGGCCAGCGTCGGGTCGCCCGCCTTGTCGACGTAGGTCTGGCCGCTCGAGTCGAAGTCCATCGCCTGGTTCGTCGCGATGAGCGACTCCGGGTAGTACTTGTTCTGCGCGGCCGCGCTGTAGGAGAACTGCGGCGCCACCGGGTCGCACAGGCAGACGACGCTGGTCGCCGGGTTGTTCGGCGTGTTCATCGCCGACGTGCCGGCCTGCGACTGCGTCTGCGCGGTGCTGATGTCCTGCGCATAGAAGTACTGGTGGGTGACCTTCTCGTTGCAGCCCTTCATCAGGGCGGGGTACAGCACGTTCTCGACCGTGGACTGGTTGTCCGGGTCGTTGGTCGAGACGACGCCCAGCTCACGCGGGGTGTTGCGGAAGTTCTGCGCCGGGTTCTTCGTCCCGGCGAACACCGCTGTTCGTCTGGTCCCTCCCTTGCTGCTCATCTGCTTGCACCAGAACTCGGCGAACTGCAGGGACATCCGCGTCGAGCTCATGGACAGGTCGTAGTTGTAGGGCGCGTTCGCGTTGTGGAACTCGTCGGAAAACCCGGACCCGCCAGTGGTCACGACCTTCAGGCGGGCCAGCTCGGCGAAGCACTTCGAGCACACGGTGGTCGAGAACAGCACGGCGTACGGCTTGTACTTGTTGACCATCTCGCCCATCTCGGGGATGAGGCACTTCAGGTCCGGCGGCACGGTCGCGCACTTGCCCTGGAAGGTGTCGATCTGGACCTTGCGGCCGTACAGCTGGTAGTTGGCGTTGATGAACTTCTCGTACGCGGCCGCCGTGATCTTGGCGTCGTTGGCGTCGTAGAACAGGCCCTGCGCCTTGAGGATCGTGTTGACCGCCGCGCCGTAGTCGGGGACGTACTGGACGATCTCGATCTTGTCCTTCGTCACGCCCTGCCAGGTCGCGCCGCCGTTGTTGGCGAACGCGGCGCCGGGGACGCCGGGCACGCAGGGCGGGGCGAAGTAGTCCAGGCCGGGGTCGAACTGCCGGCCGCCGACGCAGTGCTTGGTGCTGCCGGCGATGGCCGGGGGCTGGCCGGAGGAGCCGGGCGGCAGGGCAGCGCCGCCGGTGGTGCCGCCGACCCCGCCGCCGGTCGAGCCGCCGAGGGCTCCGCCCGTGGTGCCGCCGACGCCGCCGCCGACCGCTCCGGGCACCGAGCCGACCGCGCCGACACCGCCGACGCCGCCTTCGGCGCCGGGCAGGACGCCCGCGGTGCCGGGTGCGCCGACCGCGCCGTACTGGTCCGCGCTGGTGAGCGCGTCCGAGCTCTTGCCGGTGGACGGCACGAGCAGGATGACGAGGAGCTGGACCACCGCGATGGCGGCCAGCGGAGCGAACTTCCCGAGTGGGGACGTGCGGGGCACGACAGCCTCCAGAGCCTGTTGTGAGCTGGTTCACAACCTGCACACAGCATGCAGAAGCAGCTCCCGCAGCGCTAGGGAGGTTGGGACGTCAGACGAGGCGTCGGGCGCTCGCCCAGCGGGCCAGCTCGTGCCGGTTGGACAGCTGCAGCTTGCGCAGGACGGAGGACACGTGGGTCTCCACGGTCTTGCCGGAGATGAACAGTTCCTTCGCGACCTCCTTGTACGCGTAGCCGCGCGCGATCAGCCGCATGACCTCGCGCTCACGGGCGGTGAGCAGGTCGAGGTCTTCGTCCACGACCGGCACGTCGCCGCCCTTGAACGCGTCGAGCACGAAACCGGCCAGGCGCGGCGAGAACACGGCGTCCCCCTCGGCCACGCGCCGGACCGCATCGGTCAGCTCCGGGCCGGAGATGCTCTTGGTGACGTAGCCGCGGGCGCCGGCCCGGATGACGCCGATGACGTCGTCGGCCGCGTCGCTGACCGACAGCGCGAGGAACCGCGTCCCGGGGCTGGTGTCGGCGACGCCGGTCAGCACCGCGCGGCCGCCGCCGTCCGGCATGTGGACGTCCAGCAGCACCACGTCCGGCTTCAGCGCCTGCACGAGCGCGATCGCCTCGCCGACCGTCTCGGCCTCACCGACGACCTCGACCTCCTCCCCGAGCTCGGCGCGGACGCCGGACCTGAACAGGCGGTGGTCGTCGACGAGCACCACCCGCGGTCGCGAGCCCTCAGCCACGTGCCACCTCCAGCCGTACCTCGGTGCCCTCGCCGGGCGTGCTGCGGACCTCCGCGCTGCCGCCGTTGCGCGCCATCCGGCCGACGACGGACTCGGCGAGGCCGTACCGGTCCGCGCCGACCGCCGCCGGGTCGAAGCCACGGCCACGGTCGCGTACGAACACCGCCACCCGGTCCTCCTCCACCTCGGCGTAGACGCGCACCTGGTCCGCGCCGGAGTGCTTGGCCGCGTTGACCACCGCCTCCCGCGTCGCCGCGACGAGCGCGCCGAGCCGCTCGTCGACGGCGCAGTCGCCGACCACGACGACCTCGACCGGCGTCCGGTGCGCCTCCTCGACCTCCGCCGCTGCCTGCTCCAGCGCCGCGGACAGGGTGGTGTCCGGTCGGCCCTGCGGCCGGTACAGCCAACCGCGCAGCTCGCGCTCCTGCACCCGCGCCAGCCGGGTCACCTCGCGCGGGTCGTCGGCCGCCTTCTGGATGAGCGCCAGCGTCTGCAGCACGGAGTCGTGCACGTGGGCCGCCACCTCCGCGCGCTCCTGCGACCGGATCCGCTCGCGCCGCTCCACCCGGAGGTCCGCGGTCATCCGCAGCCAGAACGGCGCCGTCAGGACGGTCAGTCCGAGGACCACCACGGCGGTGGAGACCAGCCCCTCCCGGGCCGCTCCGAGCTCACCGCGTCTGGCCAGGAAGCCGCCGAGGCCGGCGACGAGCTGCAGCGCGCCGA
>JAODNS010000164.1 GCA_025465145.1 Frankiales bacterium
CATCTGCTGCTCGCCGCCGGACAGCGACCCGGCCGGCTGGTCGAGCCGCTCGCGCAGCACCGGGAACAGGTCGAGCACCTCGGCGGTCCGGGTCGCGACCGCCTCGGGCTCGTCCTGCAGCGTCCAGCAGGCCGCCCGCAGGTTCTCGGCGACCGACAGGCTCGGGAACACCGCCGCACCCCCGGGAATCATCACGACACCCGAGGCGGCGTTCTCGTGCGGCGGCAGGTGGGTGATGTCCCTGCCGTTGAGGAAGATCGCGCCGTTGCTCGCCTCCTGCGTACCCGCGATGGCGCGCAGCAGCGTCGACTTGCCCGCGCCGTTGGTACCGAGCAGCGCGACGACCTCGCCCTCCGCGACGTCGAGATCGACGCCGAAGAGCACCTGCACGCCGTCGTACGCAACGTCCACGTCCCGGCAGACCAGCAGCGCCCTCGTGCCGTCGGCGGCGACCTGCCGCGCCGCGTCGTCAGCGGCGTCGGCCGCGCGAGCGGCGCGCATGTCGCGGTCCACTCCGGGCGCGCCCGTCGCCAGGATCAGCCCGCCGATCACGAGGAAGGGCACGATCAGCAGGATGCCGCGCTGCATCCCGAAGCCCTCCATCGCGGCAACGAGGATCGGCAGCGCGATGAGGTTGATGAGCTGCCACGGGACGGTCGTCTGCAGGCCGAGCCCGCGTACTCGGGCCGGTACGACGAACGAGATGAGGGTGAACCCGCCGGGCTGCCCGATGACCTCGCAGATGACCGACACCTGCAGGACCAGCACCGTGACCGGCAGCGGCGGGCGGAAGGAGACGACGACGATGACGGCCGCCTGCACCACCGGGGCGAAGCCGAGGACGGTCATGAAACGGCCCGGCCGGTCGCGCAGCAGGTAGCTGCCGAGCGGCCCGGCGACGAGCAGGCCGACGAGCCCGGAGATGCCGTTGAGCGCGAACAGCAGGCCGAGCTGCGTCGTCGAGAGCTGGTACACCTCGCTCATGAACAGCGGCAGCAGCAGCAGCCCGAACAGGCCGCGGGTGCCGACGAACGGGGTGGCGTACCAGAACCTGCGCAGCGTCGCGACGCTCGCCGCTGCGCGGTAGGCCTCGCCGAAGCTGGGCGGGGGAGGCAGCGGCTGGTCGGGGTCGGGTCGGTCGTAGCGCCCGCGCACCGGCTCGCGCAGCAGCAGGGTCAGCAGGCCGACGCCGACGGCGATGCCGCCGAGCAGCAGGAGGGTGGCGCGCCAGCCGATCCGGTCGCCGAGGACGCCCGCGAGGGCGGGCCCGAGGATGAGGCCGAACTGCGCGGCGGCGAAGTAGACGGCGAACACCCGCGCCCGTCCGCGCGGCGGGAAGTAGTCGGCCATCAGCGGGAAGCTGGCCGGCTGCGCGATGCCCTGCGCGATGCCGTTGCCGAGCCGCGCGCCGGCCAGTCCGAGGGCGCTCGTCGCGAGGCCGGTGAGGCCGATCGTGGTGCCCGTCAGCAGCGTCCCGCTGCGCACCAGCCAGACGCGACTGACGCGGTCGGCGAGGTAGCCCAGCGGCAGCGCGGACAGGGTGAGCAGGATGCCGGCGGCCGACGCGATGCTGGCGAGGAAGGTGACGTTGAGACCGAGGTCGGCGCGGATCTGCGGCAGGAGCACGCCGATCGCCTGCTCGTCGATGCGCGCGCACACCGAGGTCAGGCAGAGCACCAGCAGCACCAGCTTGGGGCCCTCGACCGTGCGCGGGTCGAAGTCGCGGGCGAAGGTCCGCAGCCGGCTCTCCCGCGGCGCGACCACCTGCTCCTCCTCGACGAGCTGCTCGAGGTCGCGGTAGTCGGCCTCGTCGCCGACCGTGCGCTGGCGCTCCGTCGGCACGAGGAGCCGCGGGCCGTCAGCCACGGCGCGCCTCCACCGCGGCACGCGCGGCCGTCGTCGTCGCCCACTGGCGGTCCAGCGCGTACCGGACCGGCACGAACGCAGTGGAGCCGGACGGGCCGGTCTTCGGGCTGATCGGCGCGACGCCCTCCGCGGTGGCCGGACCTTCCAGCGACGGCACGACGATGCCGGCGCGCCGGGCGATCCGACGCAGCAGGCCGTCGCGCAGGTCGTACCCGAGCTGCGCGAGGCCGCCGGGCGCGAGCAGCAGCAGCCCGATCCCGCCGAGGCCGTTGATGGTGGCCAGCAGCCCCGGGCTGGTCGTCGACAACGTGAGGACGGCCAGCGCGCCGAAGCCCACCAGCGGGCCGGCGATCGAGCCGAGGCCGCCGATGACGGTGAAGGTGAACAGCAGCAGGCTCTGCTCGACGCCGTACGCGTCGGCCGCGACGCTGCCCTGCTGGTAGGCGAACAGGGCGCCGGCGAGGGCAGCGAGGAAGCCGGAGACGGCGAACGCCTGCAATCGGGCGCGCAGCAGGCTGATGCCGAACGACTGCGCTGCCGCCTCGTTGTCCCGCGCGGCGATGAGCACCCGGGCCGTCCGGCTGCGCCGCAGCCCGGCGACGCCGGTGACCGTGAGCGCGAGGAAGAGCAGCGTCACGTAGTAGAAGGCGCGCTGGTCGTCGAGGTCGACGCCGAGCAGCACCGGGCGGGCAAGGCTGTCCGGGAGGTAACGGCCGAGCTGGTCCGGGTTGAGCAGTACGGCGAGCACGGACGAGGCGAAGGCCAGGGTGCTGACCGCGAGCGTCAGCCCCTGCAGGCGCAGGGCAGGCAGCCCGACCAGCACGGCGACGATCGATCCGGCGAGCGCTGCGAGCAGGAGGGCCGGCAGGAACGGCAGTCCGCTGACCGCGGCCACCCAGCCGCCGACCGCGGCGAAGCCGAACTGGCCGAGGCTCACCTGCCCGGCCCAGCCGGTGAGGACGAGCAGCGACATGCCCACGACCGCGTAGATGACGGTCGTGGCGAGGGTGCTGGTCTGGCTGGGGGAGAGCATGAACGGCGCCCCGACGAGGACGACGAGCAGCGCGGTTCCGAGGCTGCGGCGCAGCGACCGCACAGAGGGGACGTCGCGCAGCTCGGGCGGCACCGGGCGCACCTGGCGGCCCGCGAGGTACGCGCTGCTGGTGTCGCGGTCTGCCCGGCTGGACTCCCGGCGCTGCAGGAGCAGCAGTCCGCTGATGACGAGGACCAGCGTGCCGTCGAGTACGGTGGTGCTGCCGATCGAGTACTGGACGGCGGCGTTGAGCACGCCGAAGGCGAGCGCGGCGAGCCCGGCCATCGGCAGGCTCGTGAACCGCGCGACGACGACCACGACGAGGATCCGCACGAGGACGGTCGCCCCGGCGGGCGCCGTTCCGTCCCCGGCCGGCGCGGACATGGCAGCCAGCACCGCGGCGGCGCCGGACAGCGCGCCGACCAGCATCCAGACGCGGCTGTTGACCCGGACCACGTCGACGCCCAGCGTCTGCGCGCGGCTGGCGTTCTCTGCCGTGGCCCGGATCGCCGTGCCCGTGCGGCTGCGCGCCAGGTAGAGCGCGACCGCCACGAGGGCGGCGACAGCGACGCCGACCGAGAGGAAGTCGGCCGTCACGAAGCGCGCCGAGCCGGTCTGCAGCTCGAGGTCGAGCGGCGGCGGCACCGGCCGGGTCATGCCACCGAACTGCCGCTGGTCCTCGGTCGTCAGCACGGTCACGAGTGCCCGCTGGACCCCGGCCAGCAGCGTGATGAGGAAGATGGAGGCCACCGTGAGCACGAGCCGCGGTGCGCGCTCCAGCTTGCGGACGACGAGCAGGTACAGCAGCCAGCTCAGGCCAACCGCGAACAGCAGGCTGACGACGAGCGAGCCCCAGTAGCTCGCCTTCAGCAGCGTCGGGGTCACCCGCTCCAGGCACGGCGGGCACACGGCATTGACGCCACGGAACACCGGCTGCGCGTTGACGAGCAGCGCGAACAGCGTGCCTGCAACCGCGCCGATCTGCAGCTGCGCGAAGTTGACGAACCGGTTGCTGCGGAAGACGAGGACGACGCCGGCTGCCTGCAGTGCCAGCCCGGCCGCCGAGACGATGCCGAGGCCGAGCACACCCACCGGCGTGCCGCCCGGGAGCAGCAGCACGACCGGAAGCACGGCCAGCAGGACGAGGACCTCCGCCCGGCGCCGCAGCAGCGCCTTCACAGGCACGGTCCGGAGAAGAAGGCCGGCTCGGATCGGGTCCACTGGCCGAGCCCGAACCGGCGGCCTCGGTCGACGTAGCAGATGGCCCCGGGGACGGTCGGGTCGATGGTGCCGGGCCGGTTCGGGTCGTACCAGAACATCGCCGCGTCGACGCTCATGACGTGCCGGCGGCCCTCGAAGCCGACGCGCGCCTGGAAGTAGGGCGGCCCGGCAGCGCCCGGGTTCGGGAAGCGCGCCGCCTGCAGGCCGCGCTGGAAGCTGGCCGGCGTCAGGTCGGGCCCGGCGAGCTGGATGCCGGAGGCGAGCAGCAGCAGCTGGTAGTACCGGGAGTTCGAGGCGTAGTACGTGTTGCCCTGCGGGTCGGACGTGGGGTCGGCCTCGCGCACGGCCCAGTACCACGGCATGTCCTGCTTCGGCAGCAGCTTGTTGCGGAACGTCAGGCCCAGGACGTGGCCGCTCTGGTCCGGCGGCGCGTTGCCGCCGGAGTAGGAGTTGTCGAGGTCGTTGCCGCCGTACGACGTCTCGATCCACTCCGGCTGGTAGCCCTGGCCGGTGGCCGCCGTCATGTACTTGCCGCGGGTGTCGGGGATGCTGCAGAAGCACAGGAGCGAGGTGACGCCCGCGTTCCGCATCGTCACGACCGCGTTGACGCCGTTGCGCGTCTGGTCGGCGGTCGCGTCCTCGCGGACCTCCGTCAGCGTCACGCCGCACGACCTCAGCCCGGTGCGCAGCGGGTCGAGGTCGGGCACGCTGCCGTCCGTGGCGCGCGTGTAGATGATGCCGAACTTCCTGGTGGTCGCCTGCGCCTGCGGGCCGCCGGCGTAGGCGGGGCGCCGCCCGACGAGCTTGCTGCAGAGGAACTGCGCCGTGCTGGCCATGATGACGTTGACGCCGGCCTGGACGTTCCACTGGTACGGCGCGCGCCGCGCGTAGGCGGCCTCCGTCCCGGTGATCAGGTTGCCGTCCGGCACCGAGATGACCTTCTTCTCCGCCAGCGCGTCGTAGTAGGCGCGGTCCGCGCTGTTGGCGTTGCAGTAGGCCAGCGACGCGAACGCCTGCAGCTCCTCCTGGACGGCGATGGCGTCCGCGCGCTGCTTCTCCGGTGACGGGACGCCGTTGGCGCAGCCCGCCGTCTGGAACGGCTTGAGGACGAGCTTGCGCCCGTAGAACTCGTACCTCTTGTTGAAGAACTCGACCAGCTTCGGCGGGATGGACAGGTCCTCGAACAGCTGCTGTGGCAGCGCGACGGTGATCTGGTCCTTCGTCACGCCGTACGACGTCGCGCCCCCGTTGCTCAGCTTCGGGTCGAAGTACGGCACGCACGGCGGCGACTGCGGGTCCTCGGTCTGTCGCGGCGGGCTGCCGACGCACTGGCGCACCCGCGGCACCTCGACGGCCGGAGGCGCTGAGGCCCCGGGTCCCGCGCTCGGACCCGCCGACGGGGATGGTGAGGCGGACGGCGGCGCGGACGGACGGGAGCCGTCGGTGCCGCCGTCGCTGTCCGGCGTGACGTCGGGCGCCTGCTCGTCGAGCGTCTGCTTGATCTGCTCGACCGCCTGGGGGGCGAACTCCGCGATGGCCGGCGGCGCCGCCTGCCGTGCGGTGAGCGCCACAGCCGCGACGAGGACGGCGAAGGCGGTCACGACGCCGGCGAAGACGTAGGCGGGCGTGCGCGGGGCGCGGCCGGACTGCGCTGCCATGCCCCTCACTTCCGGTCGCCCCGCCAGCCGCGGGCCCTGCCCACCGCAGCGTAAGGCTCCTGCAACGCGCGGAGCAGGAGATCAGGGGGCCGCGTCGAAGAAGCAGGAAGATCCCTTCCTGAGGAGCTCCCCCGTGCTGTCATCCCGCCTGGTCCGTCCGCTGGTCGCGCTCGCGCTGACCGCGAGCGTCGTCGGGGCCGGCGGCGCGCTCGCCGGGTCCAAGGCGCCCAAGCTCGGTCCGAACCTGGTCGTCAACGGCGGCTTCGAGCAGTCGACCGCCCAGGTCGTCACCGACGCCGACCTGCCCGTGACGCCGGTGGCCTGGACGTTCGAGGGCGCCGCCGTCCTCTTCGACTACAACAACGACGGCGGCCACTCAGGCCACTACAACGCGCGGATCAGCGGCAGCCTCGCTCCCGGCGCGCAGTTCTGCGACGGGTCGAGCGGTACGGACACCTGCGCCCCCAACCCGGCAGCCGCGGGGACGAAGGGGGTCGCCGAGGGCACCCGCGGCACGTACTCCGTCCGGCCGGTGTGGGCGTCCGAGACGCCGATCTCGGTGACCGCCGGCAAGACGTACCGGTTCTCGACCTGGGCCATCCGGCCGAGCTTCGGCGTCGACTCCGGCGTGCCGGGCGAGGGCGCAGCGACGGCTGTCCGCTGGGTCGACGCCGCCGGCAACGGCATCGCCGTCACCGAGGGCGCGAAGCTGGTGAAGGGCCCGAAACGGGCGCTCGGCTTCAAGCTCATCACCGCCGACCTCAAGGCGCCCGCCGGCGCCGCCGGCGCGGTCCTGATGCTCGGCCACACGGACTACCTGCACACCGGCGCCCAGGTCGCCTTCGACGACGTGAGCTTCCAGCAGGTCGGCTAGCCGCCCAGGTACGGACGGCCCACGGCGGCCGGGGCGACCTCGACCGGCGAGCCGCTGCCGTCGCGCTTGCCGTGGACGCCCGGCAGCTCGACCGGCTCACCGCCCGCGCCGGCCGCCCACGCTGGTGCCGGTCCGGCCCAGCCGAGCACGAGCACGGCCTCACCGGACAGCAGCCGCTGGCAGCGCACGCCGCCCGTGGCACGGCCCTTGCGCGGGTACTCGCTCAGCGGCGTCACCTTCACGCTCGACACCACGCCGGGGCCCTTGGAACGGCCCTCGGCGGGCAGACCACCGCCGGTGACCACGACCGGCTCGTCGAACAGCGTGTCGCCGGTACTCAGAAGCACGGCGGAGAAGCCGATGACGGTCACGTCCTTGGCCAGCTTCACGCCCGCGATGCCGCCGCCGGCACGACCCTGCGGCCGCACCTGCTCGGCCGGAAAGCGCAGCAGGTCGGCCGTGCTGGTGAAGAAGACGAGCTCCTCCTCGCCGTCCGCCAGCTCTGCTGCCCCGACGACCGCGTCGCCCGGCTTGAGCGCGATGACCTCGAACGCGTCGCCCTTGGCCGGCCAGTCCGGCGTCACCCGCTTGACGACGCCCTGCGCGGTGGCGAGCGCGAGGCCCGGCCCGTCGGTGCGCAGCGACGTCAGCGCGAGGACCCGCTCGCCTCGTGCCAGCTCGACGAACTCGCTCGCGGGTGCGCCGCCGCGCAGCGACAGCGCGCCGGTCGTGACGCCGGGCACCGCGGGCACGTCGAGGACGCCGACGCGGACGAGCCGGCCCAGCGAGGTGACCAGGCCGACCTGCCCGCGGGCGGTCGTACGGGCGCGCGAGACGACGACGTCGTGCCGGCCGCGGCCGGTGCGGCTGGTCGCAGCCGACTCCTCCACCGGCGTGCGGGCGAGCAGCCCGGTCGAGGACAGCAGCACGTCGACCGGGTCGTCTGCCACCTCCAGCGACGACGACTGCCGGGTGACGAGCGCCTTGAGGTCGCCGCCGACCAGCACCGTCCGGCGCGGCGTGCCGTGCTCGGACGCCACCTCCGCGAGCTCGGCGCTGATGACCCGCCGCAGCTTCGCCGGGTCCGCGAGGATGCTCTCCAGCTCGGCGATCCGGGCCCGCAGCTCGGCCAGCTCCTGCTCGAGCTTCTCGACCTCGAGGGCGACGAGCCGCCGCAGCTGCATGTCGAGGATGTAGCCGGCCTGCACGTCGGACAGGGCGAAGCGCTCGATGAGCGATGCGCGCGCCTGCGCCACGTCGGCCGACGCGCGGATGATCCGTACGACCTCGTCGATGTTGGCCAGCGCGAGCAGCAGGCCCTCCACCAGGTGGGCGCGCTCCTGCGCCTTGCGCAGCCGGTACCGGGACCGGCGCGTGATGACGTCGACCCGGTGTGCGAGGAAGACCTCGAGCAGCTCCTTGAGGCCCAGGGTCCGCGGCTGCCCGTCGACGAGGGCGACGTTGTTGATGCCGAAGCTCTCCTCGAGCGGAGTCAGCCGGTACAGCTCGCCGAGCACCGCCTGCGGGTTGAAGCCGGCCTTGACCTCGAACACGAGCTGCGTGCCGCGCTGCCGGTCGGTGAGGTCCTTGACGTCGCTGATGCCCTGGAGCTTCTTGCCGGTGACGAGCTCCTTCACCTTCGCGATCACGCGCTCCGCCCCGACGCCGTACGGGAGCTCGGTCACCGTGATGTGCGACTTGCCGCGGGCCAGCGCGCCGACCTCCGCGGTCGCCCGCATCCGCACGACGCCGCGGCCGGTCTCGTACGCGGACCGCACCTCGGTCATGCCGAGCAGCTGCCCGCCGGTCGGCAGGTCAGGCCCGGGCACGAGCTCCATCAGCTCGTCCAGTGACGCGTCCGGGTGCGCGATGAGGTGCCGCGCCGCGTCGACGACCTCCACCAGGTTGTGCGGGATCATGTTGGTCGCCATGCCGACCGCGATGCCGGACGTGCCGTTGACGAGCAGGTTCGGGTAGGCCGCCGGCAGCACCGACGGCTGGCTGAGCGAGCCGTCGTAGTTGGGCTCGACGTCGACCGTCTCCTCGTCGAGGTCGTCGGTCAGCAGCAGCGCGGCGGGCGTCAGCCGGCACTCCGTGTTGTGGTTGACGAAGCCTCCTGCCAAGAAGGAGTGGTCCGCGCTCTCCACACGCAGGGAGTAGACGGTCTGCGGCTCCTCGTCGACGACGGAGACGACCTCGTCGTACAGGTAGCCGCTGTCCATCACCGGCAGGATCTGCGCCAGCAGCGTCGCGTCCTTGAAGCGGTCGATGATCCGCAGGCGCTCCGTCTCCCAGCGCTCGACGCGGTCGAAGTTGTGGCGGAACAACCAGTCGCGCCCACTTCCGCGGCCCAGCGGCAGAGTCCGGCGCACGTACTCGGCGACGAACGGGACGTGGTCAGCACTGAGCCGGTGTGGTCGGAGCGGCGTCTTGCGAAGCACCTCCGCCAGCCGCGCCTGCTTCGTGCTGAGGAAGCCGACGTTCTGGGCGAAGGTGCGGATGTTGCGGAGCCCGCTGACGATCAAGCGCCACTCGACCGAACCGCTGGCCCGCGAGTAGGCCCGCCGTGTCGCGACGACTCCGAACTCGAGGAGGAGCTCCTGGACCTCGCGACCGAGGCGCTCGCTGTAGGTCGAGTAGTGGATCGTGAAGTTGTTCTCGGCGCCGCGGACCCCGCCGTCCCCCTCGTAGAGCGCCATCAGGAAGGCGCGCTTCACGCCGATCCCCTTGCGCCACACCTCATCGGGAACGTGCTTGTCCTTCGCGCGTTGCCCGATGAAGCAGGCGAGCGGGCTGTTCCGGAGGGCGTGCAGGTTCTGCACCTCCAGCTCGTCGATCGCCTTGCGGTCGCGCCGCGTCTGGCGGCTGTACACGTACCGAGGGCCGCCGACGATCGTGTCGTACGCGTGCAGCACCTCCCCGAAGAAGGCGCGGTCGGTGTTGTCGAAGCCCGCGCGCGTCTCTGACGCCCATCCCTCGCTCGCCCATGCACCGAGCAGCACGCCGAGCTGGTACTCGCGGGCCGTCGGCATCGCGGTGGTTGCGGCGTTGCGGGCGACGCAGACCACGTCCCCGGCCTTCATCTCGTCGAGCATCAGCCAGGTCAGCTTCGGCGGACCGTCGGCCGACGGCACCAGGCAGAGCAGAGGGTGGTTGCCGGATCCAGCGATGCTGAACCCGCGGTTGGTCGTGACCCGCCGCACGGGATGCCGTCCGCTGTTGATCAGCTTCGTGACGCGTACGGCCTTGCCCTCCGCGTCGAGCACCTCGAAGTCCGCGGCCGCCTCGGCGTCGTCGGGCAGGTCGACCAGGCGGTCGATGCGGTGCGAGCCGCCGTCCGCGAGGCGGACACGCGTCTCCCCCGTGACGCAATAGCGGCTCGCAGCCGCGCTGTCGTCGGGCGATCCCCAGTTGCCGTGCCCGTCGATGAGCGGGACGCGCATCGCGAACGGCTGGGCGAGGCGCACCATCGCGTCGTAGATCGCGCTGTCGCCGTGCGGGTGGTACTTGCCCATCACGTCGCCCACGACGCGCGCGCTCTTGACGTACGGCCGATCGGGACGCAGGCCGCTGTCCGCCATCGAGTACAGGATCCGGCGGTGCACCGGATTGAGGCCGTCGCGCGCGTCGGGCAGGGCGCGGCTGTAGATGACGGAGTACGAGTAGTCGAGGTACGACGACTCGATCTCGTCGACGACGCTCGTGTCGAGGATGGTGCCCTCGCCCTCGAACGGCGGGATCTCGACGTTCCCGCTGCCGCCTCGCTTGCGTGCCACTGGCTTCCTTCCTTGCGTCCGGGGGACGGTAGAGCGCTCCCGCGTCCGCTCCCGGACGCAACGAGGACGGCCTACGTGTCGAGCAGCTCGCGGTTGACGCGCGACGCGCTGCTGATGATGAAGTCGCGGCGCGGGCCGACGTCGTTGCCCATGAGCAGCTCGAGCGCGCCCTCGGCTGCCTGCGCGTCGCCCGGCTGGATGCGCCGGAGCGTCCGCGTCGCCGGGTGCATCGTCGTCTCGGCCAACTGGTCGGGGTTCATCTCGCCGAGTCCCTTGTAGCGCTGGATCTGGCCCTTCACCCGCTTGCCCTGCTGCTCGAGCTTCTTGAGCACCTGCTGCAGCTCGCGGTCGCTGTACGTGTAGATCGGCCGGTCCGCGTTGACGACCTCGACCCGGTGCAGCGGCGGGACGGCCGCGAACAGCCGGCCGCTGTCGATGACCGGCTTCATGTACTTCGCGAACAGCGTGATGAGCAGGCAGCGGATGTGCGCGCCGTCGACGTCGGCGTCCGTCGTGATGACGATCTTCCCGTACCGCATCTGGTCCAGGTCGAACGTCCGCCCGGTGCCGGCGCCGACGACCTGGATGATCGACGCGCACTCGGCGTTGCCGAGCATCTCCGACGGCGACGCCTTCTGGACGTTGAGGATCTTGCCGCGCAGGGGGAGCAGGGCCTGGAACTCGCTGTTGCGCGCCAGCTTGCCGGTGCCGAGCGCGCTGTCTCCTTCGACCAGCCACAGCTCGGTACGGCTGACGTCGGTCGACCGGCAGTCGGCGAGCTTCGCCGGCAGCGTCGACGTCTCCAGGGCGGTCTTGCGACGGGCGGCGTCCTTCGACGCGCGCGCGGCCTGCCGGGTCTTCGCCGCGGCGGCGACCTTCTCGAGCACCTGCTTCGCGGCGGCCTTGGTCTTGCGGTTGTCGAGGAAGCTCGCCCGCAGCTGCTTGCCCACGACGTCGGCCACAATCTTGCTGACGCCGGGGGTGCCGAGCTCGTCCTTGGTCTGGCCGAGGTACTGCGGCTCCGGAACCTTCACCGTCACGACCGCGGTGAGTCCCTCGAGCACGTCGTCCTTGACGACCGGCTCGTCCTTCGCCTTGTGCACCCGGGTCGCGACGAGGGCCTCGTTGACGGCCTTGAGCAGCGCGCGCTCGAAGCCGTTCTGGTGCGTGCCGCCGTGCGGTGTCGCGACGACGTTGCAGAACGACTGGACGACCGTGTCGTAGCCGGTGCCCCAGCGCAGCGCGACGTCCACCTCGCAGTGCCGCTCGACCGTCTGCGTCGTCATGTGGCCCTTGTCGTCGAGGACCGGGACCGTCTCCTTGTACGTCCCCTCGCCGGACAGGTGCACCGGGTCGCACACAGGCCGGTCCGGCGCGAGGTGCTCGACGAAGTCGACGGTGCCGCCGACGAAGACGAACGTCTCCTCGACCAGCTCCTGGGCGCGGCGGTCCAGCAGCGCCAGCGTGAGGCCCGGCACGAGGAAGGCGGTCTGCCGCAGCCGGGCCTTCAGCTCGTCGACGTCGACGGCGCTGCCCTTGCTGAACAGCGGGGTGTCGGCCCACCACCGGATCGTGGTGCCCGTCTGGGTCTTCGGCGCCTTGCCGGCGACGGACAGCCCGTCGCGGGGGCTGAACGCGGCGTCCGGGCCGTCGCCCGCGAACGTGCCCGGCACGCCGCGGCTGAAGCTCATCGCGTGGATGCGGCCGCCGCGCCGGACGACCACGTCCAGCCGCTGCGACAGCGCGTTGACGACGGACGCACCGACGCCGTGCAGCCCGCCGGAGGTCTTGTAGCCGCCGCCGCCGAACTTGCCGCCCGCGTGCAGCTTGGTCATCACCAGCTCGACACCCGTCAGGCCGCTCTTCGGCTCGACGTCCACGGGGATGCCGCGGCCGTCGTCGTCGACCTGGATCGACCCGTCCGGGTGGAGGGTGAGCTCGACCCGGTTGCAGTGACCGGCCAGCGCCTCGTCGACCGCGTTGTCCAGGATCTCGTACGCGAGGTGGGTCAGGCCCTTGCTGTCCGTGGACCCGATGTACATGCCGGGGCGCTTGCGGACCGCCTCGAGCCCCTCGAGGACCGACAGGTGCTTGGCGGTGTAGCCGCTGTCGCGGGCGGACTGCGAGGCGGCTGGAGCGGTCACCTGCTCATTCTGGACTGCCCGCGGCTCGGGCAGGCTGTCCGACATGCGGGACCTGGCTGCGCTGCCCAAGGCGCACCTCCACCTGCACCTCACCGGCGGGATGCGGCCGTCGACGCTGCTGGAGCTGGCCGAGGAGCAGGGCCGGCGGCTGCCCGAGGGGCTGCTGCGGCCGGGCGGACTGGAGGGCGTCTCGCGCCGGGGCTGGATCAAGTTCCAGCGGCTGTACGACGCGGCGCGCGACCTGCTGCGCGGGCCTGACGACGTGACCCGGGTGGTCCGGGAGATCGCCGAGGACAACGCGGCGGCCGGCGCGGGCTGGGTCGAGGTCCAGGTGGACCCGTCGTCGTACGCCGCGAAGCTCGGCGGGCTCAACGGCGCGGTGGAGGTGGTTCTCGCCGCGATGCAGGCGGCCTCCGCCGAGACCGGCGTCGGAATGGCGCTGGTCGTCGCCGCCAACCGGACCCGGCACCCGGGCGACGCCGAGACGCTGGCGCGGGTCGCCCGGCGGTACGCCGGTCAGGGCGTCGTCGGCTTCGGGCTGTCCAACGACGAGACGCGCGGCGACACGGCCGCGTTCGCCAAGGCGTTCCGGATCGCGCGCGACGCGGGGCTGGCGGCGGTGCCGCACGCGGGCGAGCTGCGCGGACCGGGCTCGGTACGGCTGGCGCTCGAGCACCTCGGCCCGACCCGGCTCGGGCACGGCGTCCGGGCCGTCGAGGACCCGGCGGTGCTGGACCTGCTCGTCGAGCGCGGCGTCGTGCTGGAGGTGTGCCCGGCCTCGAACGTCGCGCTGGGCGTGCGCGGCTCCGTCGACGAGGTGCCGGTGCTGCAGCTGCGCGCGGCCGGGCTCGAGGTCGCGCTGGGCGCGGACGACCCGCTGGTGTTCCGCAGCGGGCTGCTGGACCAGTACGCCCCGTACACGCGCGAGCAGCAGGCCGACCTCGCGGCGTCCAGCATCCGCGGCTCGCTGGCGCCGGAGGAGGTCAAGGCCCGGCTGCTCGACGGCGTCGCCGCCTGGTGATGGGTGCTCTCGGCAGTCGTTCTGCGCAAGGGCTGGTCACGGAGGGTCGCGACAGGGCACAATGCGTGCAGCACCCAGGGACCGAGGCCGTCGGGGAAGGCGCACCTCGACCTTGGGAGGCTCTCGTGACGTCTGGCGTG
>JAODNS010000192.1 GCA_025465145.1 Frankiales bacterium
TCCGCACGCTCACCCTGCAGCGCGTCGAGCCCGTGCAGGCCCGCGTCGCCGTGGCCTACGAAGACGCCGGCGTCACCCGGATCACGGTCCCCGCCTTCTCGCGCGGCACCGGGCGGCAGGTGCGCGAGGCGCTGCGCAGCCGCCCGTCGACCGGCGTCGTGCTCGACCTGCGCGGCAACCCCGGCGGCCTGCTCGACGAGGCGGTGGAGGCCGCGTCCGCCTTCCTCGACGGCGGTCCCGTCGTCAGCTACCTGCGCCGCACCGGCGAGCGCGTGACGCTCGACGCCGTCGGGGCCGGCAACGCGCAGGTGTCGCTGGTCGTGCTGGTCGACGGTGGCACCGCCAGCGCCGCGGAGGTCGTTGCGGGGGCGCTGCAGGACCGGGACCGCGCCGTGCTCGTCGGCAGCCGGACGTTCGGCAAGGGCACCGTGCAGGAGCCGCGCACGTTGCCGGACGGGTCGGCGCTGGAGCTCACCGTGGCGCAGTACCGCACGCCCGCCGGCCGCTCGCCCGAGGGCACCGGACTGTCGCCGGACATCGAGGTCGCCGCGGGCGTGCCCGCCACGGCCGCCGAGCGCCGCGCGCTCGAGGTGCTCAGCGGCCTGGTCGCCGACACCGGGAGCGGACGCGGGTGAAGGGTCCCGAGCCCGGTACCAAGGGCGCCCCGGTGAAGGTCGTCGCGCAGAACAAGAAGGCGCGGCACGACTACGCGATCGAGGAGACGTACGAGGCCGGCATCGTCCTGACCGGCACGGAGGTCAAGTCGCTGCGGCAGGGCCGCGCTTCGCTGGTGGACGGCTACGCCGTCGTGCAGGACGACGAGCTGTGGCTGATGGGCGCGTACATCCCCGAGTACACCGAGGGGACCTGGAACAACCACACGCCGCGGCGGGCGCGCAAGCTGCTCATGCACCGGCTCGAGATCACCCGCATCGTGGTCAAGCTCAAGGAGAGCGGCCTCGCGCTCATCCCGCTGCAGCTGTACTTCAAGGACGGGCGGGCCAAGGTCGAGCTGGCGCTGGGCCGCGGACGGAAGTCGTACGACAAGCGCCAGGTGCTGGCCAAACGCGACGCCGACCGTGAGATCGCCAAGGCGCACGGCCGCTACGTCAAGGGCGCCCGCTGACAGAGTCGCCGCGGTCGGACGAGGAGGTCCCGGCGCTCTGGCAGTCGCTCGGCCTGCCCGGGCTGATCGACCTGCACGTGCACTTCATGCCGCGCAACGTGATGGACAAGGTCTGGGCGTACTTCGACAGCGCCGGCCCGCTGACCGGCCGGGACTGGCCGATCGCCTACCGCGAGGACGAGGACGCGCGGCTGGCCCGGCTGCGCGCGATGGGCGTGCGCGCGTTCCCGTCGCTGGTCTACCCGCACAAGCCGGGCATGGCCCGCTGGCTGAACGGCTGGGCCGCCGACTTCGCCGCCCGGCACGCGGACGTGCTGCACACGGCGACGTTCTTCCCGGAGCCGGACGCGGGGGAGTACGTCGGGGAGGCGCTGGCGCACGGCGCGCGGGTGTGGAAGTCGCACGTGCAGGTGGGCGGGTACGACCCGCGCGACCCGCTGCTCGAGCCGGTGTGGGCGCAGCTCGAGCGGGCGCAGGTGCCGGTCGTGGTGCACTGCGGGCACGGGCCCGCCCCCGGAGCCCACACCGGGGTCGACGTGTTCGAGCCGGTCCTCACGCGACACCCGGAGCTCGTCGCCGTCATCGCCCACATGGGCCTTCCGGACTACGCGGACTTCCTCGCGTTGGCGCAGCGCTACCCGCGGGTGCACCTGGACACGACGATGGCCTTCACCCGCTGGTCGGAGGCGGCCGCGCCCTTCCCGCCCGAGTTGTCCCCGCTGCTCGCCACGCTGCGTGACCGGATCGTCCTCGGCAGTGACTTCCCGAACATCCCGTACGCCTACGTCGAGCAGCTCGCCGGCCTAGTGCGGTTGGGCCTGGGGGACGACTGGTTGCGCTCTGTGCTGCATGACAACGCGGCCGGTCTGCTCCGTCTGTCCTGATCTGGCGCGTCACCTCGGGCCGTAGATGGCCCGAAAGGACTAGACGTGGGCCATGGCACCGGCCGCACGACTGCCTTTCACTGGTTATGCACAGTCACCGGTCTGTCACGGGAGGTAGCGGATGAGCCCGCGGTCACGCAGCGCGACGCGCCACTCGAATGCGTGGACCCGCACCACCGCCGCGGCTGCCGTCGTCGGCGCTGGAGCACTCGCGGCGGCTCTCGTGGCGGCGCCGGCCGCTGCCGGGTCGTCGCCGCGACCGGCCGGCGTGGTAGACCCGGGGCTGCCCACGACCGGCTCCGCCCTGCAGAAGGTCGTGATTTCCGGCACTTCGGGTGCGCTGTCGGCGGTGCGCGCGGCCGTCGCCCGCGTCGGCGGCACCGCGCACTGGCCGCTGGCGATCGTCGACGGCGTCTCCGCCACCGTTCCGGCCGACCGCCTCGCGCAGCTGAGCCAGCTCCCCGGGGTGCGCGCGGTGACGGCGGACCGGACCGGGCGCCTGTCCGGCAGCTCGTGGGACAGCAGCGTGAGCGACTCCGCGTACGTGTGGAGCTCGCAGGCAGGCCAGGTGCTGCGCGCCGGCACCCGGGGAGCAGGGGTCGCCGTCGCTGTTCTCGACACGGGCGTCAGCGCCGTGAACGACATGAGCGGGCGCGTGCTGGCTGGGCCGGACCTCTCCGGTGAGGACAAGAACACCGTCGACTCGTACGGACACGGCACCGTCATGGCCGGCATCATCGCCGGCAGCGGCGCCGACGCCGGCACGAACCCGCGCACGGGCATCGCCCCCGCTGCCACGATCATCAGCGTCAAGGTCGCCGGCGCCAGCGGAGCCGCCGACGTCTCGACCGTGCTGGCCGGACTGTCGTGGGTGGGCGCCTTCGCGGACGAGTACGACATCAAGGTGCTCAACCTTTCGTGGGGCGTCCCCTCCACCCAGAGCCCGACCGTGGACCCGCTCAACTACGCCGTGCAGCGGCTGTGGGCGCAGGGCGTGACGGTCGTGGTGGCCGCAGGCAACTCCGGCTCCGGCTCCGGAACGATCATGAAGCCTGCTGACGACCCGCTGGTCATCACGGTCGGCGCGTACGACGACCGGGGTGACGTGGCTCCCGAGAACGACAGCGTTCCGACCTGGTCGTCCCGCGGGCCGACCGCGGAGGGGCTGGCCAAGCCCGACCTCGTCGCGCCGGGACGGACCCTCGTCGCGACCCGCAGTCCCGGCTCGACCGTGGTGCTGGAGAACGTCAAAGCGCTCGTAGGGTCCTCGTACATCAAAGGCTCCGGCACCTCGCAGGCCGCAGCCGTCACGTCGGGCGCGGCCGCGCTGCTGCTCGCGAACAACCCCTCGCTCACGCCGGACCAGGTCAAGGCGGCCCTCATCGGCAGCGCGCTGCCGATGCCCGGCGTCGCCCGCAGCGCGCAAGGCGCCGGGCGCATCCAGGTCGCGTCGGCGCTGGCGCGGGACGTGTCCGGGGTCCCGTCGGCCGTGCCGGTGGCCATGGGAACCGGGTCGTTGCAGGCGAGTCGCGCCGGCTCCCCCCTGGTGGTGGTCCGCTGCAACGGCAGCCTGGCCGTGCTGCAGGGGGAGAGGACGGCGTGGTGCTCGAACTGGAGCAGCTCGGCCTGGGCGAGCAGCGCCTGGACGTCCTCGGCCTGGACCTCGTCGGCGTGGACGAGCAGCGCGTGGACGTCGTCGGCGTGGACCTCGTCGGCGTGGACCAGCGCTCTGTACGAGGACGCCGAGGAGACCTTCCTCGACGCCTTCTACGGCGACCGTCCGCCGTACTGGAAGACGGTCAAGGGCGAGAACAGCGACCCGACGCCGAAGGTCAGCAACAAGCTCGACGACCTGTTCGCCGGTGCGTCTGGCACCCCCGTCTCCGACGCGGGCTGACCGGTGACGTCCCCCGCCGGCAGCAGGAGAGCAGGCCTGCACGCCCGCTGGCAGCGCCTGCCCATCACCGGCCGGCTGCACGTCGTGGTCGTGCTCGTGCTGCTGACGGCAGTGCTCGCGATGACCGGTGCGGCGCTGAGCCTGCGCGGTGCGGAGCCGCCCGAGATGTGGCAGCTGCTGCTCGTGGCACTGCTGCTGCCGCTGTCCGAGCGCGCGCTGCTGCACGTCCGCTTCGGCGCGCACCAGTACTCGTTCACCTGGGGCGAGGCCTGCGTCGTCATCGGCTTCGCGACGGTCGCGCCGGCATGGCTGGTGCTGCTGGCCGGACCGACCGTGACCGCTGTGCACCTGTCCGCGCGGCGCGGCTGGTTGAAGTCGGTCTTCAACGGCGCCGCCTTCGCCACGTCCACCGCGGTGGCCGCGGTCGTCGTGCAGCTGTTCGGCACCACCCCGTACCGGCTCACGCAGCCGCGCGACGCCGTCGTCCTCCTGGTCGGCGTCACGCTGTTCAGCGCGAGCAGCGCCGTTCTCACGTCGCTCGTCGTCGGTGTGGCCCAGCAGCGGGCGCCGCGCGAGGTGCTGGCCGAGAACCTCAGGATGCTGCTCGCGATCTGGGCCGGCAACGTCCTCGCCGCGCTGTCGATGCTGGTCGTGGTCGAGACGAGCCCTGTCCTGCTGATCGGTGTCCCGCCGGTGATGGCCGGCGTCTACGCCGGCTACCGCGGTCTGCTGAGCGCGCGCCAGGAGCGCGACATGTGGCAGCAGTTCGAGGCGGCGACGCGCGAGCTGAACCAGCTGGAGGAGAACGACATCGCCCGCGCCGCCATCAGCCGGGCGGTGCACCTGTTCCGCACCGACCGCGTCGAGCTGGTGCTGGCGGCGAACGGTCGGCGGCCGGGGCGGGTCTACGCGGTGGCCGACGACGACCTGGTCTGCACTCCGCTGGCCGATGCCTTCTTCAGCGGCGTCGTCCGTACGACGTACGTCGAGCTGGCCAGCGCCGGCGGCGCGGCCGACGAGGTCACGTGCATCGACGCGCCGCTCGAGGGCCCGAAGGGTCGCGTCGGCTGCCTGCGGCTCATGTTCGACGGACCGGTGAAGCTCAACGCGCGCGAGCGGCACGTCCTTCGCACCTACGCCCACGCCGTCAGCACCACCCTGCTCAACGCGGCCCTGTACGACGACGTGCGCGCCGAGGCGGTCCGGCACGCGTACGAGGCCGCACACGACCCGCTCACCGGGCTGGCGAACAGGTTGCTGCTGCAGGAGCGGACGAGGCAGGCGCTGGCCGAGCCCGACGGGAGCAGCACGGCGTTGCTGCTGCTGGACCTCGACCACTTCAAGGAGATCAACGACACGCTCGGACACGCCGCGGGAGACTTCCTGCTGCAGCGGGTCGGCGAGCGACTGCGTGCGGTGAGCGCTCCCGGTGACGTCGTCTCGCGACTTGGCGGTGACGAGTTCGCGCTGCTGGTGCCCGGCCTGAAGCGGCCGGAGGACGCGGCGCCTGTCGCGGAGCGGTTGCTCAAGGTGCTGTCCAAACCGGTGGAGTACGAGGGGCTACGCCTGTCCGTGGAAGGAAGCGTGGGCGTCGCCTGCCATCCCCAGGACGCCGACACGGCCGATGAGCTGTTCCGCCGCGCTGACGTCGCGATGTACCAGGCGAAGAGCGACCGTGGGTCCTGGGTCCGGTACAACGTGCTGCGCGACGACTCCAGCGTGCACCGCCTGGCGCTCGTCGCGGAGCTGCGCTCGGCGCTCGACAACGACGAGATCGTCGTGCACTTCCAGCCGCAGGTGGAGCTGGCGAACGGCGTCATCGTCGGCGCCGAGGCTCTCGTCCGGTGGGAGCACCCCACGCGCGGCCTGCTCATGCCGGCGGACTTCGTCGGCGTCACCGAGCAGTCGGGCCTCGTTCGCCCGTTCACCTTGCGGGTGCTCGACCTCGCCATCGCGGAGTGCGTCCGGTGGCAGCGCCCCGGTCGCCCGGTGAGCGTCGCGGTGAACCTGGCTGCTCGCTCGCTGCTGGACCGCCAGCTCCCGCAGGACGTGGCCGACGTGCTGCGCCGGCACGGCCTGCCTGCGCACCTGCTGGTCCTCGAGATCACCGAGACCAGCGCGACCAGCGAGCTCGAAGTGGTCGAGGAGATCCTCGGCGAGCTGCGGCGCACCGGCATCGAGATCTCGGTGGATGACTTCGGCACCGGCTACTCCTCGCTGGCCTTCCTGAAGCGGACCGCCGTGAACGAGCTGAAGGTCGACCGCTCGTTCGTGGCCGGGATGCTCACCAGCGACAACGACCTCGCGCTGGTGCGCGCGACCGTGCAGCTGGCCCACAGCCTGGGCTGTCGGGCAGTGGCGGAGGGCGTCGAGGACGGGGACCTCGCGGCGGCGCTGCGTGCGCTCGGCTGCGACCTGGCGCAGGGGTACTGGTTGTCCCGGCCGATTCCCGCCCGCGAGCTGCACGCGATGCTCGGCCTCGACGGTGGCGCCGCCGCCCGGGTCGAGATCCCCGAGCCGCGGACCCCGCTGCACCTGCGGGCCGTCTCGGAGTAGCCGGAAGACCGCACCGGCGTACGGTGTTGGTGCTCAAGCACGACGCGACACCCGAAGGGGGTGACAGGTCTCGACTCCGGATGTCGAGGCAGGGGAAGCGGGCCGAGGAAGGCGACGATGATCTCGAAAACCACGAAACGTCGCAAAAAGAACAAGCGCCAGCGATAAGCCGGCCGCTAGCAACTACGCCTTCGCGGCTTAGTTGCTAGCTGGAAGCCTGGGAGCGCCTCCGGCCCAGGACCTTCCATCAGCTAGGAGGATCACCGTCCGCGCCGGTCACGGGAGCGGACGGGACACCCAACAGTGACTGAGCCCGGCACCGCGTTGCTCGTGACAGCGGTGGGGCCGAGAAAACCACAGCGGGCTGCGCCCGGAGAAGCCCTGTCGAGGTACCGGAGGACGCGGGTTCGATTCCCGCCACCTCCACACGGACTGGTTCACACAACTGCACCAGTCTTGTTGACATGACCGCTCCGGCGGGCCCCTGCTGAGGGTCCGCCGGAGCGGTTCTGGCTTTTCGGGGGGTCCGCGGACGCCGCTGGGCGTGCGCAACGGTGTTCTGGGCGCGCGCAGTCGGCGGCGAAGCATGGGCTGGCCGCGCCGGTGCTGCTCGGAGCCCGGTTCTGGGCAGCCTTCGGCCGCCGGTGCCCGTGGGGCGGGCCGTGGGTGGTGCTAGTGGCGCCGGCCGCGCTAGGCGGCGAGCGGGTCCCCGGGCGGCGCGCCGCTGCGGCGGGGGACTGCGAGGCGCGGAGGGTCAGCCGGCGGCGGGGCGTCGTCCTCTTCGGTGGCGAGTTCGGGGCCGTCGAGGCTGGGGAGCTCGTGGAGGATGCGCCAGATCCGTGCCTGGTGGATGTTGATCGAGACGTGGAGGAACGAGAGCAGGAACGCGTTCTTCGGCTGGGTGAAGACGCGGACGTAGCCGCGGGCGTGGCCGGCCTTGTAGAGCAGGCTGTTGCTGACCTCGACGGCGCCGCGCTTGCCGTACCGCTTGTGGTGGTCGCTCGTGCCCCACAGGGGCCACTGGACGATCTTGCCCATGACGTCGGCGGGGATAGCGACGGTCTGGCCGCAGGGGCAGGGGGTTCCCTTCTTGCACAGGCTCGTCGGGACGGTCTGCGGCAGGCGCATGCTCGCGGGCCAGTTCGGGCAGCGCATCGTGCCGCGGGCGCCGACAGCCCGCACCCATCTCCGCCGTACTCGCCCCTGGACCCGAGGGCACCCTTGCCTTCTGGATCCACACCGGCCGCTGGAGCAAGCCTCGGCTGCTCGCCTCGACCGGCCGACACGATGGGGTGACGGGTGAACCCGCCCGCTGACCGCGCCCACACGTAGATCGAGGGCCTGCGAACCGGACTAGCTGTGAATGCGCTGACCTGCACGGACGCGCCAAAAGGTGCGCTCAGAATCAGGATCCGGGTGTGCTGGGGCCTCGGGGCCCTTCGCGTTGTCGCAGGTCAGCGGCCGTGCCCCGGGTTATGTGAACCAGTCAAGAAAGAGCGTGACGTCCGCGAGAAGGCGTACGCGCGCTGTTGGCTTCAGCCCTGCGGCGGCTCGAGAGGGTCGCCGCAGGGCTGGTGCCCGTCGCCGTGCCCGAGGCTCCCGTACCGGGCCACGATCTCCCGCGCCCAGGCGAGCGCGTCCGCGGCCCGGATGCCGGCGGGTTGAGGACGCGTCCAGAGCTCCAGGTTCTCGGGCCGGTCGTCTGCCCGCAGCGCGTTCAGGTGGTGCACCGTCTCCCCGGCGACGAGGTGCCGTCCCAGGAGCTCCTCCATCACCAGGACGTGCTCGAACACGTACCCGTTGCTCCCCGCTCGCGGGTGCTCGCGCGCCAGCACCATGACGTACCCGGCCTTGTGCCGGGTCCGCCCGCCTTGCCACCTCCCGTTGGCACTGCCCGCGACAGGGCGGCACGCATGGCAGGTGGCGTTGGCTGCCTGCTTCTGCGAGCCGCAGGCGCACAGGTCCCGGGATCGACAACCCGGACAGCGCAGGTGACGGCTCGACGGCACGAAGGTCCGCGAGCACTCAGCGCAGGTCCGACCGCTCACGGGCGGCACCGTAACCGTGACCCGTGACACGTCGCGGCGACCGCACCGGCGCCCTGTGCACCTGCTCAGCGACGCCGAGGACGGCGCATCGCCGTGCCCGCCTGGCCCTGCCAAGCCCTGCTCGAGCTCGGCGGCGGTCGTCAGCTCGTGATCTGCAGGACCTCGCGGGTGAAGTCCGGGACGAGCGACGGCGGCAGGTCGTGGCCCATGCCGGAGAAGCCGACGAAGCGCGCACCCCGGATGAGGCGGGCCAGCGCGAGGCCGCCGCTCGGCGCGACCAGCGGGTCGTGCAGCCCGTGCAGCACCAGCGTCGGTACCCGCAGGCCGGTCAGTGCCTTCGTCCGGTTGGGCTGCGCGATGACCGCGCCGAGCTGGCGCAGGTACCCCTTCGGGTCGGTGCTGCGGTCGTACGAGCGGCCGGCCAGCTCGCGCAGGTGGTTCTCGTCGAGCAGCGCCTTGCGCGAGCCGATGAGGCGGAAGGTCTCCACCGCCGCCTCGACAGCCTCCTCACGGCTCATGGCGCGGCGGCCGCGGGCCAGCCGCGTGATGAGCGCCGGCTTCGCCTGACCCACCCGGCGCGAGCCGGTGGACGTCATCATCAGCGTCAGGCTCAGGAACCGGTCGGGGTGCTCTAGCGCGGCCGTCTGGACGATGAACCCACCCATCGACGCGCCCACGAGGTGCACGCGGTCCAGGCCCAGCGCGTCGAGCAGCGCGACGAGGTCGTCGGCCATGTCCGACACGAAGTACGCCGGGCGCTTGCGACGCAGCGCCACTGCCTTGATGTCCGGCACCTCGAGGTGGTCCAGGTGCGTCGACAGGCCGACGTCGCGGTTGTCGTACCGGACCATGTAGCGGCCACCCGCCGCCAGGTCCTCGCAGAACCGGTCCGGCCACGCGATCATCTGCGTGCCGAGACCCATGACGAGCACGACCGGCGGGTCGGTCGGGTTTCCGAACGTCTCGTACGCGATCTCGATGCCGTTGGCCTGGACGGTCTTCGTGTCGGTGCTCACCGGCCGAGCCTACGAGCGGCGGACCGCCTTCTTGACCGCGGCCTTCGCGGCGTCGGTCGCGGCGGCCGTCGGCCCGGCGATGAGGTTGCCCTTCTCGGGGGTGTCCGGCGCCTTGGGGTGCGGGCGCTTCGGCGAGATCGCCTTCGCCTTCTCCATGGTGTCGCCGATCGTCTTGAGCGTGCTGCGCCCGAGAGCCTCGCGGACCTTCGGGAACATCTCGCCTTCCTCCTCCTCGACGTGGTGTCGGACGCTCTCGATCAGCACCTTCACCTTGGCGTCGAAGCGCTCCGCGTCGGGCGCGAGGTCCTCCAGCTCGGAAAGCGTCCACTTCACGATGTGGTGCTCCTCGAGCCCCTCGAGGACGTCGTCCTCGATGTCCTCCGCCGCCTCGCGCACGGCCGGGTAGAAGTGCTGCTCCTCGATCGCCGCGTGGGTGCTCAGCTCGGCGATGATCTGGTCGACGACCTTGCGCTTGCTCTTGTACGCCTTCTCGCCCAGGCCCTCGTACTGCTTGAACAGCTTCTCGACGGTCTTGTGGTCGTTCTTCAGCAGCACGATGGCGTCGGGCACAGGGGTCCTCCAGGAGTCGGGTGTTCCCGGCCCTCTACCCCGCCGCGGCGTCCTTGATCGTCGCCGCGGCAGCGAGCCCGTCTGCGAGCACACTGATCAGCCGCGCCGCCTCGTCCGGCGTCAGGCGGGTGGTCGCGACGCACGCGCCGTCCCGCCAGGTGCTGAGGACGACACAGCCCATGTCCAGGTGCCAGGTGGCCCGCATCGCGCGGTCGCCGTCGCGCGCGTCGCCGAACCACTGGGCGGCGGGTTGGAGGGGTACGACGGGCATGGTGCGAGCGTGCCGCCGGTCCCGCCCGCTGTCCAGGGCCGTCCGGCCCCGTGACACCGTGACATGTCCGTACGAGAGGAGCTCGCCCGTGGTCGACCTCGCTGCTGCGCGCGTCCTGGCCAGGTCCGGACTGCTCAAGCCGGCGCGACCGGACCAGCTGCTGGGGATGGCGCTCGCGTTCGCACGCTGGGGGACGACGCCGGCCACCGGCTACGCCGCCGGTGCGGCCCGCCACCCGCGGCGCGCGGCGATCGTGGACGACGACGGCGTGCTCACCTGGCGCGACGTCGACACCCGCACCGACCGGATCGCCGGCGAGCTGCGGGCGCGCGGGGTGAAGGAGGGCGACGCGGTGGGCCTGCTGGCCCGCAACGGCCGCGGCTTCGTGGAGACCGCCGCCGCGCTGAGCAAGTGCGGCGCGGACGTGCTGTACCTCAACACCGGGTCCGCGGGCGGCCAGATCGACGAGGTGCTGACGCGCGAGAAGGCGACCGCGGTGGTGCACGACGCGGAGTTCGGCGAGCTGCTCGCCGAGGCGTCGGCGACCCGGCTCGAGCTGACGACGGAGGAGCTGTCCGCGCTGGCAGGCCAGCCCGGCCCGGGTGCTCCGGGCCGGCCGTCGCACACGTCTCGGCAGGTCATCCTCACCAGCGGCACGACCGGCGCCCCACGCGGTGCCGCCCGCGACGGCGGCGGCATCGGCGACCTTGTCTCGGCGCTCGACCGGATCCCGCTCAAGACCGACGAGACGACGGTCATCGCCGCACCCGTCTTCCACGCCTGGGGTCTCGGGCACCTGTCGCTCGCGATGATCCTCGGCTCCACGGTCGTGCTGCGCCGCCGGTTCGACCCGGCGCAGGTGCTCGCCGACGTCCAGCAGCACAAGGCGACCGCGCTGGTAGTCGTGCCGGTGATGCTCGAGAAGCTGCTCAAGGCGGACCCGTCGCAGTACGACCTGTCCTCGCTGCGGGTCATCGCCTCCAGCGGCAGCGCCCTGCCGGGCGAGCTGGCGCAGAAGACGCTCGACGCGTTCGGGCCCGTGCTCTACAACCTGTACGGGTCCACGGAGGTGGCGTACGCCGCTGTGGCTACGCCGGAGGACCTGGCGGCGGACCCCCGCAGCGCCGGCAAGCCGCCGCACGGGGTCACGCTGCGGGTGGTCGGCGACGACGACCAGGACGTGCAACCGGGGGAGCCGGGCCGCATCTTCGTCGGCAGCGGGCTTGCCTTCGGCGGCTACACCGACGGCAGCGACAAGGACCGGCTCGGCTCGCTCATCGCGACCGGCGACCTCGGGCTGCTCGACGAGACCGGCCGGCTGACGGTGCTCGGCCGTACGGACGACATGGTGGTCGTCGGCGGCGAGAACGTGTACGTCGGGCAGGTCGAGGACGTGCTGCTCGAGCACGAGGCGGTGCGGGAGGCGGCGGTCGTCGGCGTCGAGGACGAGGCGTATGGCTCGCGGCTCGTCGCGCACGTCGTCCTCGACCGACACGTGGCGGAGAAGGAGCTGCAGGACTGGGTCACGGGCAAGCTGGCCCGGTTCGCCGTACCGCGCGAGGTCGTCGTCCACGACGACCTGCCCCGCAACACGACCGGGAAGATCGTGAAGAAGGACCTGGCTTGACGGCGCCCGCACAGCTCGACCGGCCGGAGACCGACGAGGACGTCACCCCCGACCGCCCGTGGATCACGCTGGTCTGGAACGACCCGGTCAACCTCATGAGCTACGTGACGTTCGTGCTCATGGAGCTGTTCGGGTACTCGCGCGAGAAGGCGCACGCGCTGATGCTCGACGTGCACGAGAAGGGGCGGGCCGTGGTCTCCAACGGCACCCGCGAGCAGATGGAGCACGACGTCGCGCGGCTGCACGCCCGCGGCCTGTGGGCGACCCTCGAGCAGGACTGATGCGCTTCAAGAGCACGCGCCGCGGCGTGGAGGCGAAGCTCGACCCGGTCGAGGCGCGGGTGCTGGCGCAGTGCGCCGCCGAGCTGCTCGAGCTGCTCGGCGACAGCGATGAGGTGCCGGACGACCCGATCGCGGCGATGGTCGGGATCGCGTCCGGCGACGTAAGGACACCCGAGGACCCGGCGCTCGCGCGGCTGCTGCCGGACGCCTACGCCGACGACCCGGACGCGGCGACCGACTTCCGGCGGTACACCGAGGCGGACCTGCGGGCGACGAAGCGGGCCGCCGCGTCGACCGCGCTGGCCCAGCTGCAGCCGCTGCTGGCTGGCGGCGGCAAGCTCGTGCTCGACCGGGACGAGTGCGACGCCTGGCTCGGCTGGCTCAACGACATCCGGCTCGTGCTCGGCACCCGGCTGGAGGTCACGGAGGAGACGGACTTCGACGACGCCGAGGAGCCGGCGCTGGCGGTGTACGGCTGGCTGGGCTGGCTGCAGGAGTCGCTGCTGAGCTGCCTCACGCCGCGCTCGGTAACCTGACGGGCGTGCTGTCCCTGCCCCGTGACATGGCCGACGCGATCCTCGCGCACGCCCGGCGCGACCATCCGGACGAGGCCTGCGGGGTCGTCGCCGGCCGCGACGGCGTCGCCACCCGCGTGTTCGAGATGGAGAACGCCGAGCGGTCGCCGACGTTCTACCGCTTCGACGCGACCGAGCAGCTGAAGGTCTGGCGCGCCATGGATGACGCCGATGAGGTGCCGTTCGTGATCTACCACTCGCATACGGCGACCGAGGCGTACCCGTCCCGCACCGACGTCTCGCTGGCCGGCGAGCCGGACGCGCACTACGTGCTGGTGTCGACGGTCGAGGACTCGCTCCGCTCGTACCGCATCGTCGACGGGCAGGTCACTGAGGAACCCGTCACCCTGACGTAGCGGAACAGCCCGCTCTGCCCCCCTGTTCATGCTCAAGAGCACCCCCGACGAGAGGCCACACCACCCCATGGCGATCGAGGTCCGGATCCCGACGATCCTGCGCACGTACACCGACGGCGCCAAGGCCGTCGAGGGCAAGGGCGACACCCTCGCCGACCTGCTGTCCGACCTCGACGGGCGGCACCCGGGCCTGCGCGGCCGGCTCATCACCGACGAGGGCGCGCTGCACCGCTTCGTGAACGTGTACGTCAACGACGAGGACGTCCGCTTCCTCGGCGGGCTCGGCACGCCGCTGTCCGACGGCGACTCCGTCACGGTGCTGCCTGCCGTTGCGGGCGGATGAGGTTCGACTCCCTCCTCGACTCCGTCGGGCGCACGCCGCTCGTCGGGCTCCCTCGCCTGTCGCCGTCGCCGGACGTGCGGCTGTGGGCGAAGCTCGAGCAGGACAACCCGACCGGCTCGGTGAAGGACCGCGCGGCGCTCTACATGGTCGCCCAGGCCGAGAAGGAGGGGCTGCTGCGGCCGGGTGTCACCGTCCTCGAGCCGACCAGCGGCAACACCGGCATCTCGCTGGCGATGGTGTGCAAGCTGCGCGGGTACCGGCTGATCTGCGTGATGCCGGAGAACACGTCCATCGAGCGGCGCCAGCTGCTGACGATGTACGGCGCCGAGATCGTGACCTCGCCGGCCGCTGGTGGCTCCAACCAGGCGGTGGCGGTCGCGAAGCAACTCGCCGCGGAGAACCCTGACTGGGTGATGCTCTACCAGTACGGCAACCCGGCGAACGCGCTGGCGCACTACGAGACGACGGGGCCGGAGATCCTCGAGGACCTGCCGACGATCACGCACTTCGTCGCCGGGCTGGGCACCACCGGCACGCTCATGGGCACCGGGCGGTACCTGCGCGAGAACAGGCCGGACGTGCGGATCATCGCCGCTGAGCCGCGCTACGGCGAGCTCGTCTACGGGCTGCGCAACATCGACGAGGGCTTCATCCCCGAGCTGTACGACGGCTCCGTCCTCACCACCCGATTCTCGGTCGGCCCGCGTGAGGCGCTGGGGCTCACCCGTCAGCTGGTCGAGGAGGAGGGGATCTTCGCCGGCATCTCGACCGGGGCGTTCCTGCACGCCGCGATGGGCGAGG
>JAODNS010000199.1 GCA_025465145.1 Frankiales bacterium
CGCGAAGCCGGGTGCCGCCAAGCCCGGCGCCGCCGGCATCCCCGGCGCGAACGGCACCGTGGCGCCCGGAGCCAACGGCGCGCTGCCGACCACCGTGCGGCCCGGGCAGGTCGTGCAGGTGCCCGACTACGGGCTGAAGACGCAGGGCGTCACCGACAAGAGCGTCAAGATCGGCCTCGACTACAACAAGTCCGGCTGCGGCGACGCCGGCGCGCTCGAGGCAGCCCTCGGCCCGGCCGTCGTCGGCGACCCGGAGAAGGCGGTCAAGGCCTTCACCCGCGCCGTCAACGACAGCGGCGGCATCCGCGGCCGCACCTTGTCCGCCGTGACCGTCGACGACGGCGGCCTGCAGTGCCCGGAGCGCAACACCGCCGCCGCCGTCGAGATGGTGGACCAGCACAAGGTCTTCCTGTCGCTCGTCGGACTGCACGACGTGGGCGACGCCGTGATCAAGCGGCACATCCCGATCTGGGGTGGCCGCTTCACGAAGGCGGAGCAGGCGGCCCGGGGCATCGGCCAGTTCCAGCTGTTCCAGGACGCCGACGCCGACTTCGCCAACTGGGCGTCGTTCGGGAAGAACTACCTGGGGACCAACTCGACGAACAAGCGCGCCTGCTTCGTCCACCCAGACACCGCGGACTTCAACAACCAGGAGAAGATCCTGGTCGCGAAGATGCGCGACAACGGCCTCGCGTTCGCCGACTTCATCCGCTATGCCGACGACGCCTCCACCGGCCAGCAGCAGGCGACGTCCGCTGTCATCCGCATGAAGGGCAAGTGCGAGCAGGTCTGGTTCCTCGCCAACAACGCGATCGGGATGATCTTCTTCGCCAACGCCGCGGAGCAGCAGGACTGGCACCCGACGTACACCTTCACCGGTCGCACTGCGCTCATCGACTCCGCCCTCGGTGGCAGCCTGATGAACCAGAACCAGTGGAAGAACGCCGTCGGGCTGTCGCCTCGGGTGCAGCCGGGCGACCACCCGAAGGAGGGCAACTGCAAGCGGACGTACGAGAAGTACTACCCGGGTGACGGGCTCTCCGGGTCGGCGTCGGTGCTGATCGTCTGTCAAGCCATCCTGACCTCCGCGGAGGCGATGAACCGCGCCGTCGACCTCACCGGCACGCTCACCGCGAACTCGCTGCAGGTCGGCATCAACGCGATCAAGCGAGACTTCTACTGGGACTCGCACGTCCCGATGACGTACACGATCCCGACCTCGCTCAGGAACGGCTTCGACTTCACCGGCTACGACCACCAGACGGTCGTGAAGTGGCCGGCCAGCGGCGGCGACTACGTCTTCCCCGAGTACCCGAAGTACTGGACCCGCTTCGGTGCGGGCGGTTCCGGCGGCGAGGACCTGCGTCCCTTCTTCAACAAGAGCTGGAAGAAGCCGTAGGTGGACCTCGTCCTGCTGGGACTCACCATCGGGATGGCCAACGCGCTCCTCGCGGTCGGCCTCGTCCTGATCTACATGTCCAACCGGGTCGTCAACTTCGCCCATGGCGAGATCGGCGCCTTCGCCGTCGCACTGATGCTCACGTTCACGCAGGTCCTGGACTGGAACTACTGGCTCGCGCTCCTCGCCAGCCTCGTCGGCACCTGCGTGCTGTCTGCGGTGATCGAGCGGTCGGTCATCCAGCGGCTGTTCTCCGCGCCCCGGCTCATCGTGCTCATCGCCACCGTCGGCATCGCCCAGGTGGTCACGGTCGGGCGGCTGCTCCTGCCCAAGCCCGAGCAGGACGGCAAGGCGATCTTCGCCGGCGGCGGTGAGACCTTCCCCGTCCCGTTCGACCACCCCACGTTCACGTTCGGCCGGGTCGTCCTGCAGCCGCAGCACCTGATGGTGCTCGTCGTCGGGCCTCTCGCGGTGCTCGGCGTCGTCTGGTTCCTGCGTCGGAGCGTGTACGGGGTGGCGATGCGCGCCTCGGCGGAGAACGCGTCGCGCGCCCAGCTCCTCGGCATCCCGGTCCGGCAGGTGTCGACCCTGGCGTGGGTCATCGGCGGCCTGCTCGCGGCGGTCGGGTCGATCCTGCTCGCGCCGGTCGTCGGCTTCTCCAGCACCGAGGCCGTCGGACTGCCGCTGCTGGCCCGCGGCCTGGCGGCGGCGACCGTCGCCCGTTTCGAGTCCGTAGGGCTTGCCTTCGGCGTCGGCCTGGCGTTCGGCCTGGTCGACCAGCTGGCCATCTTCTACACCGGCCAGAGCGGCGTCACCGATGCCATCGTCCTCGGCTGCGTGCTCGTCGTGCTGCTGCTCCGCCGGTTCGAGAAGCGTCGGACAACGGCTGCCGAGGAGTCCTCGTGGGCCGTCGCCGACCCGGTGCGGCCGCTGCCGCCCGAGATCGCGAGCCACGCGCGCTGGCGCCAGATCAGCCTCGGCACCGCCGTCGCGTGCGTCCTGCTCCTGCTCGCGGCCCCGCTGCTGCTGACCGCTTCCAGCACACTGCTGCTCGCCACCATCGCCGCCGTCAGCGTCGTGACAGTCGCGCTGACGATCCTGTCCGGCTGGGGCGGGCAGCTGTCGATCGGCCACTGGGCGCTCGCCGGCATCGGGGGCGTCCTGGGGTCCCGGCTGCACGAGGTCGTCGGGCTGCCGTTCTGGATCGCCTTCCTGGTCGCCGGCGTGCTCGGCGGCCTCGTGGCGCTCCTGCTCGGGCTGCCGGCGCTCCGCCTGCCGGGGCCGCTGCTCGCCGTCGTCACCCTCGGCTTCGCCGTCGTGTGCTCGACCTGGCTGTTCGACCAGCCGTGGTTCCGCGGTACGGGCGTGCTCGACCGGCCGGCGTGGATCGGCATCGACAGCTACTACTACGTCTGCCTCGCCTTCCTCGTCGTCGTGCTGCTCGCGGTCCGCTCGCTGCAGCGCGGCCGCTTCGGGCGCAACGTCGTCGCCGTGCGGGACAACCCGGTGCAGGCCGCGGCCATGGGCATCGCCGTCGTGCGCACGAAGCTCACGACGTTCGTGCTGTCCGGGACGCTCGCCTCGCTCGCCGGGTTCCTGTGGGCGGCAGGCGTCCGCACGGCGTCACCCGAGGCATTCCCGGCGTACCGCTCGCTCGGCCTGCTCGCCGCCGCCATCATCGGCGGGCTCGGCTCCGTCGGCGGCGCCGTGCTCGGCACCGCGTACTACCTCGGGATCCCGTACTTCGCCTCTGACGTGTCGCCGTACTTCGGCATCCTGTCCACCGGCATCGGCCTGCTCGTCCTCGTGCTGGTCCTGCCCGGCGGACTCGCCCGCATCGCCTTCGCGGTACGCGACCGCGCGGCGCTGCTGGTGACGGGTCTGGACGCCCGGCCGAAGGTGCAGCCGGTCGACCCCGTGGAGCCGGTGGCGACGCCGCAGCTGGTCGGAGCCGGCCGATGAGCCCGATGACGCGGCTGCGCGACTACCTGGACGGCGAGGACCCGAAGCCCGCCGCGGCGATGTTCGGCCTCAACGCGGTCGACGAGCTCGACAACGCCACCTTCATCTGGCTGGGCCCGATCATCGCGGAGTCCTTCGGCAAGGGCGTTGGCGCGTTCGGCGTCATCGGCATCCTCGTCCTCGTCGTCGCCCCGGTCGTCGCCATCCCGGTGTCCGTCCTCGCGGACCGCCGCGCCCGCATGCCGATCGCGCTCGCGTGCGCCGCCTGCTGGGGGCTGTTCTCGCTCGCCTCTGCGGCCGCGTTCACCCTCACGCTGCTCGTCCTCGCCCGGATCGGGTCCTCGCTCGGACGCACCGTCAGCTACCCGGTGCAGCTGTCGCTGATGGCCGACTTCTACTCGCCGCGGGTGCGGGCCAAGGCCCTGGGCGTGCACGCGCAGGCCAACACCGTCGGCGCCATCTTCGGAGCCCTGGGCGCCGGCGCGATCGGCCACTTCGTGGGCTGGCGCGGGGCGTTCCTGTTCCTCGCGATCCCCACAGCGATCACGATCTTCCTGGTGCGGCGCGTCCGCGAGCCCGAACGAGGCGCGTTCGAGCGGCCGGAGACGGCCGAGCCGCTGCCGGTGCGGGAGGTGTTTCCGCGCCTGTACGCGATCCGGTCGCAGCGTTACGTCTGGTTCGGCGGCGTCTACGTCGTCGGCGCGACGCTCGGGTCGACGCTGATCCTGCCGTTCTACTTCAAGGACACGTACGACATCGGCGCGTTCGGCGTGGGTGTCATCGGCGCCGTCGCCGGGCTCGGCGCGATGGTGGCCACGTTCATCGGCGCGCGGATCGCGCAGGACCGGCTGAACGAGGCGCCGCGGGTCGGCGTCCGGTGGATCGCCTCCGTCGTGTTCGTCATCAGCGGGGTGCTCGTCCTGTTCGGGCTCGCCCCGACGCTGTGGATCGCCGTGCCGATCCTGTTCGTGCTGTTCGCGCTCTTCGGCCTGGTGTCCCCGCTGCTCGCCGCGATCGGCACGCTGATCGCGCCGCCGGAGCTGCGCTCGTCCGCGTACTCGATCGGGCAGGTGATCTGGCTGCTCGGCGCGGTCCCCGCGCTGATCACCTCGCTGATCGCCGACGGGGCCGGCTACGGCTGGGCCTTCCTGTTCGCGGCCTGCGTCCTCGTGCGCGGCACGTTCCACATCCTGACGGTCGCCCGATACATCGACGCGGACGTCGCCCGCCGCGACCCGGAGCACATCGACGACGGCGCGCGCACGGACGACGACGGCAGCGTGCTGCTGCTGGAGACGAAGGACCTGACGGTCTCGTACGACGGCGTCCAGGTGCTGTTCGGCGTGGACCTGCGCATCCGCGAGGGCGAGATCGTCGCGCTGCTCGGCACCAACGGCGCCGGCAAGTCGACGACGCTCAACGCCATCAACGGGCTGGTGCAGCCGGACGGCGGCAACGTCTGGTTCGGCGGCGTGCCCATCACCGGCGAGCCGCCCGAGCGGACGACGGCCCGCGGCATCGTCCAGGCACCCGGCGGCCGCGGCATCTTCCCTGGCCTGACCGTCGAGGAGAACCTGCGGCTCGGTGCCTTCCTGCTCCGCAAGGACAAGGCGCTGCTCGCGCAGCGGCTGGACGAGGTGCTCGACGTCTTCCCGGCGCTGCGCCCGCTGCTCGGCCTGCGCGCCGGGTCCCTGTCGGGGGGGCAGCGTCAGCAGCTCGTCCTCGCGCAGGCCTTCCTGCTCAAGCCGAAGCTGCTGCTCATCGACGAGCTGTCCCTCGGCCTCGCCCCGGTGATCGTGCAGGAGCTGCTCGCGACGGTCCGCCGGCTGAACCGGGAAGGGATCACGGTGGTCCTCGTCGAACAGTCCGTGAACGTCGCGCTCACGCTGGCCGACCGCGCCTACTTCATGGAGAAGGGGCAGGTCCGCTTCGAGGGCCCGACGTCAGAGCTCCTGCACCGCGACGACCTGCTCCGCTCCGTCTTCCTCGGGGGCGATCCCGCCCTCGCGACCACCTGATCCCAGGGAACCTCGTGCGCCGACGCCTCGCCCTCCTCCTGGCCGCCGCCACCGTCGTCACCTCCGCGACGTACGCGCTGGCGGCCCCGAAGACCGCCCGGCCGCTGCCGTGCAGCGGTCCGCTGGCCTGTGCCGACGACCGCGCGATGGTGGAGCTCGAGCGGCGCATCACCGACAACTTCCGCTTCGGCCAGGCGATCGAGATCGACTACCGCACGCCGGAGCGCACCCTCGGCGACGTCGCCAGCGGCTACGCCTGGGGCGACTCGGCGCTCTGGACCGGCGTCTACCTCGCCGGGGAGTCGATGCGCTACGCGGTCGCCAAGGACAAGCTGAAGCTGCTCGGCCCCGACGACGGCAAGCTCAAGGCGAAGGACGCCGCCGAGGACACCGCGCGCGCGTCGTGGACGGCGCAGCGCGACGAGGCCCTGGGACGGGTGCGGACCATGACCGCGAAGTTCCACCTGCTGTCCCGGATCGGCCGGGAGTGGAAGACGAGCTTCTCGCCGAACACCTCGTACGACCCGACCTCGCCCGCAGGCGGCCCGCCGTCGTTCGGCGGCGGCGTCTTCCAGGGCGAGGAGGGCATCCTCATGCGCGCCTGCGCGCCCGCCCCGTCCGAGACGCCGGACGGGATCGGCATCCAGCCCAAGGGCAACGCGCGGATCTTCGGCCCGTTCCGCTGGGAGGACGGGGTCGACTACTACTGCGAGACCGCGCCCAGCCGCGACAGCTACGCCGGCACGCTGTACGGACTGCTCTACGCGTACGACCTCGTCGGCAAGGACGACCCGGCCCTGTCGGCGCAGATCCGCGGCGATGTGCTCGTCCTCGCCGGCCGCCTGGTCAAGTACGGCTGGAGCTTCCCCCGCCCGCACGGCAACGTGTCGGTGCCGAAGGCGCCCGTGCCGGTCCCGGTGACCGGGTTCAACGGCCACGACTTCGACAACTTCTGGTCGCCGTACTTCATGCAGCAGGTGCCCTCCGCCCGGCTCAACGTCACGCAGAGCGCGCGGCACGTGGCGGCCGGCGGCACGCCCGAGGAGAAGGCGTTCTGGGATGCGGTCTGGGCCGAGGAGTCGGCCTCGCAGCTGCCGCTGCTGGCCGGGTCGATGGAGGTCGACGCCGCGCAACCGAACGACGGCTACTACAAGTACAACCTCAACCACCTGACGCTCGGCAACACGATCCGGCTCGAGTCCGACCCGATGCTCCGGGAGCTGATGCGCCAGGCGCTCGGCGTCATGGACAGGACCACCGGCGACGACGGCAACGCCCACTTCGAGTCGATCACCTTCGGCGCGTCCGGCGAGCCGAAGCGCATCGACGCCGCTGTCCAGCACCTCGGGCAGTGGCTGGACTACCGGCACGCCATCGAGTCGGGGCCGGTGAAGAACTCGCCCCGTTGCGGCGCAGACCTGGAGTGCGTCCCGAACGGCCAGCTCGACGTGGATCAGGACGGCACCGTCGTTCCCGTCCCGGACCCGGCCAACGGCAGGCTCCGGGCCCGGTTCCCGCTGCCGGTCGCGCAGCGCGCACCGCGCGACTTCCTGTGGCAGCAGCCCCCGACGCAGCTCGACGGCGCGGACGCGCCGACGCACCAGGCGCCGGGCATCGACTACCTGACGCCGTACTGGACGATCCGCTACCTCACCGAGGTCGCCAAGCCGGCCGTGGCACCGTTGCCGGCGTGGGTCGGTCCGTCGCACCGCTGAGCAGGCGCGGCCAGGTACTCGTCCTCGCGCTCGTCCTCTGCGTGGCCGGCGGCCTCGCCGCGATCTGGAGCCGGACCAACGGCGACCCGGCGGCGGAGCCCCGGACCGGGCTGCTGCTGTCGTACGACGTCGAGGACCTGTCGACCGGCACCCGGACGGTCGAGACCGTCGGGCTGGACCGGCCGCTCGGCAGCAATCGGATCAGCGGGGAGGTCGGCTCAGCCACCACCGCGGACGGTGTGTACGACCGCGCGGGCGGCTCGTGGCGACAGCTGGCCGTCGTGCCGCCGGGGGAGCCGGGGCAGGACCAGCGGCTGACGGCGCCGCTGGCCTGGGCGTCGCGCAACGGCGTCGCAGCACCGGACGGGACAGGCTCGTTTGCCGGCCGCAGCTGCAGCTGGTGGCTCACGCGCGAGCCGCTCGACGCCGGCCCCTTCGCCGCCGCGACGACCGCGGACCGGGCGCGGACGTGCGTCGACGAGGACGGGCTGCTGCTGGCCGACACCTGGCGGGCAGGCGGCCGCGACCTGCGGAGGCGCACCGCGACGCGCGTGTCGTCCGCGCGCGTGGCTGTCCTCGGCGGAGCGACGCCAGCGCC
>JAODNS010000207.1 GCA_025465145.1 Frankiales bacterium
ACGCAGCCTGCCTGGCGCACGACCTGGGTCATCCGCCGTACGGGCACAACGGCGAGACGGCGCTGGACGAGGCGGCGGCCGGCTGCGGCGGCTTCGAGGGCAATGCGCAGTCGCTGCGGCTGCTCACCCGGCTCGAGGTGAAGGTGCCGGGCGCGGGGCTGAACCTGACGCGGGCGATGCTCGACGCGGCGACGAAGTACCCGTGGCGCAAGCGGGACGGGACGCGGAAGTACGGCGTGTACGAGGACGACGCGCCGGTGTTCTCGTGGCTGCGGGCGGGGGCGCCGGAGGGCCGGCGGCCGGTCGAGTCGCAGGTGATGGACTGGGCGGACGACGTCGCCTACTCGGTGCACGACCTGGAGGACGGCGTCGTCGCCGGGCTGATCGACCTGCGCGCCGTGGACCCGGCCGAGGTGGCTGCCGTGGCTGCCTCGACGTACACGGGTGCGTCCGCGGGCGAGGTGGCTGAGGCGTTCACGGGGTTGGTCGGGGAGCCGTGGTGGCCGCGGGGGTACGACGGGACGGCGGCCGCGCAGGTGGCGCTGAAGGCGGCGACGAGCACGCTGATCGGCCGGTTCTGCCGGGCGGCGGAGGAGGCGACGCGGGCCGCTTTCGGGGCCGGGCTGACGCGGTACGACGCCGACCTCGTGGTGCCGGCGCAGGTACGGCTCGAGTGCGCGGCGCTGAAGGCGGTGACGGCGCGGTACGTGATGGACCGGCCGGGGGTGCGGGCGGTGCAGGAGCGCGAGCGCGAGGTGGTCGGGGAGCTGGTGGGGCTGCTCGCCGATCGCCCCGAGGTGCTCGAGCCGGTGCACGCCGAGGCATGGCGGGTGGCGGTGGGCGACGCGGCTCGCCTGCGCGCAGTCGTTGACCAGGTGGCAGGGCTCACTGACGCTGCCGCAGCAGGGCTGCACGCGCAGCTGACCCGCGGCTGACCGAGGTCGCGCCGCGGGTCGGTGACCGCGTTGCCACCTCATCGGCTCGCGCGGGCACCAGCACGACGCGGCAGAACAGCCCGGCGGAGAAGCAGGGTCACTCCGATCAGCCGCGCGCCGAACCCGCCTCGGACTCTGTGCGCACCACATCGGCTGCGCGCCGGCACTCGTCCCGTCGATCAGCCGCCGGGTGGATCTGCCCCGGGCAGCGCCCCCGTCTCGGTGAGCGTCCGCCCGTCCCGCAGGGGGAGGACCCGGTGCCGGTCGTGCAGCGTGTGGTGGTGCGCCTCGCACAGGAGCAGCAGGTTCGACAGGTCCGTCGGGCCGCCGTGCTGCCACGGGATCACGTGGTGCGGCGTGCACCAGGACGCGGGGCGGTCGCAGCCGCGTACCGTGCATCCGCCGTCGCGCACGACCAGTGCGCGGTACTGCGCCTCCGTCGCCACCCGGACCGTCCGCCCGAGCGCCAGCGGTACCCCGTCCGCGAGCAGGCATCGGGCCAGCGGCGAGGAACAGGACAGCCGGTCCAGCGCACCACCGGTGAGCACGTGACCGGCTGCGGTGCGTGCACCCTTGTCGTCGACGAGCACGAGGAGCTGCACGGGCGTGCCGTGCCGCTTCGGTGCACCAGGCGCCGTGACGGCTCGCCGGATCAGCCGTCCGAACGCGTCGTGCCGACGCTGTGCCGGCGTACGGTCGTCGTCCGCTGCCCGGTCCCGTACCGACTCCGCGTCCAGCGCGTCCCGGAACAGCTCGGCCAGCTCCGGCTCCAGCCACGCGTCGAGCCGGCCCATGTCGTCGATCGTGATCGTGTGGTGCAGCTTCCGCCGGTCGTGAACCTGCTCCGCATCGGCGGCGGCGGCCTCTGGTGCCGCCGCGGCCACCCGGGCGGCCAGGGCCTTCGCCAGCTGGCCGGGGTCCCACTGCTCGGCGGCAGTCAGCAGCAGCTCCACCAGGGCGTCGTCCACGCCTGGCAAGCGCGACAGCGCGCTGCAGAGCACTCCTGCATGCCGGCTCGAGATGTGACCGTAGGCGAGGGCCGTGCGTACGGCCGGCCAGTCCTCGAGCGCCCGTCCGAGCGCGAGATCGCGTCCAGCGTCAGCGCGCGAGGTGCCGAGCTTGTCGCGCACCCATGCGGCGGCGCTGATGTGGTGGCCGTCCTCCCAGCCGCCGCTGCGCGCGAACGCCGTCAGCGCCGCCAGCCTCAGCGCTTCGACGCGACGGGCGGCGACCTCGAGCTCGCGCAACAGCGTCTCCTGCTCAGCCCACGACAGCCGGTCCGGCTCCAGCGCGTCGAGCGCGTCCAGCCCCTGCCGCAGCTGCGCCGTCGCCTGAGCCGCGCGCGACGGCATGGTCAGCACGGTCATGGCGGCGGCTCCTTCCTGGACAGCACAAGTAGACGGGCGAGATACGACAGAATCGGGGGGATCCGGGGGCTAGCGGGATCTGCTGTGGGCGAACGATTGCGAGCCATCAGCGAGGTCGCGAGGGGGCTGCACCTCGGGTGCAGTCGGCGGCAGTGAGCGGCAGCCGGCGGGCTTGCGGCCACTGGTCCTGTGCGGACGCGAAGCCAGCCCCCGACGCACGCGAACGGATCAGCAGCTACGGCAGCAGTCGCGGCTGCTCCGGATCTCGGTTGTCCACCACCAGATCCGCCCGCACCGTCGCCCGGTACCGCGCCTGCGCCGGCAGGTACCGCTCCCGGTACCGCGCCGCCGAGAACGCGGGATCCCGCACCGCCGCCCGCGCCAGCGTCACCTCCGGCGGCACGTCCAGGAACACCCACACGTCCAGCTGGTCCCGTACCTGTCCCAGGAACACCCCGTCCAGCACGAGCACCCCGTCAGCAGGCACCGCCGCCTCCACCGGATCGGGAGCATCGCGAACCCAGTCCCACGACCGCACCAGCACCGACGGCGCGCCGGTCCGGAACGGCTCGAGCAGCTGCGAGACCAGCCGCTGCACGTCGAACGAGTCCTCGTACGGCAGGACGTGCCGCTCCGCCGCCGGCAGGTGGAAGCCGTCAACCGTCGCGCGCAGCGCCCGTACCCCCAGCTCCGCAGCCAGCGCGTCCGCGAGCGTCGTCTTCCCGGCGGCGTCCGGCCCGTCGATCCCGAGCACGGTGCCCGGAGCGCATCGGGCGGCGAGCAGCTGGAGAAGCTCGATACGCCGCACTCGTCCAGTCTTGCGCGGCTAGAGTGAGCCGGTCGGGACTTCCCCAAGCCGCCCGCGCTGATCTGGCGTGCTGCCGGGGGACCGAGGAGGACGACGTGGCCGGGCGCATCCGCGACGAGGACGTCGTCCTGGTGCGCGAACGCGCCGCCATCGCCGACGTCATCGGCGAGAGCGTCCAGCTCAAGAGCGCCGGCGGCGGGCGCCTCAAGGGCCTGTGCCCGTTCCACGACGAGAAGTCGCCGTCGTTCAACGTCAACCCGACGCTGAACATGTTCCACTGCTTCGGCTGCGGCGAGAGCGGGGACGTCATCACGTTCGTCCGCAACACCGAGCACCTGTCCTTCGTCGAGGCGGTCGAGCGGCTCGCGGGTCGCTACGGCGTGCAGCTGCAGTACGAGCAGGGCGGCTCCGCGGGTGGCCGCCAGACGGGCCAGCGAACGCGGCTGGTCGAGGCGCACCGGCTCGCGCAGGAGTACTTCGTCGAGCACCTGTCCGGCGCCGAGGCGGTCATCGGCCGGACGTTCCTCGCCGAGCGCGGCTTCGACCAGTCGGCGGCGGCGCAGTTCGGCGTCGGCTACGCGCCGAACGGCTGGGACAACCTCGTGAAGCACCTGCGGGGCAAGGGGTTCTCGTCCGAGGAGCTGCTCGCCAGCGGCCTGGTGTCGCAGGGACAGAAGGGGCCGATCGACCGGTTTCGCGGCCGGCTCGTCTGGCCGATCAGCGACATCACCGGCGACGTCATCGGCTTCGGCGCGCGCCGCCTGCACGAGAGCGACAACGGCCCGAAGTACCTCAACAGCCCCGAGACGCCGATCTACAAGAAGTCCTCGGTGTTGTACGGGATCGACGCCGCCAAGAAGGAGATCGCCAAGCGACGGCAGGCGGTCGTCGTCGAGGGCTACACCGACGTCATGGCGATGCACCTCGCCGGCGTGCCGACCGCCATCGCCACCTGCGGCACGGCCTTCGGGTCCGACCACATCCAGGTGATCCGCCGGCTGCTCATGGACCAGGACGAGTTCCGCGGCGAGGTCATCTTCACCTTCGACGGCGACGAGGCCGGCCAGAAGGCGGCGCTCAAGGCGTTCGGCGACGAGCAGAAGTTCGTGGCCCAGACGTTCGTCGCCATCAGCCCGGGCGGCATGGACCCGTGCGACCTGCGCCTCGCGAAGGGCGACACGGCGGTACGGGACGTCGTCGCGGCGCGCGTGCCGCTGGTGGAGTTCGCCATCAAGAGCACGCTGTCGAAGTACGACCTCGAGACTGCCGAAGGCCGCGTGCAGGCGATGCAGACGGCCGCGCCGCTGGTGGCACGCATCAAGGACCGCGCGCTGCGGCCCGAGTACGCGCGGCGACTGGCCGGCTGGCTCGGCATGGAGGTCGAACCGGTGGCCGCGCGTGTGTCCGAGCTCGCCGGCGACACCGGCGCGCCGCAGCAGCGCCGTACTCCCGCCCCTGCCGTCACGGCCGATGCCGCCGCGCTCTCCGTGGAGCGCGAGGCCGTGAAGCTCGCCGTCCAGATGCCGGTCGTCGCCGGCCCCGTCTACGACACCCTCGACGACGAGGTGTTCACCCATCCCGGCCTGCAGGCCGTGCACCAGGTCATCCGCGACGCAGGCGGCGCGGCCAGCAGCCCCGGCGGCGAGGCGTGGGTGGGCACCCTGCTCGAGCGCAGCCCCGACGACCGCGTCCGCCAGCTCGTCACAGCGCTGGCCGTCGAGAGCCTGCACAGCGACACCGAGCCCGACGAGCGGTATGCCGGCGCCGTCCTCGCCCGCGTCCAGGAGCACGCGGCGACGCGCAAGGTCGCCGAGCTCAAGCCGCGGCTGCAACGGGTCAACCCGGTGGAGGAGCCGGACAGATACAACGCCCTGTTCACCGAGCTGATCCGGCTCGAGCAGACGGCGCGCTCGCACCGCGAACGAGGCATCGGCGCCTTGTGACCGCCCCCGAGCCCCAGGCCGCAGTCCTGACGCCGACCGCCCTCCCCAAGGAGGCGGAGGTCGACGAGGTGCGGAGCCTGATCGCTCGGGGCAAGGCCGCCGGGTTCCTGTCCGCCGAGGAGGTCTCTGCCGTCCTCGCCGCGGCCGACGTGCCGGCCGACGCGCTCGACGGTGTGCTGACCGTCCTCAACGACGCCGGCGTCGAGATCATCGAGCCGGGCGACGAGCTCGACGCGGCCGAGAAGGACGAGGCGCGGCTGCGCAAGGACGAGGAGGCCGCGGCCAAGACCAGCCCCGGCAGCGACGCGGTCCGCATGTACCTCAAGGAGATCGGCAAGGTACGGCTGCTCAGCGCCGAGGAGGAGGTCGACCTCGCCAAGCGGGTCGAGGCCGGGCTGTTCGCGTCCGAGAAGCTCGTCACGGTGCCGGACCTGTCTGCGGCGCTCCGGCGGGACCTCGAGGCGATCGAGTACGACGGCACGGTCGCCAAGCGCAAGCTGGTCGAGGCCAACCTCCGGCTCGTGGTCAGCATCGCGAAGCGGTACGTCGGGCGCGGGATGCTCTTCCTCGACCTCATCCAGGAGGGCAACCTCGGGCTGATCCGGGCCGTCGAGAAGTTCGACTACACCAAGGGCTACAAGTTCTCGACGTACGCGACCTGGTGGATCCGCCAGGCCATCACCCGCGCGATCGCGGACCAGGCCCGGACGATCCGCGTACCCGTCCACATGGTCGAGACGATCAACAAGCTGGTACGCGTGCAGCGGCAGCTGCTGCAGGACCTCGGCCGGGACCCGACGCCGGAGGAGCTCGGCCGCGAGCTGGACCTCAGCCCGGCAAAGGTCCTGGAGATCCAGAAGATCTCGCAGGAGCCGGTGTCGCTGGACACGCCGGTCGGGCAGGAGAGCGACAGTCACCTCGGCGACTTCATCGAGGACTCCGACGCCGTCGTCCCCCTGGACGCGGCCAGCTTCATCCTGCTCAAGGAGCAGCTCGAGTTCGTCCTCGACGGGCTCAACGAGCGCGAGCGGCAGGTCATCCGGCTGCGCTTCGGGCTCACCGACGGGCAGCCGCGCACGCTCGAAGAAGTGGGCCAGGAGTTCGGCGTCACGCGGGAGCGGATCCGGCAGATCGAGAGCAAGACGTTGAGCAAGCTGCGGCACCCGTCGAGGGCGCAGAAGCTCCGCGACTACCTCGACTGAGCCGCCGCCGGGGCGACGGCTCCACGACCCCAAGCCGCACCCGCCCGCCTGCGTGATCGACGGGGCGAGCCGCGCAGGAACCGACCTCCGCAGCGGGGTTCCTGCGCCAACAGCCGCGTCGATCATGGCCGTCGCGCCGCGACGGACCGCCCCCCGCCTAGGGTCTGCTGCGTGGGTCTCTTCCAGCGTCGGACGCTGCCGGACGCGGTGCAGGCGGTGCCGCTCGAGCGGGGGGAGCGCAGGGTGGCGTGGGCGGTCACGGCCGATGCTCAGCCGGTGGTGGCGACGAACCTCGGGGTGCACCTGCCGGGGCGGGGGCGGATCGACTGGGAGGAGGTCGAGCGGGCGACCTTCAGCAAGCCGGTCCTCACGGTGCTCGAACTGGCGGAGGTGGAGGGCAGCGGCGCCCGGCACGAGGTGGAGCTGGACCTGAGCCAGGACACCGACCTCCCCGAGACCGTGCGCGCACGGGTCGCCGCGAGCGTCGCGTGGTCCAGCCACACCCGGCTGGTGCCGGCCGGCGGGGTGCGCATCGTGGGCCGTCGGCGGCCGGGGCTCGAGGTGCTCGACTGGCAGCTGGTGTTCGACCGCGACACCGACCCGAACGACCCGGCGCTGCGCGCCCAGGCCGAGCGGCAGCTCGAGGCCGCCCGCCGCACCGTCGGCTGAACCCGCTTGCACCGCAGGAGAGCCTGAACCCGTGACGCTCGTGCTGGCCGCCTCCGGCCTCGTCAAGGAGTACCGCCGCGGCCGCGCCGTCGACGGCGTCGACCTGACCGTCGCCGAGGGGGAGCGGGTCGCGCTGCTCGGTCCCAACGGCGCCGGCAAGACCACGACCCTGCTGATGTGCCTCGGCGTCGTCCGCCCGGACGCCGGCACCGTCACCGTCGCGGGCCACACCCTGCCGAAGCACCGGTCGAAGGCGGCGCAGAACGTCGGCTTCGCAGCCGGCTACCTGCCGCTGCCCGAGCGGCTTCGGGTGCGCGAGTACCTGGGCATGTACGGCGAGCTGTACGGCGTCCGCGACAGCAAGCGCGCCATCGCGACCGGGCTGGAGCGGTTCGGCATCGGGCACCTCGAGGGCGCCCTCGGCACCGAGCTGTCCAGCGGCCAGAAGACGCTGATCGGCATCGTCAAGGCAACCCTGCACGCACCGGCGTTGCTGGTGCTCGACGAGCCGACGGCCAGCCTGGACCCGGACGTCTCGGCGCGGGTACGCGCCGGGCTGGAGAGCCTGTGCGACGACGAGGGCACCGCGCTGCTCATCACCAGCCACGACATGCGCGAGGTGGAGCGGCTCGCGCAGCGCGTCGTCTTCCTGCTCGGCGGGCGCGTCGCCGCCGACGGCACCTCGGAGGACATCGCCCTGCGCTACGACCGGGCCGACCTCGAGGGCGTCTTCCTGCACCTGGCGGAGGAGTCGCGGCGATGAACGCCCTGCGCATCAGCGCGATCGCGAAGCGGCACTGGTGGGTGCTCAAGCGCAGCCCGCACCGCTCGTTCGACATCGTGCTCTGGCCGGTCGTGGACACCCTCACGTTCGGCTCGCTCGCGATCGCGTACCAGAGCAACCAGACGCGCGCCTTCTACGTACTGGCCGGCGTCGTGCTGTGGCACGTGCTGTACCAGGCGCAGATCGCCGTCTCCGCCGGCTTCCTCGAGGAGACGTGGTCGCGCAACCTGCTGTCGCTGATGGTCTCGCCGGTGAGCGAGGCGGAGTACCTGCTCGGGACCGGCCTGTTCGGCCTGTTCAAGCTGGTGCTCGGGGTCGGCGGCGTCGCGCTGACGGCGCTGCTCTGCTACTCGTTCGACATCACCAGCCTCGGGGTCGGGCTGCTGCCCGTGATCGTGCTGCTGCTGCTCTGCGGCTGGGTCATCGCGATGCTCGTCATCGGGATCGTGCTGCGGTACGGGTCCGGCGCGGAGGCGCTCGTCTGGGGGATCCTGTTCGTCCTCATGCCGCTGTCCGGCACGTTCTTCCCGGTCTCCGCGCTGCCCGGCGTGCTGCAGCCGGTGGCGCAGGCGCTGCCGACGACGCACGCGTTCACCGCCGCGCGCGAGCTGGTGGACGGCGGGGCGTACCCGTGGGACCAGGTCCTGCTGTCCGCCGGGCTGACGCTGGCCGCGGGTGCCGCCGCGGTCTGGTACGTCACGGCCATGCTGCGGCTGTTCCGCCGCCGCGGCTACGTGACCCGGTACAGCTAGCGCTGCTTGCGCCTGCTGACCTCGCGCCAGACCAGCGCGAACACGACCGCGACGACGGCGAGGACCAGGATCGCCTTGGGGAAGCCGCTGCCGGCGTCCTTGCTCTCGTCGGCGGCGAGGGCCGGCTCGGCCGGCAGCAGGAGCAGGACCAGCAGGAGTGCGCGCATGGCGAGCGCGTACCCCGCCTGTCGCGGCTCTACCGGCGGCGGCTGGCCACCGCGACGGAGCTGCCCAGCGCCAGCACGAGCGCGCCGGCGAAGCCGGCCAGCGGCAGCGGCACGTCGTCCGGGGTCGCCGGCGGTGCTGCGGACGGCGTGGCGTCGACCGCCGGCGGCGAGGCGACCTGCACCGACGGCACCGGGACCGGCGAGCC
>JAODNS010000209.1 GCA_025465145.1 Frankiales bacterium
TCGGTCACGGGCTGCGCGGCGGGAGGCTGAGCGATGGGCAGGGCGGCTGGGCCGGCAGGCCCGAAGGCGGACGGAGCGGCCGGACCGGCGGACGGTGCGGGCACCTCCACCGGCGCGGCGTCGGTGTTCGCGCGGATCGTGCCGGCGGAGGGGTCAGCGGCTGCCGTCGGCACGAGCTGCGCGGTGAGCCCGCCGGTGAGGACCGCCGAGAGAGCGCCGGCAGTGAGCCAGGTGCGGCGGTTCGTCAACGAGAGGCGCATGCTTGGTGACTCGGCGTGATCGGCTACGGCCTGTAGCGACTGATCACCTTGCGTGATCGCACGCTGGAAGAACAGGACACCGAGGGGCAGATCGGGCACAGCCTCACCGTAGACGACGTGACCGAGCGTGCCGAGGGGCGACCTGGGAGACTGGCAGCGTGACGGTCCGCGAGGTGGTGCTGCTCGGCTCGACCGGCTCGGTCGGGACGCAGGCCGTGGACGTCGTGCTGCGCAACCCGGACCGGCTGCGGGTGGTCGGGCTCGCCGCCGGCGGGGACCGCGTCGAGCTGCTCGCCCGGCAGGCGCTCGACCTGGCCGTCGAGGTCGTGGCCGTGGCCAAGGCCACGGCAGCCCAGGACCTCCAGCTCGCCTTCTACGCCGAGGCGCAGGCCCGCGGGTTCAGTGCGGGGGACCACCCGATCCCCAAGATCCTCGCCGGGCCCGACGCGGCCACGGAGATCGCGGCGTGGCCCTGCGACGTGGTCCTCAACGGCATGACCGGCTCCGCCGGACTGGCACCGACGCTGTCCGCGCTGGAGGCGGGCAGAACCCTCGCGCTGGCGAACAAGGAGTCGCTCGTCGCCGGCGGCCCGCTCGTCACCCCGTACCGCGACCAGATCGTGCCGGTGGACTCCGAGCACTCCGCGCTGGCGCAGTGCCTGCGCGGCGGCACCCGCGCCGAGGTGCGCCGGCTGGTGCTGACGGCGAGTGGCGGCCCGTTCCGCGGCCGCACCGACCTGTCCGGGATCACGCCGGAGCAGGCCCTCGCGCATCCGACCTGGGACATGGGCCCCGTCGTCACGATCAACTCGGCGACGCTCATCAACAAGGGCCTCGAGGTCATCGAGGCGCACCTGCTGTTCGACATCCCGTACGACCGGCTCGACGTCGTCGTGCACCCCCAGTCGCTCGTGCACTCGATGGTCGAGTTCGTCGACGGCTCCACGCTCGCGCAGGTGAGCCCGCCCGACATGCGGCTGCCCATCGCCCTCGCGCTCGGCTGGCCGGGCCGGCTGCCGCACGACGGCTACGGGATGGACTGGACGACGGCCTCGAGCTGGGAGTTCCTGCCGCTCGACGACACCGTATTCCCGGCGGTGCAGCTCTGCCGGGCGGCCGGCACGCGCGGCGGCACCGCCCCCGCCGCGCTGAACGCGGCCAATGAGGAGTGCGTGGCCGCCTTCGTCGCCGGGCGGCTCCCGTTCGACCGGATCGTGGACACGGTCGCGCGCGTCGTGGCCGAGCACGAGTTCAGGGAACGTCCGACCCTGGCCGAGGTGTTGACCACGGAGGAGGAGGCGCGCGCAGCTGCGCAGCGGCTCACGAGAGAGGTCGATCAGTGGCAGTAGCAGGCATCCTGGCGTTCGTCGTCGCGCTGCTCGTGTCGGTGATGATCCACGAGGCGGGCCACTTCCTGACCGCGCGGCGGTACGGCATGAAGGCGACGCAGTTCTTCGTGGGCTTCGGCCCCACGCTGTGGTCGACGCAGCGCGGCGAGACCGAGTACGGCGTGAAGGCCATCCCCGCCGGCGGCTTCGTGAAGATCGTCGGGATGACTCCGCTCGAGGAGGTCCCGCCCGGTGACGAGGACCGGGCCTTCTACAAGCAGCCGGCCGGCAAGCGGACGGTCGTCCTCGCCGCCGGCTCGGTCATGCACTTCGTCATCGCGGTCGTCCTCATCCTCATCAGCTCGTTCGCCGTCGGCCGCGTGGTCGAGGGGCAGCCCGCGCTCGCCAGCACCTCCGACTGCGTCGCGGCCGACTCAGCGGCGACGTGCGGCTCGGCCGGAGCCGTACCCGGAGCCGTACCCGGACCCGCCAAGGCCGCCGGCATCCAGCCCGGTGACGTCGTCACCGCCATCGGCGGCAAGAAGGTGAAGGACAGCGAGGAGTTCGTCCGCACCGTCCGCCGCAGTGCCGGCACCCCGCTCACCCTCACCGTCCAGCGGGACGGCAAGCAGCGGCAGGTCACGGTCACGCCCGCGAAGGTCCTGCGCCCGTCCCTCGAGGACGAGAAGGTGAAGGAGGAGGTCGGCGCGATCGGAGTCAGCGTCCAGCGCCGGCTCGCCACGGAGCGCGTCGGGCCGGTGGACGCGCTCAAGGACAGCAAGGAGTCCGCCGGCCTCATCATCAAGGGCATTGGCACGACGCTGACCGAGAAGCTCGGCACGATCACAAAGCTGTACGGCGACGACCGCGACCCGGAGGGCTTCATCGGCGTCTACGGCGCCGGCCGCATCAGCGGCGAGGTGCTCGCGAGCCAGGAGACGGCCGGCGTCAAGCTGCTGACCTTCCTGTCGATCATGGCCGGGCTGAACGTCTTCGTCGGTGTGTTCAACCTGCTGCCCCTGCTCCCGCTCGACGGCGGCCACATCGCCGTCCTGCTGTTCGAGCAGGGCCGCGACCGCATCCGGCGGCTGTTCGGCTACCGGGGAGCCCTGCAGCGCGTCGACCTGACCAAGCTGATGCCGCTGACGTACGCGGTCGTCGTCGCCTTCGTCGGGCTCACCGTCTGGATCCTCGGCGCCGACATCGTCAACCCCGTGCGACTCCCGCAGTGACCGTGCCCCTCGGGATGCCCGCCCTCCCGCCGCCGGTGCTCGCGCCGCGCAGGCAGACCCGGCAGATCGACGTCGGCGGCGTGCTCGTGGGCGGCGGCGCGCCGGTCAGCGTCCAGTCGATGACGACGACGGTCACCGCCGACATCAACGGCACCCTGCAGCAGATCGCCGCCCTGACGGCGACCGGCTGCCAGGTCGTGCGTGTCGCCGTACCCGACCCGGTCGACGCCGAGGCGCTGCCGCGGATCGTCAAGCAGTCGCAGATCCCGGTCATCGCCGACATCCACTTCCAGAGCAAGTACATCTTCGCCGCGCTCGACGCCGGCTGTGCCGCCGTCCGCGTGAACCCCGGCAACATCCGGGAGTTCGACGGCAAGG
>JAODNS010000155.1 GCA_025465145.1 Frankiales bacterium
CTGCGAGGTGACGGACCGGCCGAGCGAGCGCGCAGCCGACATGGCCAGCGGGTGCGCCCGGTCCCACGTCGTGCTGAGGTCGAGCACGCCGAGCACGTCACCCGTCGCCGGATCGGTCAGCGGCACCGAGTGGCAGACCCAGCCGTGCACGGCCTGGCTGAAGTGCTCCGCGCTGTAGACGGTGGACGGGCGGCCGGTCCGCAGGGCCAGCGCCAGCGCGTTGGTGCCGACCGAAGCCTCGTCCCAGCGTCCGCCGGGCACGAAGTTGATGCGCTCCGCCGCACGTCGCATGACCCGGCTGCCGCACGTCCAGACGATGCGACCGGCCGCATCGGTCACGGCCGCGATGAGATCGCCCTCGGCGACGACGTCGCGCACCTGGTCGGCCGTCGCGTGCACCCCGGCCGCGGCCGGCGTGGCTTCCCACGAGCGCACGACCTCGTCCGGGTCGTCCACCGGGGCGCCCGTGCAGCGCGGGTCGACCCAGTCGGACGACCGCCCCCACGAGTCGAGAACCTCGTCGCCGACGTCGAACGCCTGCTCCGGGTGCCCGGCGACCGCGGCCGCCCAGGCGCGCGAGACGGTCCGCCTGCGCGACGCCAGGTCGAACCGCGTGGCACGGCGGTCGCTCCCCCCGACGCTGTGAGAGCCGTCACACCGGACTGTACGGCCGATCCGCGGGTGCGGCAGGGTGAGGCCGTGGACTGGAGCCTGCGCGCGTGCGGCCGCCGCGGGCACGCCACGTACGCGCCGGCCGAGCCGGACCTGCGCGAGCGCCTGGTGGCCACCACGCCCGAGGGCGAGGCCTGGCGCTGCCTGCGCTGCGGCGACTTCGTGCTGGGCGCTGCCGCCGGCTCCGGACCGGCAGCCGAGGCGCCGCTGGTGCTGCGCGACCGCGCCCTGCGGGACGCGGTGGTGCTGCGCCTGCTGGCCGTGGAGCGGTTCCTGCGCGGGCTGGTGCTGCTGGGCCTTGCCTACGGCGTCCTGCGGTTCCGCGCCGCGCAGAGTGACCTGCGGGCGACGTTCGAGCGCGCGGTGCCGGCGCTGCAGCCGCTGCAGGAGGCGCTGCACGTCGACCTCACCGACAGCGCGGCCGTCGCCCGCGCGCAGAAGATCCTCGAGTCGCGCCCGCACACGCTGACGCTGCTGTCGGTCGGTCTGCTGGCGTACGGCCTCCTGCAGCTGCTCGAGGGCGTCGGGCTGTTCCTGCTCAAGCGGTGGGGCGAGTACGTCGCCGCCGTCGGCACCTCGATCTTCCTGCCGCTCGAGGTGCGCGAGCTGCTCGACCGCGTCACGGTGCTGCGCATCGGGGCCCTCGTCATCAACGTGGCAGCGGTGCTCTACCTGGTGCTGACCAAGCGGCTGTTCGGCGTTCGCGGGGGGCACGCGGCGTTCGAGGCGGCGCGCCGGCAGGAGTCGCTGCTCGAGGTGCAGCAGGCCGCTACTGGGTGACGCCGGCGACCAGCTCGTCGGCGGCGGCGTAGGGGTCGACCTCGCCGGCCACCACCCGTCCGGCCAGCCGGTCCAGGGCGTCGCCGCCGCGCAGGTCGCCGATCCGGGACCGCAGCACGGTCAGCGCGATCGCCTCGACCTCGTCCGCCGCGCGCTGCCGACGGCGCGTCTCGAGCAGGCCTGTCGAGGCGAGCCAGACGCCGTGCTCCTCGATCCGGTCCACGACCTCGTCCGCGCCCTCGCCCTTGGCGGCGACGGTCTTCACGATCGGCGCGACCCAGTGCCCGTCCACCTTCGCCTGCGACGGCGCCTGCATACCCAGCGACTGCATGTACCGCAGGTCCCGCACCACCTGGTCGGCGCCGTCCCGGTCGGCCTTGTTCACCACGAACAGGTCGGCGACCTCGAGGATCCCAGCCTTCGCGGCCTGGATGCCGTCGCCCATGCCCGGCGCGAGAAGCACGAGGGTCGTATCGGCGAGTGACGCGACCTCCACCTCTGCCTGCCCAACGCCGACCGTCTCGATCAGCACGATGTCGCAGCCCGCTGCCGAGAGCACCCGCAGCGCCTGCGGTGTCGCCCACGACAGCCCGCCGAGATGCCCGCGTGAGGCCATGGACCGGATGAAGACGCCGTCGTCTGTGGCGTGGTCCTGCATCCGCACCCGGTCGCCGAGCAGCGCGCCGCCGGAGAAGGGCGACGACGGGTCGACCGCAAGGACCCCTACCCGCTTGCCGCGCCGCCGGTAGGCCGACACGAGCGCGCTGGTGGAGGTGGACTTGCCGACGCCGGGCGAGCCGGTCAGCCCGATCACCCGGGCGTGCCCGGCCCGCGGGGCGAGCAGCTGCATCACCTGGCGCAGCGCGGGCGACGCGTCCTCGACCAGGCTGATGAGCCGGCCGACCGCGCGGGCGTTGCCGGCGGTGGCCTGCTCGACGAGCTCCGGGACGTCAGCGGTGCGACGGGCCCGGATGCCCGTCACGCAGGTACGCGGAGGACGAGCGCGTCGCCCTGGCCGCCGCCGCCGCAGAGCGCGGCCACGCCGAGGCCGCCACCGCGACGCTTGAGCTCGTGCGCGAGGTGCAGGGCGATCCGGCAGCCGCTGGCGCCGATCGGGTGGCCGAGCGCGATCGCGCCGCCGTTCGGGTTGATCTTGTCGGGGCTGTCGACGCCCAGCGCCGCGTGGCTGGCGATCGCGACGGCCGCGAACGCCTCGTTGAGCTCGAACAGGTCGACGTCCGAGACCTGCAGGCCCTCCTTGGCCAGCGCCACCTTGGCGGCCTCGGCCGGCTGCTCCTGCAGCGAGTTGTCCGGCCCGGCGACGACGCCGTGGGCGCCGATCTCGGCCAGCCAGGTCAGGCCCAGCTCCTCCGCCTTCTTCTTGCTCATGACCACGACCGCGGCGGCACCGTCGGAGATCTGTGAGGCGTTGCCGGCGGTGAGCGTGCCGTCCTTCACGAAGGCGGGCTTGAGCTTGGCCAGCGTCTCGGCAGTCGTGCCGGGCCGAACGCCCTCGTCCTCGGACACGACGATCGGGTCGCCCTTCCGCTGCGGGATCTCGACCGGCACGATCTCGTCGGCGAACCGGCCGTCCTTGATCGCGGCCGCGGCGAGCTCGTGGCTGCGCGCGGCGAACTCGTCCTGCTGCTCGCGCGTCATCTCGTACCGGTGCTGCACCGACTCCGTCGCCTCGCCCATCGGCACGTGGTCGAACGCGTCGAACAGGCCGTCGTGGAAGGTCGCGTCGAGCATCTGCGCGTTGCCGTACCGGTAGCCCGACCGCGCCTTGGGCAGCATGTACGGGGCGTTCGTCATCGACTCCATGCCGCCCGCGACGACCACCTCGTACTCGCCCGCGCGGATCAGCTGGTCGGCCAGCGCGATGGCGTCCAGGCCGGACAGGCACACCTTGTTGATGGTCAGCGCCGGCACGCTCATCGGGATGCCGCCCTTGACGGCCGCCTGGCGGGCCGTGATCTGGCCCTGACCGGCCTGCAGGACGTGGCCCATGATCACGTAGTCCACCTGGTCGCCGCTCACGCCGGAACGCTCCAGCGCCGCCTTGATCGCGATGCCGCCGAGGTCCATCGCCGTGAAGTCCTTGAGCGCGCCGGACAGCTTCCCGATCGGGGTGCGCGCTCCGGCGACGAGAACGGACGGGTTGTCGGTGCGGGCCACGGGGAGCCTCCAGATCGGGTGTCTCGCGTTGGGTGTAAGAGTAATCGGGCCCGATCAACGACCCGGAGGAACCCCGTGCGCATCACCGCCATCGACCACGTCGGCATCGCGGTGCCGGACCTCGACGAGGCCCTGGCCTTCTACGCGGAGAAGTTCGACCTCCGGTCGGTGCACGAGGAGGTCAACGAGGAACAGGGCGTCCGTGAGGCCATGCTGGCCGTGGG
>JAODNS010000256.1 GCA_025465145.1 Frankiales bacterium
CCCGCACCGCCCGCACCGCCCGCACCGACATGCGCAGACCCTAGCGACGAGCCGTCACATGCCCACGGCCTTGTACAGCGAGCCGATCTCGTCGCGGGTCAGCGGCCGCAGCTTTCCGGTCCGCTGCGAGCCCAGCTGCACCGGCCCGATCGCGGTGCGCACGAGCTGCTGCACCGGGTGGCCGACCTCCTCGAGCATGCGACGGACGATGTTCTTGCGGCCCTCGTGCAGCACCAGCTCGATGAGCACCCGGTTGGCGTGCGAGCTCACGAGCTTGAACGAGTCGGCGCGGACCAGCCCGTCCTCCAGGTCGATGCCGGCTCGCAGGCGCTTGCCCAGATCGCGCGCGACCGGCCCGATCACCTCGGCCAGGTAGGTCTTGGTCACCTCGTACGACGGGTGCGTCAGCCGGTGCGCCAGCTCGCCGTCGTTCATGAGCAGGAGCAGGCCCTCGGTGTCGGCGTCCAGGCGCCCGACGTGGAAGAGCCGGTCCCTGCGGCCCTCGACGAGGTCGCCGACGTTCAGTCGTCCGTCGGAGTCCGACATCGCCGACAGCATGCCGACCGGCTTGTTCAGCGCGAGGTAGGTGTGGCCGGCGGCCGTCTGCACCCGCATGCCGTCGACGTGGATGACCGCGGTCTCGGGGTCGACCCGCTTGCCCTGCTCCTTGACGACCTCGCCGTCGACCGACACGCGGCCCTGCTCGATGAGCACCTCGCAGGCGCGCCGCGAGCCCATGCCGGCGGAGGCGAGCACCTTCTGGAGCCGGATGCCTTCTTGGTCTTCGATCACGATGTGCACCTGTTCATCAAGGAGAGTCCGCGTCCTCGAGGTCGTCGAGGTCGGGGAGGAACGGCGCGAGCGAGGGCAGCTCGTCGAGGGACCGCAGCCCTAGCCGCTCGAGCATGAGTGCGGTCGTCCGGTAGCGGGTCGCCCCATGTTCGGGGTCGTTCCCGGCCTCGACGATGAGCCCGCGTGCCAACAGAGTACGGACCACGCCGTCCACGTTCACCCCGCGGACCGCGCTGATGCGGGAGCGGGTGACCGGCTGGCGGTACGCCACGACCGCCAGCGTCTCCAGCGCCGCCTGGGTGAGGCGGGCCTGCTGGCCGTCCAGGACGTACCTCTCGACATACGGTGCCAGCTCCGCGCGGGTGTAGAGGCGCCAGCCGCCGGCGACCTCGCGCAGCTCGAAGCCGCGCTGGCGCGCGTCGTACTCCTGAGCCAGCGCGTGCAGCGCCTCGGTGACCTGCTCGGACGTCGTCTCGGCGATCTGGGCGAGCAGAACCGCGGACACCGGTTCGTCGGTCACCAGCAGCAGGGCCTCCAGCACGGCGGGCAGGGGCGGCACCTCGGTCACGCGTCCTCCTCGGCGGGTGTGGCCGAGTCCCACTCGGCCCCGACATCGGGTCCCGGCTCGTCCCCGGTCGGGCCGGTCCAGCGCACGTGCAGCTCGCCCAGGGCCTGCGCCTGCTCGAAGGAGACCAGCCCCTCGCGGTAGAGCTCCAGCAGGCCCAGAAAGCGGGCCACCACCTCCAGCGTGCCCGCGCAGTCGGCGGTCAGCGCGCGGAACGAGCCGCCGCCGGAGCGCCGCAGCCGCGCCTGCAGCAGCGCCGTCTGCTCGCGAACGCTCACGGTGCCGCCGTGCACGTGGTCCACGGCGACGCTCGGCTCGGCCCGGGGCGCCAGCACCCGGGCGGCCAGCGCGGCGAACTCCTGCGGGCCGAGCCCGAGCAGCACCTCGGGCAGCAGGCCGGCGAACCGCGGCTCCAGCGACGCCGACCGCGGATAGCGCCGCGCCTGGGTGGCCAGTCGCTGCTCCAGGTGGGCGGCCGCCTGCTTGTAGGCGCGGTACTGCAGCAGCCGGGCGAACAGCAGGTCGCGCGCCTCGAGCAGCGCGAGGTCCTCCTCGTCCTCGACCTCGCTGCCCGGCAGCAGCCGCGCCGCCTTGAGGTCGAGCAGGGTGGCGGCGACGACGAGGAACTCGGTCGCCTGGCCCAGGTCCCACTCGTTGCCGGCCGCCCGGATGTGGGCGATGAAGTCGTCGGTGACCTGCGACAGGGCCACCTCGGTGACGTCGAGCTGGTGCTTGCCGATGAGCTGCAGCAGCAGGTCGAACGGCCCCTCGAAGACCTCCAGCCGGACGTGGAACGCGGCGGGAGCGGTCACAGCAGGCCCGTGAGCAGCCGGACGAAGGGGTCGCCGACGGCGCTGAGCAGCGCGAGCAGCAGGGGCAGCTGCCCGGCGAGCGGCAGCAGGAGCAGGACGAGGACGGCGACCGTGCCGAGGTTCTTCTCGACGAGGTAGAGCTCGGCCTTCTGCCAGCCGGGGGTGCGGGGCGAGCGCGCGAACAGCAGCCGCCCGCCGTCGAGCGGCGGCAGCGGCACCAGGCTCAGCAGCCCGACGAACAGGTGGACGAGGCCGGCGAGCAGCAGCACCCGCGACAGGACGGGCACGCCGTCCGCGCCCTGCTGCAGCACGGTGGTGTCGACGGACACCTGCCCCTCGACCGCGCCGAACGCGACGAGCAGGCCGGCCGCGACGAGCAGCAGGACCGCGGGCCCGGCGAGGGCGACCAGCGCGGCGCTGCGCCGCGGGAGCGCCACGGGACGCGTCCAGCCGACGCCGGTCAGGGCCGCGGAGACGCTGCCGAACGGGTCGAGGTGGGCCCGGGGGTCGGGCCGGCGGCGGCGCGGGTCCTCGAGCGGGGCGCCGCGCCGGAGCGCGAGCAGGGACTGCACCCAGCCGGCGAGGGTGACCGCGACGACGAAGGACACGACGAGGACCAGGAAGGACAGCGGGTCGCGCAGGGCGTACAGCACGTCAGCGGGCCGCCGCGACCGCGGCCCGGGCCAGCACCTCACGGGCGAGGTCGCGGTAGGCCTCGGCGCCGGCGGAGGTCGGTGCGTAGACCGTGATCGGCTGGCCCGCGACGGTCGTCTCCGGGAACTTGATCGTCCGGTTGATGACGGTGTGGAAGACCCGGTCGCCGAACGCCTCGACGACGCGGGCGAGCACCTCGCGCCCGTGGACCGTCCGCGCGTCGAACATCGTGGCGAGGATGCCCTCGATCTCGAGCTTCGGGTTGAGCCGGGTCTTGACCTTGTCGATGATCTCGGTCAGCAGGGCCACGCCGCGCAGCGCGAAGTACTCGCACTCCAGCGGGATGAGGACGCCGTCCGACGCCGTGAGCGCGTTGACGGTGAGCAGGCCGAGCGACGGCTGGCAGTCGATGAGGACGACGTCGTACTCCGGCAGCACCGGCTCGAGCGCGCGCAGCAGCGTCTGCTCGCGGGCGACCTCGTTCGACAGGTGCAGCTCGGCGCCCGACAGGTCGATGTTGGCCGGGAGCAGGTCCATGCCCGCGACACCGGTGGGCAGCACGACGTCGGCGACGGTGGTGTGCCGGTCGACCAGGACGTCGTAGACGGTCCGCTCGAGCTGGTGCGGCTGGACGCCGAGGCCGACCGCGAGCGCGCCCTGCGGGTCGACGTCGACGAGCAGCACGCGGCGGCCGTAGGCGGCCAGCGCGGCGCCGAGGTTGATCGTGCTGGTGGTCTTGCCGACGCCGCCCTTCTGGTTGCAGACGGCGATGACCCGGGCGGGGCCGTGGCTCGTCAGCACCGCCGGCTCGGGCAGGTCGGGGCGGGGACGGCCGGTGG
>JAODNS010000277.1 GCA_025465145.1 Frankiales bacterium
GACGGGGAACGGCGGCACCGCGCGTGGCAGGCCGAGCACCTACTCCTCGCGCAGCAAGGCCAGGCCGGTACGAGCCTCGGCGGCGGCGTCCGTGATGCGCCGGCCGGCGTCCGCCAGGTCGAGCTGCTGCCCGGCGCGCAGCGACTCCTCGACATCGGCGCAGACGGCGGCCAGCCGGTGGGCGCCCATCGCGCCGCTGCCGCCGCGCATGGCGTGCGCGACGCGGGCCACCTCGGCCGCGTCCCCGGCCGCGGTGGCCGCGCTGAGCTCCGCGATGCGCCGCTCGGTCTCGTCCTCGAAGGTGCCGATGAGCTTGGTGCGGAACTCTGCGCCGCGCGCGCCGAGGCGGCCGGTCAGCTCCATGAGCACCGACGGGTCCACCGCCAGCTGCTCCTGCACCGGCTCCGGGTCGGGGGCAGGGGCGCCTGCCGCCGCGCGGGCCAGCGCGGCGCGCAGCTCCTCGGGCCGTACCGGCTTGGCGAGGTAGTCGTCCATGCCGGCGGCGAGGGCCAGCTGGCGGTCGTCGACGAGCGCGTTGGCCGTCATCGCGATGATCCGCGGCTGCCGGTCGGCGGGCAGCTGCGCGCGGATCAGCCGGGTCGCCTCCAGCCCGTCCATCTCCGGCATCTGCACGTCCATGAGCACGACGTCGTAGGGCCGCTCGTGCACCGCCGCCAGCGCCTCGGCGCCGGTCGCCACGACGTCGGTGCGGTGGCCGAGCTTCTCGAGCAGGAGGGTCGCCACCCGTTGGTTGACGAGGTTGTCCTCGGCGAGCAGGACGCGCAGCCGGCTCTGCACGACTTCCAGCGGCTGCCGCGGCGCGGCGACGTCAGCGGCACCCAGCGCGCGCGCGACCGCGTCGCGCAGCAGGGCTGCCTTCACCGGCTTCGTGAGGTGCACGATCCCCAGCTCGTTCGCGCCGTGCGGCCGCTGGCCGAGCGAGCTCAGCATGAGCATCGGCGTCGCGGCTGTCACCGCCAGCGCGCGCAACCGCGTGGCCAGCTCCAGGCCGTCCATCTCCGGCATGTGCATGTCGAGCAGCAGGACGTCGTACGACGCCCCCGCCTCGACCAGCGCCAGCGCCGCTACGGGTCGAGCCTCGTCGTCGACCCGCAGGCCCCAGGTCTCCAGCTGGGTGCGCAGGATCCGCCGGTTGGTGTCGTTGTCGTCGACGACGAGCGCGCTGCGACCGGGCAGCACCGCCGGCGGCACGCGCAGCGCGTCCTCGGTCTCCTCGCCGCACGGCAGCGGCACGTGCAGGGTGAACGTCGAGCCCGTACCGACCTCGCTCTGCACCTCGATCCGGCCGGCCATGGCCTCGGCCAGCCGCTTGGAGATGGCGAGCCCGAGGCCGGTGCCGCCGTGGGTGCGCGTCGTGGAGGCGTCCACCTGGCTGAAGGAGCGGAACAGCCGGTCCAACCGGTCGGCGGGGATGCCGGCGCCGCTGTCGCGTACGGAGAAGGCCAGCGGCGTCAGCCCGTCGACCGGCGGCCCGTCAGGGGCCACGGTGATCAGCACCTCCCCGGCGTCGGTGAACTTCACTGCGTTGCCGGCGAGGTTGACGAGCACCTGCCGAAGCCGGGTGACGTCGCCGACGAGGACAGGGGGTACGCCGTCGGCCAGCTGGTAGGCGAGGTCGAGGCCCTTGGCGGCCGCCTGCGCCGCCACCAGGTCGAGCACCCTCTCGACGCAGTCGCGCACCGAGAACGGGTGCACCTCGAGCTCGAGCTGCCCGGACTCGATCTTCGAGAAGTCGAGGATGTCGTTGATGATCGCGAGCAGCGCGTCGCCGCTCGTCCGGACCGTCTGCGCGAAGTCTCGCTGGGTCGCGTCGAGGTCGCTGTCGAGCAGCAGCCCGGTCATCCCGATGACGGCGTTCATCGGGGTGCGGATCTCGTGCGACATCGTCGCGAGGAAGGCCGACTTGGCCTCGTTCGCCGCTTCGGCGTCGCGCCGTGCGCCTACGAGCTCGGCCTCGCGCCGCTTCACCAGCACCTGCTGCCGCGCCAGCGCCTCGGCCAGCTGGTCGAGGCCGCCGCCGAGCAGCTGCAGCTCGAGCGGGCCGCGCACATCGGAGCGGGCGGACAGGTCGCCGTCGCTGATCTGGCCCATCGTGTCGAGCAGCCCCTCGACCGGCTGGACGATGCCGCCGCGCAGCCGCCGGATCTGGCGCGCGACCACCGTCGTGCCCAGGACGAGGACGAGCAGCTCGATCGCGAGACCGGCGACCAGTGCCAGCCGCTGGTCGCGCTCGGACGCCGCGCGAAGCCGGTCCGCTCCCACCTCCGCCGCGCGCTCGGCCGCGCGGTACCGGTCGAAGAGCACCTTTCCGTGCCGTACGTGCGCGGTCAGGTCGTCCGGCACGGCCGCGCGCGCGGTCGGCAGCGCCCACTGCTCCATCCACTCCTGCTGTCGCGCCTCCATGACAGCCAGCCGGCGGCTCTCCGCCGGCTCGTCGGCGAAGGCGCGACGTGCGATCGCGAAGTGGCGCGGCTCCTCGGCGAGCCCGCGCCGGTACGGCTCGAGGAACGCGTCCTGACGGCTCAGCAGGTACGCGCGCAGGCCGGTCTCCTGGTCGACGCTGGCGAGGTGGGCCAGGCGAACTGAGCGCGCGCCCTCGACCAGCCGGTCCGTGCGCGGGACCAGCCACAGGACCAGCGTCAAGAGCACCGCCAGCGCGACGGCGGCAGTCGCGGTGAGCGTCAGCAGCATCAGCAGGGCGAGCCGCCCGACCTGCGAGGTCAGCCGCTGACCCGACGCGTCTCCCGGCACGGCGGCGAGCCTGCCACGCATAGGGTCGGCACATGAGCGACGCCACCCTGCCCCCGCCTCCGGAGCCGGGCGAGCGGGTGCCCGTCGACGCTGCGGAGGCGGTGCTGGAGGCGGCCGCGACGGCCGTGGACGGGCTCGCTCAGCCCGAGGCGTTCACGCCGCTGGACCACTCGCGCCGGCTGCTGCTCGTGCATGCCCACCCCGATGACGAGAGCATCGGCACGGGCGCCACGATGGCCCGCTACGCCGCGCAGAACGCGCTGGTCACCCTCGTCACCTGCACCCTGGGCGAGGAGGGTGAGGTGCTCGTCCCCGAGCTGGCGCACCTGGCCGCCGACTGCGACGACGCGCTCGGGCAGCACCGGATCGGCGAGCTGGCGGCGGCGTGCGAGGCGCTCGGCGTGCGCGACCACCGGTTCCTCGGCGGCCCCGGGCGCTGGCGCGACAGCGGGATGATGGACACGCCCGCCAACGAGCGGCCCGAGTGCTTCTGGCGGGCCGACCTCGACGAGGCGGTGCGGGAGCTGGTCGGGGTCGTGCGCGAGGCCCGGCCGCAGGTCGTCATCACGTACGACGAGAACGGCGGGTACGGCCACCCGGACCACATCCAGGCGCACCGGGTCGCGGTCGCGGCCTTCGACGCCGCCGGCGACGCGGCGTACGCGCCGGAGCTCGGGATCCCGTGGCAGCCGTCGAAGCTGTACCACTCGGCGATCCCCAAGAGCGTGCTGCAGTCGGGCATCGACCAGCTCAAGGCCGCGGGCGAGAGCAACTTCTTCGGCGTCGAGTCGGCGGACGACCTGCCGTTCGGCGTCGCCGACGACGTGGTCACGACCGAGATCGACGCGCGGGACTGGCTCGAGCACAAGACCGCAGCGATGCGCGCGCACCGGACGCAGATCGAGGTGGACGGGCCGTTCTTCGCCCTGTCCAACAACATCGGCCAGCGGGCCTTCGGCGTGGAGCACTACGTGCTGGTCCGCGGCGAGAAGGGCAACGCCGACGGACCGCAGGGGCGCGAGGACGACCTGTTCGCCGGCCTCGACTAGGCCGACACGCTGACCTGGATACGCCAACCGGGTGGTCTTCACGCTTTGGAGCGGCGGGGGCGCATCGGATCCCGGATCATCGGGGACGTACGCGGCAGTCACCGGAGCACCTGGTGACGCCGCGTCACCATTGGAGCACCCGTGAGCGACCTGTCCCCCGCCCTGAGCAACTTGCTGGACGTCGGCACCGACGCCGTCCTGTCCATGCGGTCCGCCGACGTGGGAATCACCCGGGAGCGCCGGCGCGCTCGGCGGTGGGTCAAGCTCACCGTGTTCGTGCTCGCGCTCGCCGCGGCGCTCTCCTGGCGCGCCTCGACCTGGGATGGCAGCACGTCGTTCGTGCCGTACCCGCACGTCGACCCGTTCCTGCTGACGATCATCCTGTTCTTCGGCCTGCTGCTCGCGCTGACCGTGGGCCAGCAGCTGCTGTCGGGTCGTTCGCCGCACGTGACGTACCGGCCCGAGCAGATCAGCGTCGGCCTCGACGACGTGGTCGGCATCGACGCCGTGAAGGACGACGTCGTCCGCTCGCTCAACCTGTTCCTGGCCCACACCACCTTCTCCGAGGAGATGGGCGGAACGCCCCGCCGCGGCCTGCTGTTCGAGGGCGCGCCGGGCACCGGCAAGACCCACCTGGCTCGTGCGATGGCCCGTGAGGCGGGGGTGCCGTTCCTGTTCGTGAGCGCGACCTCGTTCCAGTCCATGTGGTACGGCGCGACCGCGAAGAAGATCCGCTCGTACTTCAAGGAGCTGCGCAAGGCCGCCCGAAAGGAGGGCGGCGCGATCGGCTTCATCGAGGAGATCGACGCGATCGCGATGTCCCGCGGCGGCGTCGCGACCGGGTTCCAGCCCGTCGAGGTGGCCGGTTGCTACGGCACCGCCGCGCTGCCGTCGACCTACGCGCACGCGGCGACGATGAGGACGCCGTTCGTGAGCGAGGGGACCGGCGGCGTCGTCAACGAGATGCTCGTGCAGATGCAGTCGTTCGACGCGCTCACCGGCTGGCAGCGGCTCGGCGGCTGGTTCGTCGACCGGATCAACCTGTTCCTGCCGGTGCAGCGGCAGCTCATGCGGCCGCAGACGGTCCCGACCAACGTGCTGCTCATCGCGGCGACGAACCGCGCCGACAGCCTCGACCCTGCCCTGCTGCGCCCCGGCCGGTTCGACCGCCGCCTGACGTTCGAGCTGCCGGCGAAGGACGGCCGCCGCCAGCTCATCGACCACTTCCTGAAGACCAAGGCGCACACCGACGAGCTGGACGACGAGAAGCGGGACGCGCTGGCCGCCGTCACCCAGGGCTACACGCCAGTGATGATCGAGCACCTCTTCGACGAGGCCCTGGTCAACGCCGTCCGCCGCGGCGCCAAGGCCATGACGTGGAAGGACGTCGAGCAGGCGCGGATGGTCGAGGAGGTCGGCATGGGTCAGCCTGTCGGCTACACCGACCACGAGAAGCGGCTCATCGCGACGCACGAGGCCGGGCACGCGACGCTGGCCTGGCTGACGGCGCCGCAGCGGCGGCTCGAGATCCTCACCATCGTCAAGCGCCGCAGCGCGCTCGGCATGCTCGCGCACGGCGATCGCGAGGACGTCTTCACCCGCTCGCGGTCGGAGCTGCAGGCGCTCATCCAGATCGCCATGGGCGGTCAGTGCGCCGAGGAGATCTTCTTCGGCGACGTCTCGACCGGCCCCGGCGGCGACCTGCTCTACGCGACCAACTGCGCGGCCGAGATGGTCGGCGCGCACGGGATGAACGACAGCCTCGTCTCGTACATGGCCATCCAGAACAGCTCGTTCTCGGACACCAACATCGTCGGTCGCGTCCTCGCCGACGACCGCGGCAGAGACTCCGTCGAGGCGCTGCTGCAGGAGCAGAAGGCGACCGCTCGCCGGCTGCTCGAGGAGAACCGGCACCTCGTCGAGGCGCTGCGCGACGCGCTGCTCGACCGGCACGAGCTCATCGGGCACGAGATCACCGACGTGCTCGAGGCGGCCTCGTCGGCGCCGCGCGTGGTCGACCTCCGCGGCAGCGAGGCCGTCGTCGACTGACGTGGCACGCTGCCCGGCGTGACGATGGTCGGGCTGCTGGGGATCGCCGTGGCCGGGATCGTGCTGGACCTGTTCTCGCTGCTGCTGCTGCCGTACCGGATCGGCGGCCACCTCTCGCCGATCGGGCCGCTGGTGGCGCTGGTGACGAACGCCGCGCTCGGGTACGGCGGCAACCGGCTGCTGCAGTCACGCCGGCCGGCCCAGGTGCTGCTGGCCCTCGCGATCGCGCTGTCGCTCGTCGCCGCCGGGCGGGGGCCGGGTGGGGACCTGTTCGTCACCCGCGACCTGCAGGGGCTCTACCTGCTGTACGTCATCGGCGCTGCCTTGGGTGCGTCCGTGCCGCTGTTCGTCCGGGCTTCACCCGGGGGCCGGTCCGGCCGAGACACGTCACGTGGAGACCTCGACGGAGCAGGCGCGTCCTGAGGAGGTCGTCGTCGTACGACTGGGCGGCTGCCGCTACGCCGTGCCCATGCCCGCCGTTGCCGAGGTCGGCCGGCCGCCGTCGCTGACCCGCGTGCCGGGGCTGCCCGCCTGGGTCGCCGGGGTCGCCAACTGGCGCGGCCGGGTCCTCGCCGTCCTCGACCTGCGACCGCTGCTCGCCGCGGAGCCCTCCTCGCTCGACCGGCGCGGCCGGCTCGTCGTCCTCAGCCGCAACGGCGTCAGCGCCGGACTGCTGACCGAGGGCGTCGAGGGCACCACCGACGTGGACGCCGAGGCGCTCGAGCCCGCCCTCGCGAACCTGCCCGACACCGCGGGTGCGCTGCTCGCGGGCCAGGTCACCGACGCCGCCGGCCCGCTCGGCGTGCTCGACCTGGAGGCGCTCTTCGCCCTCGCCGACGATCTGCCGCGACCCCGGCGCGCTTCAGCCTGAGCCCCAACCGGCCGACAGGTCGTGCAGGACGCTAGGAGGAAACGCAGTGGACTTCTCGATCAGGCTCGCCCGCGCGGCAGCCGTCATGACGTGGCTCAGCCTCGTCCTCGGCGTGACCGCGGCCGTGGTCATGGACAAGGTCGGTGCCGCCCCCGGCGTGCACGTGCACCTGTACGCCGTGTTCGCCTGGACCGTCTTCGGCGTCTTCGTCGCGTCGTTCCTCACCTTCCTGCCCGCCATGGCCATGAAGTCGCACTTCGTGCTGAAGAACATCAACGTCTTCCGCGCGCTGCTGCTCATCTGCGACACCCTCTGGGTCACGGCCGACGTCGCCGTCACCGGCGGCATCCGCGGCCCGTTCTGGGTCTGCTACCTCGGCGTCGTCCTGTTCGCCGCCGTGTCCATGCCCGGCTGGCAGGCCGCGATGTTCGGCTTCGCCGCGAGCGGCGGCCTGGTCGCCGCGTCCGCGATCTCCCACACGCTCGACCGCTCGTCCCTCGGCGTGCTCCTGCTGGTCGGCCTCACGTTCCCGATCGTGGCCTGGTTCAACTCCACCCTCTCCGCTGCGGTGTGGTCCCTGCGCGCCAAGGCGCGCGCCGACCGCAAGGCGCTCGAGGCCCGCGTCGCGGAGCTGTCGGCCGCCCTGGAGCGGGCCGCTGACGGTGACCTGGCCCTGGACATCGAGGCCGGCGCCGACTCCCAGCAGCTGCAGACGCTGAGCACCGCCTTCAACCACACGCTGTCCAACCTGCGCGAGCTCGTCGGCCAGATCCGCGGCGGCGGCGAGCAGATCGCCGCGTCCGCCGGCGAGCTGCTGGCCACGGCTGAGGAGCACGCCGCGTCCGCGACGCAGCAGTCCTCCGCCGTCAGCGAGACCACCTCCACCATCGAGGAGCTCGCGGCCACCGCCGCGCAGATCGCCGAGACCTCCGAGGCCGTCGCCCGCTACGCCGCCGAGACCCTCCGGTACGCCGAGCAGGGCCGCGCCGCCGTCAGCGCCTCCGTCGACTCGATGGACACGATTGCCGACCGCGTCGACTCCATCGCCTCCCGCGCCCTGTCGCTCGGCGAGAAGAGCCACGAGATCGGCCGGATCCTCGACGTCATCGACGACCTCGCCGACCAGACCAACCTGCTCGCGCTCAACGCCGCCATCGAGGCGGCCCGCGCCGGTGAGCACGGCCGCGGCTTCGCCGTCGTCGCCGCCGAGGTCCGCAAGCTGGCCGAGCGCTCGCTGGAGTCCGCCGCGCAGATCCAGACGATCGTCGGCGAGATCCAGTCCGAGACCAACTCCACGATCATTGCGTCGGAGGAGGGGGCCAAGGAGGTGCGCGCGGGCACGCAGCTCGCCCGCGGTGTCGTCGACGCGCTCGAGCGGATCAGCGGCATGGTCGACGAGACCACCACCGCCGCGAAGGAGATCTCGATCGCCACGCAGCAGCAGCGGTCGGCTTCTGACCAGGTCGTCGCAGCGATGACGCAGGTGTCCGACGTGTCGCGGCAGTACGCCGTCGGCTCCCGCCAGGCCGCTGCCGCGGCAGCGCAGCTGAACGTGCTGGCCGCCGAGCTCCGCAGCTCCATCTCGCAGTTCAAGGTCGCCTGACGACCTCCCTGCTGTCCGACGCGCGCTGCGCCTCCGAGGCCGGCGGGCGTCGTGCTGTTCGGGCGTTCCGCGTCCGGCCCAAGATCTTCGCGGTGCCGTACGCGTCAGGACGCGCACGAGTCCGCGAAGATCTTGCTCGCGTCAGGCGGCACGCGGGCTGCCGCCGCCGCTACAGGGGCGCGCCCAACCGGACGATGCACTGCACATGCCGGCCTGGGGTGACGATCCCGAGCTGCTCGCGACCTTCCGCGCGGAGGTCGAGGAGCGGCTCGCCTCGCTGCAGTCGGGGCTGCTCCAGCTCGAGCAGCACTCGTCGCCGCGGCAGGTCATCACCGGCCTGTTCCGCGACGCCCACACGGTCAAGGGCTCGGCCCGGATGCTCGGCCTCGACGGCGTGCTGCACGTCAGCCACGGCATCGAGGACCTGCTCGGCGCGCTGCGCGACGGCCGCTTCCCCGTACGCCGCGACCTCGTCGACCTGCTGCTCGCCTCCTGCGACGGCATCTCCCGCGCGCTGCCCGGCGAGGGCTCGCTCCCGGACGAGGCGCTGACGCCGCTGGTCGACGCGCTCAAGCGCGCCTGCGACGGCGAGGAGCCGGTCGTCGTCCCCGCGCTGCAGCCCGCCGTCGTCGCCGTACCCGCCCAGCAGCAGGTCGTGGACGAGCCCGGCGTCCGGCTCGACTCCGTACGTGTCGCCGCCTCCAAGGTCTACGACCTGCTCGACGCCGTCGGCGAGGCCGACCTCGGTGCCCGACGCGTCGAGCAGACGACCGGCCAGCTGCTGGCCCTCGCGGCCGAGCAGGTCCGCTGGGTCAACGCGCTGCGCCGCCTCGACGGGCTGCCGCCCGAGGTGTCCCTCGCGCTGCACCGGCTCGCCGGCACCGGCGACGAGATGGCCGGCGCCGCCCGCGGGCTGCGCGAGCTGGTCGAGGGCCACCGGGGCGGCATGGCTCTGGTGCGCGACGGCGCGATGGGGCTGGCGATGGTGCCGGTACGGCGCGTGTTCGCCGCGCTGCCGCGCATCGTCCGCGACGTCGCGCAGGCCACCGGCAAGGACGTCCAGCTGGTCCTGTCCGGCGAGAACGTCGAGCTGGACAAGAAGGTGCTCGACGGCATCGCCGACGCGCTCAAGCACCTGGTCATCAACGCCGTCGACCACGGTTGCGAGACGCGGCTCGCCCGCTCGGCCGCGGACAAGCCGGAGCAGGCCACCGTGACCGTCTCGGCGCGCAGCGTCGGCGGCACCGTCGTCATCGAGGTCGCCGACGACGGCGCCGGCGTCGACGAGGACGCCGTGCGCGCCAAGGCCGTGCAGCTCGGCATGCTCGCCGCCGACGCCGTCCTCAGCGGCCCGCCGCTGCTCAGCCTGCTGTTCACCCCGGCCTTCTCGACCAGCGCCACCGTCACCGAGACCTCCGGCCGCGGCGTCGGTCTGGACGTCGTACGGGACGCGGTC
>JAODNS010000282.1 GCA_025465145.1 Frankiales bacterium
CGCGCGACGACGACCTGGACGACCCGTACCAGGCGCCCGAGTCGGCCTTCACCGCCTGCGGCACCCTGGTGCACACGAGCCTCGAGGGGCCCTTGGACCTCTTGGCCGGCTGACTACAGTGCCCCCATGACGAGCACACCGTTCTGGGGTCCTGACTTCGACGCCTTGCAGGCCGAGGACCCGGAGATCGCCGACGTCGTCCTCGAGGAGCTGACCCGCCTGCGCGGCGGCCTGCAGCTCATCGCCAGCGAGAACTTCACCAGCCCCGCGGTGCTTGCCGCCCTCGGCAGCACGCTGTCGAACAAATACGCCGAGGGCTACCCCGGCAAGCGCTACTACGGCGGCTGCGAGGTCGTGGACCGCGCGGAGGTCCTGGGCATCGAGCGGGCCAAGGAGCTGTTCGGCGCCGACCACGCGAACCTGCAGCCGCACTCCGGCGCGCAGGCCAACTTCGCCGCGTACGGCGCGCTGCTCACTCCCGGCGACACCGTCCTCGCGATGTCGCTGCCGCACGGCGGCCACCTCACGCACGGCTCGAAGGTGAACTTCTCCGGCAAGTGGTTCTCGGTCGTCGGCTACGGCGTCGACCCGGACAGCGAGCTCATCGATTACGACGAGGTCGCCCGGCTCGCCGACGAGCACAAGCCGAAGATGATCATCGCCGGCGCTACCGCCTACCCGCGCCTGATCGACTTCGCCCGCTTCCGCGAGATCGCCGACTCGGTCGGCGCCTGGCTCATGGTCGACGCGGCCCACTTCATCGGCCTGGTCGCCGGCAAGGCGATCCCGTCGCCCGTGCCGTACGCCGACGTCGTCTGCTTCACCACGCACAAGGTCCTGCGCGGTCCGCGCGGCGGCATGATCCTGTGCAAGGACGAGGTCGCGGCGCGCATCGACAAGGCCGTGTTCCCGTTCAGCCAGGGCGGCCCGCAGATGCACTCGGTCGCGGCCAAGGCCGTGGCGCTGCGCGAGTGCCAGCAGCCGGCGTACCAGGACTACGCGAAGCAGGTCATCACGAACGCGCAGGCGCTGGCCGAGGGGCTGGCCGCGGAGGGCATGCGACCGACCTCCGGCGGCACCGACACCCACCTCGCGCTGATCGATCTGCGCGAGGTCGGCGTCACCGGCAAGGACGCCGAGGAGCGCACCGGTCGGGCTGGCATCGTCCTCAACAAGAACGCGATTCCCAACGACCCGCAGCCGCCGTCCGTGGCCTCCGGTGTCCGCGTCGGCACGCCCAGCGTCACCACGCAGGGCATGACCGAGGGCGACATGAAGGAGGTCGCCTCGCTCATCGCGAGCGCCGTCCGCGACGAGGACGGGTCCGCGGTGGAGGAGGTCCGCCGGGGTGTCAACGCGCTCGTCGAGGCCCATCCTGCTTATGAGCGTGTCTCCGACACGACGCATCACGCCCGCTAGCGTCGCCACGTGCGGGAGTACGCGCTCGTCTTCTGCGTCGCCGCGGCGATCACGTACCTGCTGACGCCGCTCGCGCGCCGGTTCGCCATCCGCACCGGCGCGATGGCGCAGCCGCGCGACCGCGACGTGCACGCCATCCCCACGCCGCGCCTCGGCGGGTTGGCGATGTACGGCGGCGTCTGCGGCGCGTTCCTCGTCGCGCACCAGCTGCCGGCGCTGTCCGGCGTCTTCCGGTACTCCGACGTCGAGGCCATCACCATCGCCGGCGGCGTCATCGTGCTGCTCGGCGCGGTCGACGACCGGTGGGGGATCGACGCGCTCACGAAGCTCGCGGGCCAGGTGGTCGCCGCCGGCATCATGGTCCTGCTCGGCCTGCAGCTGCTCACGCTGAGCCTGCCCGGGATCGGCGCCCTGTCCCTCGGTCCCGAGGGCGTGCCGCTGACCGTCCTGCTGGCCCTGCTGACGGTCAACGCCATCAACTTCATCGACGGGCTGGACGGCCTCGCCGCTGGCGTGGGAGCCATCGCCGCACTCGCGTTCTTCGCCTTCTCGTACTCGCTGTCCAGCGGCTCCGCAACCGCGGGCGTGGAGCAGGAGCGGATCAGCTCGCCGACGCTCATCGCCGTCGTGCTGGCCGGTGCGTGCGTCGGCTTCCTGCCGCACAACTTCAACCCTGCCCGCGTCTTCATGGGCGACTCCGGCTCGATGCTGATCGGCCTGATGCTGGCGGGCGCGGCGACGAGCCTGACCGGCCAGGTCAACTACGCGAACCTGCCGGCGACGGTCACGTTCCCCGCCCTGCTGCCGCTGCTGCTGCCGTTCGCCGTGCTGGCGGTGCCGTTCGTCGACCTGCTCCTCGCCGTGTTCCGCCGCACCCGCGCCGGCCGCTCGCCGTTCGCACCGGACAAGGCGCACCTGCACCACCGGCTGCTGGAGATCGGGCACAGCCACACCCGCGCGGTCCTGATCATGTACTTCTGGACGGCGCTCATCGCCTTCGGCGGCGTCGCCATGTCCGTCAGCGGCGGGCCCCTGCCGGTGCTCGGCGTCACCGGCGCGCTCGCCGTCATCGCGCTGGTCGCGAGCAGCGTGCCGCGGCTGCGCAGCGCCTCGCGGCACTGATGCGCCGGTATCCGGCGGCCGCGGCAACGCTGCTGGCCGGCCTGCTGTGCGCCGCCATCGCGGCGGTCGTCGCGGGCCCGCCCGGGATGGTCGCGGCCGTGGTCGGCACCTTCGTGGCGCTCGGCTTCTTCGCCAGCGGCATCATTCCGCTGCTCGTCGTGCGCGGCGAGGACGACCGGGCGAAGGGGCTCGCCACCGGCATCCTGCTGCTCACGTACACGTTCCGGCTGGCCGTCGCGGTGGCGGTTCTGCGGCTCGGTGCGACCGCCGGCGGACTCGACCGGCGTTGGCTCGGAGCGAGCATCATCGTCGGCGCCGTGGTGTGGACCACGGCTCAGGCGATCATCAGCCTGCGGGCGCCGGACCCCGCGTCAACGGAGGGCAAAGCGGACCGGTAGTCTGGCCTCCGATGCCCCCCGACCCGACCGACAGCGGTAGCGCTGGCGGTCGCAAGGGTGAGCAGGACGCCTGGGGAGCCTTCGGGCTCATGATCTCGGGCGTCGCTGTCTGGGGTGGCGTCGGCTGGCTGGTCAGCGAGTGGCTCGACAACCGGGTTTTCCTGATGCTCGGGCTGCTGCTGGGCATGGGAGCCGCGCTCTACCTGGTGTGGTTCAAGTACGGCAGATCGTGACCGAGGAGAGGACGTCGTGAGCTTCCCGCTCGCCGCAGACGGTGAGGGCTTCAACAGCCCGGGACCGCGCGACTTCGAGTTCCCCGGGATCTTCGGGCACGACTCGTTCTTCACCAAGCCCATGCTCATCGTCCTGCTGGGCTCGCTGCTGGTGGCGGTGCTCTTCTACCTGGCCGCCCGCCGCGCCCAGACGGTGCCCGGCAAGGGCCAGTTCGCCGGCGAGAGCGTCTACGGCTTCGTGCGCAACTCCATCGCGCTCGACGCGATCGGGCACGAGGGCCTCAAGTACGTCCCGTACCTCGCCACGCTGTTCTCGTTCATCGCCGTGCTGAACCTGTCCGGGATCATCCCGTTCCTGCAGTTCCCGGCGACGTCCCGCATCGCGATCCCGCTGTTCCTGGCGATCATCTCCTGGGCGATCTACAACGCCATCGGCATCCGCCGGCAGGGGCTGGTCGGCTACTTCAAGAACATGATGTTCCCGCCGGGGATCCCGTGGCCGGTCTACATCCTGCTCGCGCCCATCGAGCTGTTCTCCACCTTCTTCGTCCGCCCGATCACGCTCGCCCTGCGACTCACGTTCAACATGTTCGCCGGGCACCTCGTGCTGCTGCTGTTCGTCCTCGGCGGCGAGTACCTCGTGTTCGACAAGGGCGGGATCGTCGGCGTCCTCGCCGGCTCGGTCTCCCTGTTCGGCAGCATCGTCCTCACGTTCTTCGAGGGCTTCGTGCAGCTGCTCCAGGCGTACGTCTTCACCCTGCTCACGGCGCTCTACATCGGCGGCGCGCTCGCCGACGAGCACTAGCCCACCCCGCTGGACCTCTCGCACGACACCTTCTGAAAGGGACACAATGACCGGCAACGTCAACATGGTCGGGTACGGCCTCGCGGCCATCGGCCCGGGCATCGGCATCGGCCTGATCTTCGCCGCCTACATCGCCGGCGTCGCTCGTCAGCCCGAGTCGCGCGGCATGCTGCAGAGCATCGCCATCCTCGGCTTCGCCCTGGCCGAGGCGCTCGCGATCATCGGCATCGGCCTCGCCTTCGCGCTCTAGCTGTGCTGTCGACACTGGCGCTGCTCGCCTCCGAGGGCGAGCCGTCCCCCCTGAAGCCGCACACGTCCGAGCTCATCGTCGGGCTCGTGGCGTTCACGCTGCTGTTCCTGTTCCTGCGCGCCAAGGTCTTCCCGATGTTCGAGAAGGCCTACGCGGACCGCACGTCCGCCATCGAGGGCGGCATCGAGCGGGCGGAGAAGGCGCAGGCGGAGGCGCAGGCGGCGCTCGAGCAGTACCGCGCTCAGCTGGCCGAGGCCCGCAACGAGGCCGCGCGCATCCGCGACGAGGCCCGCGAGCAGGGCAAGGCAATCGTCGACCAGCTCACCGCGGAGGCGCGGGAGACCGCGGCCCGCATCACCGCGCGCGGTGAGGAGCAGCTCGTGGCCGAGCGCCAGCAGGTCGTGACGCAGCTGCGCGGCGAGATCGGCCGCATCGCGGTCGAGCTGGCCGAGCGCGTCGTGGGCGAATCCCTCGCCGACGACGAGCGGCAGAAGCGGGTCGTCGACCGGTTCCTGGCCGAGCTCGAGGCAGCGCCTGCCGGGTCCGGAGAGACCCGCTGATGCTCGCCGCTGCCAGCCGCGGCGCCCTCGCCGCCGCCCGGACCCGGCTCACCGAGCTGGCCGCCGGGCTCCCCGAGGCCGCTGGCGTCGGCGGAGTCGCGAACGGCCTGTTCGCGGTCGTCCGACTGCTCGACGGGGCCGGCCAGCTGCGGCGCACCCTCGCCGACCCGACGACGGACGCCCAGGCCAAGAACGACCTGCTCGACAACCTGCTCGGCAGCCAGCTCGACCCGCTGCCGATGCAGGTGCTCAAGGACGTCGTGGCGCAGCGCTGGTCCGGCGCCCGCGACATGGTCGACGCGCTCGAGGTGCTCGCCGTCCAGGCGCGGTTCCTCGTCGCCCAGTCCGACGGCACCCTCGACGAGATCGAGGACGCGCTGTTCCGGTTCGCCCGGATCATCACGCGCGAGCCGGAGCTGCGGGCGGCGCTGACCGACACGCAGGTCCCGGTCGACCGCCGTCGCCAGCTCGTCACCGGCCTCATCTCCGACCGCGTCGGCGCGGCCACGCTCGAGGTCATCGAGCAGGTCATCACCACGCCGCGCGGACGTACCCTCGAGGCAAGCCTGGAGGAGTACGCCACGCTGGCCGCGAGCATCCGCTCGCGCTCGGTCGCGACCGTCACCAGCGCGGTGGCCCTGGACGACGAGCAGCAGACGCGTCTGGCCGCCGCCATCGGCCGCTCGCTCGGCCGGGCCGTCCAGGTCCAGGTCGAGGTCGACCCGAAGGTGGTCGGCGGGCTGGTCGTCCGTGTCGGCGACGAGGTCATCGACGGCTCCACCCTGCACCGCCTGCGCGAGGCCCGCCGCGCGCTCGCCAGCTAGTACTGCACCTCCTAACAGGAACGAGGCAAGACCATGACGGAGCTCTCCATCCGCCCGGAGGAGATCCGCGACGCGATCGAGCGGTACGTCTCGTCGTACACGCCCGAGACCACTCGCGAGGAGGTCGGACGGGTCCTGGAGACCGGTGACGGCATCGCGCGCGTCGAGGGCCTGCAGTCGACGATGACGAACGAGCTGCTCGAGTTCTCGGGCGGCGTGCTGGGCCTGGCGCTGAACCTCGACGAGCGCGAGATCGGCTGCGTCATCCTTGGCGACGCGACGCACATCGAGGAGGGCCAGGAGGTCCGCCGTACGGGTGAGATCCTCTCGGTCCCCGTCGGCGACGGGTTCCTCGGCCGCGTGGTCGACCCGCTCGGCAAGCCGCTCGACGGCAAGGGCGAGATCGCCGCCGAGACGACCAGGATCCTCGAGCTGCAGGCGCCCAGCGTCGTGCAGCGCCAGCCCGTCACCGAGCCGCTGCAGACCGGCATCAAGGCCGTCGACGCCATGACGGCCATCGGCCGCGGCCAGCGCCAGCTGATCATCGGGGACCGCCAGACCGGCAAGTCCGCGGTGGCGATCGATGCGATCATCAACCAGAAGGACAACTGGGCGAGCGGCGACCCGAAGAAGCAGGTCAAGTGCATCTACGTCGCGATCGGCCAGAAGGGGTCGACGATCGCCGAGATCGCCGGGCGCCTCGAGGAGGCTGGCGCGATGGAGTACACGACCATCGTCGCCGCCCCCGCGTCGCAGCCCGCCGGCTTCAAGTACCTCGCCCCGTACACCGGCTCGGCGATCGGCCAGCACTGGATGTACCAGGGCCAGCACGCGCTGATCGTCTTCGACGACCTGTCCAAGCAGGCCGACGCCTACCGCGCCATCTCGCTGCTGCTGCGCCGCCCGCCGGGCCGCGAGGCCTACCCGGGTGACGTCTTCTACCTGCACTCGCGCCTGCTCGAGCGCTGCGCGAAGCTGAGCGACGAGCTCGGCGGCGGCTCGATGACCGGCCTGCCGCTCATCGAGACCAAGGGCAATGACGTCTCGGCGTTCATCCCGACCAACGTCATCTCGATCACCGACGGCCAGATCTTCCTCGAGACTGATCTGTTCAACAGCGGTGTGCGTCCGGCCATCAACGTCGGCATCTCGGTGTCTCGCGTCGGCGGCAACGCGCAGATCAAGGCGATGAAGCAGGTCTCCGGGCGCCTGCGCCTCGACCTGGCCCAGTACCGCGAGCTCGAGTCGTTCGCGGCCTTCGGCTCCGACCTCGACAAGGCCTCCAAGGCCCAGCTCGAGCGCGGTGCCCGGCTGGTCGAGCTGCTCAAGCAGGGCCAGTACGCGCCGTTCCCGGTCGAGCACCAGGTCGTGTCGATCTGGGCCGGGACCAACGGCCACCTCGACATCGTCCCCGTCAAGGACATCCGCCGCTTCGAGGCGGAGTTCCTTGACTACCTGGGCCGCTCGCACCAGGGGATCTTCGACGCGATCGTCCAGACCGGGAAGCTCGAGGACACCACCATCGAGCAGCTCGAGCGCGCCATCGGCGACTTCTCCAAGCAGTTCCAGACCTCGGAGGGCCAGCCGCTGGTCAAGGAGGCCGAGGCCGAGGCGATGGACAAGGACGAGCAGGGCCAGGACACGATCACCCGGCACAAGCGCCCGGCCCCGAAGAAGTCCTAGTACATGGGTGCCCAGCTCCGCGTCTACCGCCGACGCATCCGGTCGGTCCAGTCGACGAAGAAGATCACGCGCGCGATGGAGCTCATCGCGGCGTCGCGGATCGCCAAGGCGCAGGCCGCAGTGACCGCGTCGCAGCCGTACGCGCGTGAGATCACCAACGTGATCTCGGCCCTGGCGTCGCAGTCGGTCATCGACCACCCGCTGGTGAGCGAGAAGCCCGACCCGTCACGCGCGGCGGTGCTCGTCATCACCAGCGACCGCGGCCTCGCCGGCGGCTACAACGCCAACGCGCTCAAGGCGGCCGAGGGGCTGTACTCGCTGCTGCGCACCGAGGGCAAGGACCCGGTCGTGTACGCCGTCGGACGCAAGGCGGTTGCCTACTACAAGTTCCGTGGCCGCGAGCTCGCGGGCAGCTGGACCGGGTTCTCGGAGCAGCCGACGTACGCGGCGGCCAAGGAAGTCGCGGACACCCTGATCGAGGCGTTCGTCACGCCCACCGACGAAGGCGGCGTCGACGAGATCCACCTCGTCTACACCGAGTTCGTCTCCGCGCTGACGCAACGGCCCGAGGCGCGGCGCATCCTGCCGCTCGTCGTGGTCGAGTCCGAGGAGGAGGCCCCGGACGGGCCCCTGCCGCTCTACGAGTTCGAGCCGGACGCCGAATCGCTGCTCGACGCGCTGCTGCCGCGGTACGTCGAGACCCGCGTGTTCGCGGCGATGCTCGAGGCGGCGGCGTCGGAGTCCGCGTCCCGCCGGCGGGCCATGAAGGCCGCGACGGACAACGCGGACGAGCTCATCAAGACCCTGACCCGTGCGGCCAACGCCGCCCGTCAGGCCGAGATCACCCAAGAGATCAGCGAGATCGTCGGCGGCGCGGATGCGCTCGCCTCATCAGGGAGTGAGTAGTAGATGACTGTCACCGCGGAGAGCCCCAGCACGCCGAAGCAGGGCGGCACCGGTCGCGTCGCGCGCGTCATCGGCCCAGTCGTCGACGTCGAGTTCGCGCCCGACGAGATGCCGGAGATCTACAACGCCCTCGAGGTCGAGCGCACAATGGGCGGCGAGACCACCGTCCTGACGCTCGAGGTCGCGCAGCACATCGGCGACAACCTCGTGCGCGGCATCGCCATGCAGCCGACGGACGGTCTCGTCCGCGGCGCGTCGGTCGCCGACACGGGTGCGCCGATCTCGGTGCCCGTCGGCGACGTCACCAAGGGCCACGTCTTCAACGCCCTGGGCAAGCCGTTGGACGTGTCCGAGGACAGCCTCGACATCCAGGTGCGCTGGCCGATCCACCGGCCGTCGCCGGACTTCGACCAGCTCGAGAGCAAGACCGAGATGTTCGTGACCGGCATCAAGGTCATCGACCTGCTCGCACCGTACGTCTCCGGCGGGAAGATCGGCATGTTCGGCGGTGCCGGTGTCGGCAAGACTGTCGTCATCCAGGAGATGATCTACCGCGTTGCCGAGAACTTCGGTGGTGTGTCGGTGTTCGCCGGCGTCGGCGAGCGCACCCGTGAGGGCAACGACCTGTTCGGCGAGATGACCGAGTCGGGCGTCATCGACAAGACCGCGCTGGTCTTCGGCCAGATGGACGAGCCGCCGGGCGTTCGCCTCCGCGTCGCGCTGTCCGCGCTGACGATGGCGGAGTACTTCCGCGACGTGCAGAAGCAGGACGTGCTGCTGTTCATCGACAACATCTTCCGCTTCACCCAGGCCGGTTCCGAGGTCTCGACGCTGCTCGGCCGCATGCCGTCGGCCGTCGGCTACCAGCCGACCCTCGCCGACGAGATGGGCGTGCTGCAGGAGCGCATCACCTCGACGCGTGGTCACTCGATCACGTCGCTGCAGGCGATCTACGTCCCCGCCGACGACATCACCGACCCGGCGCCGCACACCACCTTCACGCACCTCGACGCGACGACCGTGCTCAACCGCGCGATCTCCGAGCTGGGCATTTACCCGGCCGTCGACCCGCTGGACAGCACCAGCCGCATCCTCGACCCGAAGTACATCGGCGAGCGCCACTACAACGTCGCCCGCGAGGTGCAGCGCATCCTGCAGCGCTACAAGGACCTGCAGGACATCATCGCCATCCTCGGCATCGACGAGCTGTCCGAGGACGACAAGGTCCTGGTCAACCGGGCCCGCCGCATCCAGCGCTTCCTGTCGCAGCCGTTCTACGTGGCGGAGCAGTTCACCGGCCAGCCCGGCAAGACGGTGCAGCTCGAGGAGACGATCGCGTCGTTCAAGGCCCTGTGCCGCGGCGACTACGACCACATCCCCGAGCAGGCGTTCTTCCTGTGCGGCGGCATCGAGGACGTCGAGGCCAACGCCAAGAAGCTGGCCTCCTAGCCGGACGCTCCACCCGACCGTCAGCACGACCCTCGGGCCGGCCGCCTCCCCGGCGGCCGGCCCGAGGCGCACCACCCCCCACACGACACTCCAGGAGAGGACACCCCGTGGCTGAGCTCCACGTCGAGCTGGTCTCGGTCGAGCGCGAGGTCTGGTCGGGCGAGGCCACGCAGGTCGTTGCCAAGACCACCGAGGGCGAGTACGACCACATCCCCGAGCAGGCGTTCTTCCTGTGCGGCGGCATCGAGGACGTCGAGGCCAACGCCAAGAAGCTGGCGGGCTAG
>JAODNS010000299.1 GCA_025465145.1 Frankiales bacterium
TTCTCCTGGCTCGAGCCGCGGGCCGACGGCTTCCGCAACTGGGTGCAGCCCGACGCGAAGCTCTCCGTGGAGACGCTGCTCGTCGACCGGGCGTACCTGCTCGACCTCACCGCCAAGGAGATGACCGTGCTCGTCGGCGGTCTGCGTGTCCTCGGCGCCAACACCGGTGGCTCGAAGCACGGCGTGTTCACCGACACCGTCGGCGTGCTGTCGCAGGACTTCTTCACGCAGCTGCTCGACCTCGGCACCTCGTGGCGCACGTCGGCGTCGGACGAGGGCGTGTACGAGGGCGTTGACGCGTCCGGCAACGTGCGGCGCACCGCGACCGCCGTCGACCTCGTGTTCGGCTCGAACTCTGTCCTGCGTGGGATCGCCGAGGTGTACTCGTTCGCGGACACGAAGGAGAAGTTCGTCCGTGACTTCGTGGACGCGTGGGACAAGGTCATGATGCTGGACCGCTACGACGTGACGTAGCGCCTGCCCGTCGGGACGCCCCGGTCTGCCGCACGTCGGTGGGTCGGGGCGTCTCGTTGTACAACCTGTGGACGGCAGCGCGAGCTGTGGACGGCGCTGTATGTCGTCCTCCGACCAGCCGCACAGTGGCGGCATGACCTCGCCCCTCACTGCCGCCGCCTCCGCCTTCATCCTCGAGCGCGGCCCCTTGACGATCGACGAGCTGCACCGCCTGGCGCTCGAGCGGGAGCTGACGCGGGCGCGCACGAGCACGTCGCTGCGCACGTCGCTCGCGCACCAGTCCGGTTTCGTGCAGCGGCCTGACGGCAGGTACGACACGGCGGCGCGCCTGCTCCGCGGGTCCTGCTTCACGACCCGACCGCGCCGCCCGCCGAGCGACGGCGTCCTCTGGCTCAACCGGGACATCGACCCGCTGCTCGCCCTGGGATGCGGCCCTCTGCCGCTGAAGCCGGGCGGTGAGGTGCAGCGCGGGGCGGGGTCGAGGCTGACGTGGGTCGGACCCGAGGGGTGGCTTCCGGACGTTCCGGCCGGCGAGCTGCTCGCACTGCGGTGGGACGGCTCGACGCTGGACGTGTGGGTGGCTCAGGACGTGCCTGCGGCCGACTCCGCCGCTGCGGCCGACGCACGCAGCCTCCTGGCGGCGCATGCCTCGGCGCGGCATCGCGACAGGTGGACCTTCGACGATGCGCCGCCGCTCACAGAGACCGTGCTCAGCGCGTTGGTGGAGGACCCGCGGCTGTTCGCGCAGCCACTGCCGCCGCTGAGCGAGCTGCTGCCCCTGCCGGAGCACCTGCGCCCGACGGACGCCGGTCCCCCTGACAGCGAGATCGGGCGACACGAGATGCTGCACCTGCCGCTCCCCGGGCGCGTGCACCGCGAGCTGTCTCGGCGCGCCGACCTGCTGGGCGAGCACGTGACCGAGTATGCCGCGATGCTGCTGGGCGCCGCTGCCGACCGCGTGCTGCCGCCCGAGCGCCGACCGCACTGGGACGTGGACGAGTACGAGCCCAGCTACGGCAACGTGGTCGGATCCACCCGGTGGGGTCGGTGACATGCCCCCGCCGCGCCGCCCGGTGATGGGCGACCGCATCGGCGACCTAGGGCCGCCGTTGCTCGCGGCTCGCTCGTGTCCGAGGAGGACGAGCTGCCCGCGACGTGTCAGACCGCCCTGCCAGCGCGTGTCCGGCAACCGGAGGTCGCCGTACGAGAAGGACCAGAGTGCGCCCCGCACCCCTAGAGTCCAGCCGTGGACGGGGGCAACGTCGAGTACGCCGAGAACGACGGCGTCAGCATCGCCTACCAGGTGTTCGGGCAGGGGCCGCGGGATCTCGTCTTCGTCTGCGGAACGATGTCGCACCTCGAGCTGTGGTGGGCCGACCCGCTCGCCACCGCGATGCTCCAGGGACTCGCGAGGTTCTCGCGCGTCATCCTGTTCGACAAGCCAGGGACCGGGCTGTCGGACCCCGTGCCCGCGGCACCCACCGCCGAGCAGCGGACCAGCGACGTCGTCGCGGTGATGGACGCCGCCAGGAGCCGGCGTGCGGTGGTCGTCGGGTACTCCGAGGGCGGCTGCCCAGCGATGATGCTCGCCGCGACGCAGCCGGAACGCGTCGAGGCGCTCGTGCTCCTCGCCACCATGGCGGCCACCGAGTGGCACGAGGACATGGGCGTGGATCGATCCGCGTACGACGCCTTCTGGGCCGTCCTCGACGAGGCCTCGGCGCGCTGGGGGCGCGGCACGTTGATGTCCGCGTTCGCGCCGACGCTCGCCTCGAGCCCGGTCCGGAGGCTGCTGCCCTCCATCGAGCGCGCGTGCATGAGCCCGGCCATGGCGCGCTCGGTCCTGCAGGGCATGCACGGCATCGACCTGCGCGCGACGGCGGCCGCGATCCACGTCCCGACACTGGTGGCTCACGCACCCGAGACCTTCGTCGCGCAGGCGTTCGGCCGCGACGTCGCCGACCGCATCCCGGGCGCGAAGCTCGTCGCGCTGCAGGGGCCTGATCACCTGCCATGGATCCACAACAGCGAGCTGTTCCCGGCCCTGATCGAGCAGTTCCTCACCGGGGCCGAGCCGGCACCGCCGGACGAGCGGCGGGTCATGACCACGATCGTCTTCACCGACATCGTCGAGTCGACCCGGCAGCTGTCTGCACTGGGCGATGCCGCGTGGCAGGGGGTCGTCACCGAGCACGACCGGCGCATGAACGCGCTTCTCATCCGCTACGACGGCGAGCACGTCAAGCACACCGGCGACGGGCGGATGGCCAGGTTCAACCGCCCGGGCCGCGCCCTGCGGTTCGCCGTGGCCATGCGGGACGAGGCGCGCGAGCTCGGGCTGCAGCTGCGCGCCGGCGTGCACACCGGTGAGTGCGACCTCGTCGACGGCGACGTCTTCGGCATGACCGTCAACATCGCGGCACGTGTTGCCGCCACGGCCCGGCCCGACACCGTGCTCACCTCGTCCACCGTGCGCGACCTGGTGATCGGCTCGGCGCTGTCGTTCGGATCGACGGGTATGCACGACCTCAAGGGCGTGCCGGGGAGGTGGGAGCTGCTGGAGTGCCACGGCGACGCTCACGGCGCCGCTGGAGCGCCGGCGTACGAGACCGACGTCCGTCACGAGCCCGGGGACGGCGACGCGGCGCGACCGCTGCGCCCGATGGATCGCGCCGTGCTGCTGTCCGCACGGCGCGCGCCACGGACGACGCGGCGCGTCCTTGGCCGGCTCCGGGGTCAGCGAAGCTAGCGAGCCAGGAACGGGAGAACGCTGAAGGCAGCGCGTCCAGCGATGAGATCCGGCGCCGTCAGGCGTCTAGGTGCTTGTGTAGCCGGAGTTCCAGCGCTCACCGAGGAGACGACCGATGACCCGCACGACCACCGCCCACCTCTTCTGCTCCGTGAACGGCGTCGTCGAGGCGCCGAACCTCTGGCAGTTCGACGCCTTCGGTCCCGAGGAGGGGCAGATGATGGGCCGCGCGATCAGCGGCGTCACCGATGTCGTCATCGGCCGCAAGCTGTGGGAGGAGTGGTCGCAGTTCTGGCAGAGCCCCGCGGCGAACGACCCGTTCGGCCAGTTCATCAACCCGGTGCGCAAGCACGTGGTCAGCGGGACGCTCGAGGGCGAGCTCGGCTGGAACAGCACGCTCGTGGACGCTGACCCTGCGGAGTACGTGCGCAAGCTCCAGCAGGACGGCGAGGGTGGTATCGCTGTCGTCGGCGGCATCGAGACGACCCGCAGCCTGTTCCTCGCAGGTGTCGTCGACGCGCTGACGCTGACGGTCCACCCGGCGGTGACGCCCGAGGGGCGGCGCCTGTTCGACGAGTCGGTGCCGGTCACCCGCCTGCGCATGGTCGACAGCGCCAGCACGCCGGCAGGCAACGCAGTGCTGACGTACTCGCTCCGCGACTGAGGCAGCCCGGCCGGCTCCAACCCGCAGCGCCGCCGGCAGCGTTGCGCACACGCCTGGAGCTCGTCGCCGATCAGCGTCACGCCGGCGTCGATCACGAGACGGCTCAAGACACGCGTTCTTTCGTGGGGCGGCCGGTCTGGACCACGATGGGCCGATGACCTCGTTCACGACTCTGCGGTACGCCGTCCGCGACGCCAAGGCCTACCTCACGCTCAACCGACCGGACCGCCTGAACGCGATCGACGACGTGATGCCCGGCGAGATCCGCGCGGCGGTCGAGCAGGCGAACGCCGACGACGCCGTCCGGGTGATCGTGCTGCAGGGCGCCGGCCGCGCGTTCTGCGCCGGCTACGACCTCAAGCAGTTCGCGGAGGGGGACGTCGGCGACCGCTGGCGGCAGGGCGAGCACTGGGACCCCGTGCGCGACTACCGGGAGATGCGCCGGAACACCGACGACTTCTTCACGCTGTGGCGCTCGCTGAAGCCCACGATCGCGAAGGTGCACGGGCACGCGGTCGCCGGCGGCAGCGACATCGCGCTGTCGTGCGACCTGCTGGTGATCGCGGACGACGCGCGGATCGGGTACCCGCCGGCGCGGGTGTGGGGGTGCCCGACGACGGCGATGTGGGTGTACCGGCTCGGCGCGGAGCGCGCGAAGCGGATGCTGCTCACCGGCGACACGATCGACGGCGCGACCGCCGCCTCGTGGGGACTCGGCGAGGCGGTACCGCCGGACGAGCTGGACGCCGCCGTCGAGCGGCTCGCCGACCGGATCGCCGGCGTGCCCGTCAACCAGCTCGTCATGTCGAAGCTGATGATCAACCAGGCGTACGACAACATGGGGCTGCAGGGCACGCAGCTGCTCGCGACGCTCTTCGACGGGATCACCCGGCACAGCCCGGAGGGGCACTGGTTCAAGGACCTGGCGGAGCGGGAGGGCTTCCACGCGGCGGTGCAGTGGCGCGACTCCGGGCGCCGCATCCCCGACGGCGGCGAGTCCTAGAGCGCGTTCTCCGCCAGCCAGACCGCCCGGCGGCGCGGCGACGCCTGCGCGAGCCAGGCGTCCTGCACGACCTCCGCGAGCTCCTGGCGGGTCAGCTCGTGCAGCCGGCTCGCCCGTACGAGCACCGACGGGTGCCTGTCGAAGTGCGGCGTCGTGAAGAACGGCGTCGAGGGCTCCTGCACCAGGGCCTGCTTGTCGGCCTCCGAGCCGACCCACAGCACGATCACGTCGTCGTACTTCTGCCCCGTGTCGGGATCGACCGCGTCCGGCCGCGGCGTCCGGAAGAAGACGAACGACTTCCCGCCCACCTGGTACACCGGGTTGCTCTTGGGTCCCTGCACGACGCTGACGTGCGGCATGGCAGCCGCGAGCTCGTGCACGTCCTCGACCCGCGCCCGCCTCTTACCAGCCACGGTCGGCATGCTCCCACTGCTGGGGTCAGTACTGGCCCTTGATGACGAAGTACGAGCCGCGGATCGTGCCGGCCAGCTTGGACTTCTGCCGGGCGAACGTGAACTTCTCCGCGAGCTCCTCGGGCACCTCCATCCCGTCGGACAGCTTGAAGCCGACCGCGCGCTTGCCGCCGTCCTCGATGCTCCACATCACGTTGATCGCGAGCCCGGACTCGTAGAAGACGTAAGCCATCCGCAGGCCGTCTACCTCGAACGACGTCGCCTCGAGCGGACGCGACACGACCACGACGTCCCGCTCCTCCTTCAGGATGCGGTGCACGTGCTCGACCACGTCCCGCGCCTCGTCCGCCGGCGTCACGCTGAAGTCGTGGTCGTACTTGTTCTTGTAGTAGCGCGCTTCGTTCGCGCGCAGGCCGGCGAGGGCGAAGGCGACCGGTGAGGACTCCAGCCCGTCGCTGGACACCTGGTCGAAACGGACGGCTGTCGTCATGCGCTCCCCGCTTCTCGTGTGGTGCTTCGAGGCTAGGGCGTGTCTCCTAATTGCAGCCAGAGCAGGATTCCGGCTAGGACAACGCCGCCGCGGTAGGTGACTGCGTGTTTGTCGTAGCGGCTGGCCAGTCCGCGCCAGTTCTTCATGCGGTTGAAGAAGCGTTCGACGACGTTGCGGTTCTTGTAGTCCTCGGTGTCGTAGCCGACTGGTCGGCCACCACGTGAGC
>JAODNS010000305.1 GCA_025465145.1 Frankiales bacterium
CGCGAACGGGTGGGCCGGTGGCGGGGTGGACGCTGCAGCCGTGGCCGTTCGCCAGGAGCTGCCGTGAGTGTCCGAGGGGGGACTTGAACCCCCATTCCCCGTAAAGGGAACTAGCACCTCAAGCTAGCGCGTCTGCCAATTCCGCCACCCGGACAGGATGCGCCCGGCAGCGTGCGCCGGACCGGGTCCACTGTACCGAACGTTACGGTGCAGCCGGGGGCCGACCGGAGGTGTGCGATGAGCGGCGAGGACGAGGTCGTCGAGCTGTGCCGGGACCTGATCCGGTTCGAGAGCGTCAACGACGGCACCGGCACGGGGCCGGGGGAGCGCGCCGCCGCGGAGTACGTCGCCGCGAAGCTCAGCGAGGTCGGGCTCGAGCCGCAGGTGTTCGAGTCGGCGCCGAACCGCACCAGCGTCGTCGCCCGGATGGAGGGCACCGACAGCAGCCGCCCGCCGCTGCTCGTGCACGGGCACCTCGACGTCGTGCCCGCCGAGCCCAAGGAGTGGACGTACGACCCGTTCGCGGCCGAGGTCGCCGACGGCTGCATCTGGGGCCGCGGCGCCGTCGACATGAAGGACATGGACGCGATGGTGCTGGCCGTCGTGCGCGACCGGATGCGCACCGGACGCCGTCCCGGCCGCGACGTCGTGCTCGCCTTCGTCGCCGACGAGGAGGCAGGCGGCGTGTACGGCGCGCAGTGGCTCGTCGAGAACAAGCCGGACCTGTTCGCCGACTGCACCGAGGGCATCAGCGAGGTCGGCGGCTTCAGCCTCACGGTGAACGACGACACCCGGCTGTACCTGATCGAGACGGCGCAGAAGGGCATGGCCTGGATCCGCCTGACCGCCACCGGCACCGCAGGGCACGGCAGCATGATCAACGAGGACAACGCCGTGACCGCACTGTGCGAGGCGGTGGCGCGGCTGGGGCGGTACGAGTTCCCGATCCACGTGACGAAGACGGTCCGCGCGTTCCTCGACGAGGTGAGCGCCGCGTTCAACATCGAGCTCGACGCCGACGACATCGAGGGGACCGTCGCGAAGCTCGGCCCGCTGGCCCGCATCGTCGGCGCGACGATCCGCAACACGGCCAACCCGACGATGCTCGACGCCGGCTACAAGCACAACGTCATCCCGGGCAAGGCGCACGCGATGGTCGACGGCCGCTTCCTGCCCGGCTTCGAGGAGGAGTGGGAGCGCGAGCTCGACGCCGTCCTCGGCAGCGGCATCACCCGCGAGTACGTCCACTACGACATCGCGCTCGAGACCGAGTTCGAAGGCGCCCTCGTCGACGCCATGGGCAACGCGCTCAAGGCCGAGGACCCTGGCGCCCGCGCGGTCCCGTACACCCTGTCCGGCGGCACCGACGCCAAGTCCTTCAGCCGGCTCGGCATCCGCGGCTTCGGCTTCTCACCGCTGCGGCTGCCCGCCGACCTCGACTTCTCCGGCATGTTCCATGGTGTGGACGAGCGGGTGCCGCTGGACAGCCTGCGCTTCGGCACGCGGGTCCTCGACCGGTTCCTCGACGAGGCCTGAGTGCTGACGTACGCCGCCATCGCGTCGCTCGACGGCTACGTCAACGACAGCAGCGGCGGGTTCGGCTGGGCGGCGCCGGACGACGAGGTGCACGCGTTCGTGAACGACCTCGAGCGGCACGTCGGGACGTACCTGTACGGGCGGCGCATGTACGAGGTCATGCGGTACTGGGACGGCCCGCCGTCCGACTCCGATCCGGTGTCGCTGGACTACGCCGGCGTCTGGCAGGCCACGGACAAGGTCGTCTACTCACGCACCCTGCGGGAGGTGACGACGCCGCGGACCCAGCTGCTGTCGGAGCTCGACCTCGAGCAGGTGCGCGCCCTCGCCGCGGCGGGCAGCGTCACGGTCGGCGGCGCCACCCTCGCCGGGCAGCTGCTCCTCGCGGGCGTCGTCGACGAGGTGCACCTGCTGCTCCACCCGGTCACCGTCGGCGGCGGCACACCTGCGCTCCCGGGCGGGGCGGAGCTCGAGCTGGTGGAGCAGCGCCGCTTCGACAGCGGCGTCGTCCACCTGCGGTACCGCGCCTAGTAGATCGGCTTCGGCGGCTGGGTCAGCGCCGGGCAGCCGGTCTGGATCGCCGTGCGCGTCGGCCACGCCACCGGGTCGGCGGCCGGCAGCGGGGTGGCCTTGTCGTTCTTGTACGCCCCGCCCGACCAGGTGCCCCAGATGTGCTGGCGGCAGAACGAGTCGACGCGGAACCACTCCGTCTCGCCGGCCGGGCGGGCCTGCGGCTTCGCGGTGCCGAGCGCCGGGCCGACAACGCGCGTCACGTCCTCGCGCGCGCCGTTGCCGCTGCGGTTGAGGGTGCCGCGGAACGTCCCGTAGCCCTCGGCCGCCCAGCGGGTGTCGGCGACGGCGGGCGACTCGACCACGCCGGCCGCTCCGTCGGTGAAGCCGCCCTCGGTCGGCAACGCGGCCGTGAACAGCCGCTGTCGCAGCTCACCCGCGGTGAGCACGCCGTCCTTCAGGTCACAGCCGCCGCAGCGGACCGCCGTACCCTTGGCGATCACGCCGCCGGCCTGCACGCGCGACGCTCCGGGGAGGGCGCGGCGCAGCTGCCACAGCGACTGCCCGTACGTACCGGCGACCTGCGGTGTCGCGTTCGACGTGCCGCTGAACTTCGCCCCGTTGTTGACGGTCGTGCTGTTGTACGCCGACGGGTAGCCGGTGCCGATGCCGGCGACGTCGGCGGGCTTGCCGGTGCCGGTGTAGTCCTTGCCGTTCGGGTCGGTGGCGCCGACGGTCACGACCCAGTCCGGCCCCTCCTGCGAGGACGTGAGGGTGGAGTTCGGCACGGTGAACGCGTTCTCGAGCCCGTTGCCGGACGAGAAGAAGATGGTCTGCCCGCGCTCGGAAGCGGCCTTCTCGGTGACGATGTCGGTCCCGTTGTAGACGCGGTCCCGTACGGCCACGCCGGCCGAGAAGCCGTACGAGTTGCTGATGGCGTCGATCCACGGCTGCTTCATCGCCCAGGTCAGCGCGCGCTCGGCGGAGGACTGGCTCGTGTACTGGATGAAGACCAGCAGGCACTGCGGGCAGGCGCCGTGGTTGTTGCCGACGGCGACGCTGGACGTGCCCATGCCGTGCTCGGCGCCGCCCGAGCCGTAGATCGTCCCGGTCGATCCGAAGGCGGCCCGGTCGACGGGCCGGTCGGTCGCCTCGGTGCCGAACGTCAGGGCGCCGATCACCTTGGTGCCGGGGATCCAGCGGTAGTTGACGCCCTTGCTGCCGCTCTCCTTCACCGTCGCCCACTGCGCGGCGTCGGCGGCGTGCAGCTTGTCCATCGCGGTGCCGTCGGCGCCGTTCAGCGTCAGGTTCAGCGGCGAGTAGGAGGCGAAGGCGGACGGCTTCGGGAAGCCGGGCAGCCACGTGTCCGGGGCCTTCTTCAGCGGCAGGCCGGCGGCTTCGGCCGGCATGCGGTCGGCGAGGAAGTCCTGGTGGTACGGGGAGAAGCCGCTGTCGATCACGGCGATGACGGTGGCGTCTCCGGCGAGCGCCGGCGGAGCGGCAGCCGAGGCCTGCAGCACCGCAAGGGGCGACAGCAGGGCGGCAGCGACGGACAGGGCGAGGAGGGGGCGGAGCGGGCGCATGGTGTCCGTTTCGACGTCGGACGCCAGGCTCCTGCTCTCAGCTCGGCATCGGTGGCAGCGGCTCGCGGCGCAGCCGCCGGCGGACGGTCACCTTGCGCCGCCCGTCGGACCAGATCTGGTGCTTGGTGAGCTCCCAGTCGCCGTACTCGGCGTGGATCACCAGCAGGTCGCGCGTCTGCTCGCGCGTCGCTCCTGCCGGCACGGTGACCGCGCGGTACTCGTACTCCGCCACGCGCCCATTGTGCCCGACCTACAGCGACTCCACCGCCGCGCGCAGCAGGTCGGCGAGCCGGGTGCGTCGCGGTCGGGCGCCGACGTCGTGCACGGCCCGCGCGAGCGCGCCGCCCGCGGCGTGCACCACCGACAGGTGCCGCTGCGCGCGGGTGAAGGCGGTGTAGACGAGCGGGCGGGACAGCAGGCCGCCGGCCTCGGCCGGGATGACCGCGACGACGGCCGGGAACTCGGAGCCCTGTGCGCGGTGCACCGTGACGGCCCACCCGTGCTTGAGGTCGATCAGGGACTTGGGCGCCAGGGTCACCGCACCGGCACCGGCGAACGAGACGACCAGCCCCTTGTCGGCCTTCGCCGTCACCACCCCGACTTCGCCGTTGGCGAAGCCCTCGTCCAGGTGGTTGGCCGTGGCAACGACCCGGTCACCGACGTCGAAGCCGGAGACCTCGCCGCTGCCGGGGTTGAGCTTGGCCTTCAGCGCGATGTTCAGCGCGATCGTGCCGGCCGGTCCGCGGTGCACCGGCGTCACCACCTGCACCTCGTCGGCCGGGATCCCGAGCACCCGCGGGATCGAGTCCGTCACCAGCTGGACCGTGCGGTGCGCGGCCTCGTTCGCCTCCCGTGCCCGGACGACGACGACCTCGCGGGTCGGGTCGTCCTCGACCGCCGGCAGCTCGCCGCCGCGGACGGCGGTCGCGAGCCGGGCGATGGCGCCGCCCTCGTCCTGCCGGTACAGCGTGGACAGCTCCGTCACCGGCACGGCGCCCGACTCGATGAGGTCGCCGAGGACGCGGCCGGCGCCGATGGAGGGCAGCTGGGCGGGGTCGCCGACGAACAGCAGGTGGCTGCCGTCGGGACACGCCTCCAGCAGCGCCGCGGCGAGCTCGACGTCGAGCATCGAGGCCTCGTCGACGACCACGACGTCCTCGTCCAGCGGCCAGTCCTCGCCGCGGGTGAACTGCCCGGTCATGCCCTGCGCGCCGAGCAGCCGGTGCAGCGTCATCGCCGGCGCGGCGCACAGCTCCTCGAGCCGCTTCGCCGCCCGGCCGGTCGGCGCGGCCAGCCCGACCTTCTTCCGCCGGGCGCGGGCCAGCGCGACCAGGGCGGCCACCGTGCGGCTCTTGCCCGTACCCGGTCCGCCGGTCAGCACCGAGACTCCGTGCCGCATCGCCAGCACCACAGCGCCGGTCTGCGCCTCGTCGAGCTGTCCCTGCACCGCCTTCGCGGCCGCGGCGTCGGCCAGCGGCTGCGCGGTCGCCAGCAGGCGAGCGATCCCGTCCGCGATGGCGTCCTCGGCCATGGCGTACCGGGTCAGCGAGAGCAGCCCGTCCTCGGTGGCGACGACGCGCTCGTCCTCCAGCGCGGAGGCGAGCGCGATGTCGGTCGCCGCGTACCCCTCCGTCCGCAGCCCGGCGGCGACCTCGTCCGCCGGCAGGCAGGTCGAGCCGTCGCGGGCGGCGCGGACGAGCACGTGCGCGACCAGCGCGACGCCGCGCCGCGGGTCGTCCGGCCGGGCCCCGTCGCCGAGGACGAAGCGCGCGAGCCGGTCGGCCTCGGGCAGCCGCACGTCCGGCAGCTCGAGCAGCCGCCACGGGTCCGCCTGCAGCCGCTCCGCCGCCGTCGGGCCGAGCGCCTCGATCGCCCGGAACGCCATCCGGGCCGGCAGCCCGGCCGGTACCAGCAGGGTGACGACCTCGTACCGGTCGGCGGCTCCGGCGAACGCCTCGGTCAGCCGCTCCGCCCGGACCAAGCCGATGCCGGGCAGCTTGGCGAGCTTGGAGGGCAGCACGTCGTTGGGCGAGGTGATGCCGTTCTCGGCCAGCTGCGCGCCGAGGGTGCGGCCGAGCCCCGGCCAGAGGGACGCCTCGACGAAGGCCGCGAAGACCGGGTCAGTCAAGGTCGGCCATCGACCGCCGGGGCAGGTTCTCCGGGTAGCCGACGACCGGCGCCGACACGTCGTCGAGCGCCTCGCGGATCGCGTCCGGCAGCTCCACCTGCTCCGCGGCGAGCGACGCCTGCAGCTGAGCGGCCGTCCGCGCGCCGACGATCGGCGCGACGACGCCGGGCCGGTCGCGCACCCAGGCGAGCGCGACCGCGACGGGGGAGACGCCGAGCCCGTCGGCAGCGGTGAGGACCGCGTCCACGACGGCCCGGGCGCGGTCGCTCTCCAGATATGGCGCGAGCCACGGCGCGAACCGCTCCGACGCGCCCCGGCTGTCGGCCGGCGCGCCGTTGCGGTACTTGCCGGTCAGCACCCCGCGGCCGAGCGGCGACCACGGCAGGATCCCGATGCCGAGCTCGCGGCAGCCGTCGACGATCTCTCGCTCGATGTCGCGCTGCAGCAGCGAGTACTCGAGCTGGTTGCTGACGATCGGCGCCCGCCCCGGCACGGCCCGCTGCCAGGCGGCGCACGCACCGGTCTGCCAGCCACCGAAGTTGCTGACGCCCGCGTACCGGACCCGGCCGGACGACACAGCGGTGTCGAGCGCGGCCATCGTCTCCTCCCACGGCGTCAGCGGGTCGAACGAGTGCAGCTGCCACAGGTCGATCCAGTCCGTGCGCAGCCGCTTCAGCGACGCGTCGAGCGCCGCCAGCAGGTGGCCGCGCGAGCCGCCGCGGGACATGGGCTGCCTGCCGGTCGGCGACACCGCCTTCGTCGCCACGAGGACCTCGTCGCGCGGGACGACGTCGGAGAGCAGCCGGCCGAGGACGCTCTCGCTCTCGCCCATCACGTACACGTCGGCCGTGTCGATCAGCGTGCCGCCGGCCTCGCGGAAGGCGATGAGCTGCGCCGCGGCGTCGTCCTCGTCGGTGTCGCCGCCCCAGGTCATGGTGCCGAGCGCGAGCCGGGAGACGACCAGGCCGCTGCGACCGAGGGAACGCTGCTTCACCGGGCGCACGCTAGCGTCCGCCCATGAAGCTGGGACTGAACATGGGCTACTGGGGCGCGGGCAACGACACGGACAACCTGGAGCTGGCCAAGGAGGCGGACCGCCTCGGCTACGACGTGGCGTGGGTCGCGGAGGCGTACGGCTCGGACGCGCCGACGGTGCTCGCCTGGGTGGCGGCGCAGTGCCCGAGCATCGACATCGGCTCGGCCATCTTCCAGATCCCCGGCCGCACGCCCGCCAACTGCGCGATGACCGCGGCCACCCTGGACACGCTGTCCGGCGGGCGCTTCCGCCTGGGCCTCGGCGTCTCCGGCCCGCAGGTGTCGGAGGGCTGGCACGGCGTCCGCTTCGACAAGCCCCTCGCCCGCACCCGGGAGTACATCGACATCGTCAACATGGCGCTGTCGCGGCAGAAGGTGAAGTACGACGGCCAGCACTACGT
>JAODNS010000306.1 GCA_025465145.1 Frankiales bacterium
GTGCGCGTCGGGCACGGTCGCCGACGCGGGGTCGGTCGGCTGCCACTGCTTGGCACCGGCGGGGGACTCGGTCAGCTCCCACTCCCAGCCGAGCAGCGTGTCCCAGTAGCTGTTGTCCCACTGCGTCGGCGTCGGCGTCCACGCGCCCTCCAGACCGGAGGTGATGGTGTCCTCGGCCTTGCCCTTGCCGAACTCGTTCTTCCAGCCGAGGCCGCCGGAGTGCACCGGGCAGCCCTCCGGCTCGGGACCGACGAGCGACGGGTCGCCGGCGCCGTGCGTCTTGCCGAAGGTGTGGCCGCCGGCGATCAGCGCGACGGTCTCCTCGGAGTTCATCGACATGCGGCTGAAGGTCACGCGGATGTCGTGCGCGGACTGCAGCGGGTCCGGGATGCCCTTCGGGCCCTCGGGGTTGACGTAGATGAGGCCCATCGTGACGGCGCCGAAGTCGCCCTCCTCGAGGTCCAGCGGGTCGTCGCCGCTGTAGCGCTCGTCGCCGAGCCAGGTGTCCTCCGGACCCCAGAAGACCTCCTCGGGTTGCCATACGTCCTCGCGACCGAAGGCGAAGCCGAAGGTCGGGAAGCCCATGTCCTCGTGCGCGACGTTGCCGGCGAACACGAGCAGGTCGGCCCAGGACAGCGCGCGGCCGTACTTCTGCTTGACGGGCAGCAGCAGGCGGCGGGCCTTGTCGAGGTTGCCATTGTCCGGCCAGCTGTTCAGCGGCGCGAACCGCTGCTCGCCGGCGCCCGCGCCACCGCGGCCGTCAGCGGCGCGGTACGTGCCCGCGGCGTGCCACGACATGCGGATGAAAAGCGGGCCGTAGTGCCCGTAGTCGGCCGGCCACCAGTCCTGCGAGGTGTGCATCACCTTCACCAGGTCGGCCTTGACGGCCGCGACGTCCAGCTGCTGGACGGCCTTCTTGTAGTCGAACTCCTCGCCGAGCGGGTCGGCCTTCGGGTCCGTGCGGTTCAGGACCCCCAGGTCGACCTGGTTCGGCCACCAGTCGCGGTTGGTGCGCGGCCGCTGGTCGGTCTTCGCGGTGGGAGCGTCGAGCGCCGGATTCTCGCTCTCGCTGTTGCTCGCGGTGCTGTCGGTGCCCTGCGGGCTGGCGGTCTCGTCGCGCGGCTTCGGGTCCTGCTCGGTCACGGTTGTCCTCTCTCGGTGGTGCGTCTGCTTCGGAAGTCTCAGGCAGCGCTCGTGCAGGCCGGACAGCGGCCCCAGTACACGACCTCCGCCTCGTCGATCGCGTAGCCGCTGTCGTCCGACGCCGTGAGGCACGGCGTCTCGCCGGTGGCGCAGTCGACGTCGCGGATCGCGCCGCAGGAGCGGCACACGACGTGGTGGTGGTTGTCGCCGACGCGCGCCTCGTACCGGGCGACGGAGCCGGCCGGCTGGATGCGGCGTACGAGGCCCGCGTCGGTCAGAGCGTCCAGGACGTCGTAGACCGCCTGGTGCGAGATGGGTACGTCGCTGCGCACCGCGGCGAGGATCGAGCCCGTGTCTGCGTGCGGCCTCGCGTGCACCGCGGCCAGGACGGCGAGCCGAGGCTTCGTCACGCGAAGCGGGGTCGTCCGCAGCAGGCTCTCGAGCTCCTGCAGGTCCGGCACGTCGTCAGTGTCGCGCACGATCTGGAATCGTTCAAGTCAGGGGGCTGCTGGCGCCGCTACGCTGCGGCCGTGGTGGACGACTTCGTCATCGCGCGCAACCCGGACTCGGACTCCGCGCTGCCCTACCTGCTGCGGATACCGCTGCCGGACCGCCCCGTGGTGCTGAAGGCGCGCGAGACCTGGCCGCGCACGAGCAAGGTGTACTGCCACCGCGGGGACGCCTGGCCGGTGGAGCCGGAGGTCGTCGAGCGGGTGCCGGTGAAGGCTTGCGTGGCCCGGGGACCAGCGATCGACCTTGTGCTCGACCGCGGCCGCGAGAACCGCAGCCAACTGGTGTTCACGCGGCTCAAGAGCGGCCGGGAGGCGATCTTCTGGCAGAGCCCGCGCACGGCGAAGCAGGCGCGGCCCGGCGTACGTACGCCCACGGCACGCGCCCACGGGCTCGAGGACCTCGAGATCGTCGTGGACGGAAGGGAGCGGTACGCGTACCGCTTCACCCAGCAGCGGGCGACACCGGTGAAGGGGTCCCTCCCGTGCGGTGACTACGGCGTACGCAGAGCCGGTGAGGTGCTCGCGGTGGTGGAGCGCAAGTCGTTGCCGGACCTGGCGGGCAGCCTCGTCGATGGGCGCCTGGCGGGGCAGCTGAGCGAGCTGGCCACCATGCCCCGGGCTGCTGTGGTGGTCGAGGACCGGTACTCGCGGCTGTTCACGTTGCCGCACGTGAAGCCGGGCTTCGTCGCGGACCTGCTGGCCCGGGTGCAGGTCCGGTGGCCGATGGTGCCGGTCTTCTTCGCCGAGACGCGACCGCTGGCGGAGGAGTGGACGTACCGCTTTCTTGCGGCCGCAGTCGCGGAGGCCGTTGCGGACGACCGCGTCGCGCGGCGGCTCGAGGACCTCGTGGAGGCGGAGCCGCTGGAGGCACCGGCGCCACGACCAGCCGCGGTACGTGCGTGGGCGGTTCAGCAGGGGCTGCCGGTGTCGGACCGCGGCCGTATCCGCGCCGACGTGCTGATCGCGTACGAGCAGAGCCGCGGTTCCTGACCGGTGGTCGCAGTCGGGCTCCCACAGCTCCTCCGGCACGAGTGCCCGCAGCGACTGCGCGACGAACGCGTTCAGCCACTCGTCGATCGTCGTCTCCTGGCTCCCTGCGCCGTTGATCGCGACGTGCTGCAGCTCGCCCGACCCGTTGCTCAGTGGTGGCAGACGGCTTCGACGTTGTGGCCGTCGAGGTCGCGCAGGAAGACGCCGTAGTAGCCGAGGTGGTACTCCGGCCACTCGCGCGGCGCGTGCAGCACCTCGACGCCGGCATCGACGGCAGCGGCGTGCACCGCGTCCACGCCGGCCCGGTCCGGCGCGAGGAACGCGACGTGGACCTCGCGGGTCTCACCGGACTGCGCCGGGCTCAGCCAGAAGGAGGGGTTGCCACCGCGCCCGAGTCCGACGACGAGCCCGCCGGGTGTCTCATGCCGCATCACCTCGGCCATCCCGATCGGGTCGAACACGCGCAGGTAGAAGGCGAGCGAGGCCTCGACGTCGGCGACCTGCACGCCGAGGTGGCCGAGCATCAGAACGTGGCCGTGTCGATGACGAAGCGGTAGCGGACGTCGCTGCCGACGACCCGGTCCCACGCCTCGTCGATCTGCTCGCCGCTGATCGTCTCGATGGTCGCGCCGATGCCGTGCTCGGCGCAGAAGTCCAGCATCTGCTGGGTCTCCGGGATGCCGCCGATGCCCGAGCCGGCCCAGCTGCGCCGGTTGCCCATGAGCACGCCGACGGAAATCTCCTGCGGCTCCGGCGGCGCCCCGACGTTCACGAGCGTGCCGTCGAGGGCCAGCAGCGCCAGGAACTTCGTCATGGGCAGCGGCGCGGAGACGGTGTTGATGATCAGGTCGAACGTGCCGCGCAGGCTCTTCAGCGTCTCGGGGTCGCTGGTGGCGTAGTACGACGTGGCGCCGAAGGCGAGGCCGTCGTCCTGCTTGGACAGCGACTGCGACAGCACGCTCACCTCGGCGCCCATGGCCGCGGCGATCTTCACGCCGACGTGGCCGAGCCCGCCGAGACCGACGATGGCCACCTTCTTGCCGGGGCCGCAGCTCCAGTGGTTCAACGGCGAGAACATCGTGATGCCGGCGCAGAGCAGCGGCGCGGCCACGTCCAGCTCGAGCCCGGCCGGGATGCGCAGCACGAAGTGCTCGTCGACGACGATCTCCTTGCTGTACCCGCCCGCGGTCTGCGTGCCGTCGACGTCGACGTCGTTGTACGTCCCGACGCTCCTGCCGAGGCAGTACTGCTCGAGCCCGCGCCGGCAGTGCTCGCACTGGCGGCACGAGTTGACGAGGCAGCCGACGCCGACCCGGTCGCCCACCGCGTGCGTCGTCACCTCGGCGCCGACCTCGGCCACGATGCCGGCGATCTCGTGACCCGGCACCAGCGGGTACGCGGCTGCGCCCCACTCGTCGCGGCCGGTGTGGATGTCGGAGTGGCAGATCCCCGCGTACTTGATCTCGATGCGGACGTCGCGCGGGCCGACCTCGCGCCGCTCGATCGTCGTCTTCTCGAACGGGGCCTTGGCGGCGGGGGTCGCGTACGCGGTCACGGTAGGCATGTCCCGAGCATGCCCGACGACCCCGAGGAGGCGCCAGGTGCGGCTGCCGAAGAGCCTCTCCGGGCTGCCGCGGGAGACGTTCGTGCTCGCGCTGGTGGCCTTCTGCGTCGCGCTCGGCTTCGGCATCGTCGTCCCGGCCGTGCCGCTGTTCGCCCTGCAGTTCGGCGTCGGCACCACCGCTGCCGGCGCGGTCGTCTCGGCGTTCGCGCTGATGCGGCTGGTGTCCGGGCTCGCCGGCGGCAAGCTCGTGGACCGGGTGGGGGAGCGGACCGGCTTGCTCGTCGGGCTCGGTGTCGTCGCCGTGTCGTCGCTGCTGGCCGGGCTGTCGGTCAGCTACCCGCAGCTGCTCGTCCTGCGCGCCGTCGGCGGCATCGGCTCGGCCGTGTTCACCATCGCGTCCACGACGCTGCTGCTGCGGGTCGCCACGGCGGCACAGCGCGGCCAGACCCAGAGCGTCTACCGCGGCGGGTTCCTGCTCGGCGGGATCATCGGGCCGGCCTTCGGCGGCGCGGTCATCGGCATCTCGCTGCGCGCCCCGTTCTTCCTGTACGCGGGGACGCTCGCGCTGGCGATGGCCGTCGCGGCCACGATGCTGCCGCGCGGCGCGCTCACGAGCGAGCCGGCGCAGGTGAGCCTCGGCGTCGCGGAGGAGGACGCGCCGCCGCACGTCGTCGTCCCGGAGGTGCGGACCGCGCTGCGCACCGCGCTGGCCAACCCCGCGTACCGCGCCGCGCTCGCCGGCAACTTCGCCGTCGGCTTCAGCGTCCTCGGCGTGCGCAGCACCGTCGTGCCGCTGCTCGTCGTCCAGGACCTGCACCTGGCCGCCGGCTGGGTCGGCGCGGCCTTCGTCGTCGCCGCACTCGTGCAGGCCGTCCTGCTGCTGCCCGCCGGCCGCGCCGTCGACCAGATCGGCCGGCGGCCCATGCTGCTCGCGGGCGGCGCCGTCACCGCCGCGTCGCTGCTCGGGCTGGCGCTCGTCACCCGACCCGCGACGCTGCTGCTCGCCATGGCCGTGTTCGCCTGCGGGGCAGCCGTTCTCGGCGTCGCTCCCGCGGCCCTGGTGGGCGACGTGGTGGAGGGCAAGGGCGGCACGGCCGTCGCCGTCTGGCAGATGGCGAGCGACCTCGGGTCGGTCATCGGACCGCTGGCCGCCGGGCTGCTCATCGACCGCGGCTCGTTCGGCACCGCACTCGTCGTGAGCGGCGCTGTGGTCGCCGCCTGCACGCTGCTCGGCGTCCGGATCCCGCCACGTACGGTCGCCCCGTGACCGACCTGACCCGCAGCTCCATCGACATCGCTATGCCGGACGGCAGCGCCGACGCGTACCTGGCCCGGCCGCCCGGCGACGCCCCCGGCGTCCTCGTGTTCATGGACGCCATCGGGCTCCGGCCGCGGATGGAGCAGATGGCTGACCGCATCGCGGCGCGCGGGTACACCGTCCTCGTCCCGAACCTCTTCTACCGGGCCGGCCGGGCACCGGTCGTCCCCGACCTGGTCGCGCGGCTGCAGGGGGAGGACCGCGCGGCCGCCTTCGCCGAGCTCCGGCCCCTCATGGCAGCGCTGACGCCGGAGGTCGCGGCGCAGGACACGGCGGCGTACGTCGAGCAGCTGCCCGCCGGTCCGCTCGCCACCGTCGGGTACTGCATGGGCGGCGCGTTCGCGCTGCGCGCCGCGGCGCAGCTGCCGGACCGCGTCGTGGCGGCGGCCAGCTTCCACGGCGGCCACCTGGCACCCGAGGACGGGACCGGCCCGGATCTCGGTCGCGTCCGCGCCGAGGTCTACGCCGGCCACGCCGACCAGGACCAGTCGATGCCGGCGGAGCAGGTCGCCCGCTTCGAGCAGGCGCTCACGGCCGCCGGCGTCCGGTACACCTCGGAGACCTACCCGGGCGCGACGCACGGGTTCACCATGAGCGACATGCCGGTGCACGACGCGGCCGCTGAGCAGCGCCACTGGGACGCGCTGCTGGACCTGCTGGACCGCACGCTGCGATGACCGGCTTCCCGGTGGTCCCCATCCTGGCGGACTCGCCAAGCACGGCATGTCGTAGATGAGTTCCCGCCCGCCCGTTCGTCGTACTGTCCGAACAGGAGGTCACCCATGGCGGGCGTACGAGTTCTGGTCGGCACGCGCAAGGGGGCGTTCGTCCTCACGGGCGACGGCACCCGACGAGACTGGAAGATCGAGGGTCCGCACTTCGCGGGCTGGGAGATCTACCACGTCGCGGGCAGCCCGATCGACCCCGACCGGATCTGGGCCAGCCAGTCCGGTGGCTGGTTCGGGCAGGTCGTGCAGCGGTCGCAGGACGGCGGCCGGAGCTGGGACGCGGTCGGCAACGACTTCAGCTACGGCAGCGAGACGGGCACCCACCAGCACTACGACGGCACCCTCAAGCCGTGGGTCTTCAACCGGGTGTGGCACCTCGAGCCGTCGCTGACCGACGTCGACACCGTGTACGCCGGGGTGGAGGACGCGGCGCTGTTCAAGAGCACCGACGGAGGCGGCAGCTGGACCGAGCTGGTCGGCCTGCGCGAGCACGGCACCGGCCCGGAGTGGCAGCCCGGCGCGGGCGGGCTCTGCCTGCACACGATCCTGCTCCACCCGACGGACGAGAACCGCATCTTCACCGCGATCAGCGCCGCCGGTGCCTTCCGCAGCGACGACGCCGGCGTCTCCTGGCTGCCGATCAACAAGGGCCTGCTGTCCGGCGAGATCCCGCAGCAGGAGGCCGAGGTCGGGCACTGCGTGCACAAGCTCGCCATGCACCCGGACCGGCCGGACACGCTGTTCATGCAGAAGCACTGGGACGTGATGCGCAGCGACGACGCCGGCGGCCGGTGGACCGAGGTCAGTGGCGACCTGCCGACCGACTTCGGGTTCGCGATCGACGTGCACGCGCACGAGCCGGAGACGGTCTTCGTCGTGCCGATCACCAGCGACTACCTGCACGTGGCGCACGAGGGGAAACTGCGCGTGTACCGGTCGAGGACCGGCGGCAACGAGTGGGAGCCGCTGACGAAGGGCCTGCCGCAGGAGCACTGCTACGTCAACGTGCTGCGTGACGCGATGGCCGTCGACCGGCTGGACGAGTGCGGCATCTACTTCGGCACGACCGGCGGGCAGGTCTACTGCTCGCCGGACGGCGGCGACAGCTGGGACGCGATCGTGCGTGACCTGCCGGCAGTGCTGTCGGTCGAGGTGCAGACGCTCCCGTGACGCGCGTCGTCCTGCCGTACCACCTGCGCCAGCTCGCCAAGGTCGACGGCGAGGTGACCGTGCAGGCCGGGACGATCGCGGAGGTGCTGGACGCTCTCGAGGCGGCCTACCCCGCGTTGCGCGGGACCATGCGCGACATCGGCACCGGCCGGCGCCGGCCGTTCGTGCGCTTCTTCGCCTGCCGCGAGGATCTGTCGCACGTGCCGTACGACGACCCGCTGCCGGCTCAGGTGCTGGCCGACAACGAGCCGTTCCTCGTCATCGGGGCGATGGCCGGCGGCTGAGCTCAGCCGTAGCGGTGGCTCTTCTCGGCGTGGCCGGTGGCGCGCGTGCAAGCCCGGCCGCCCATGTTGCGGTGGCCGCACAGCCCCTCGGTGTCGACCTCGGCGGGAGCGGGCGTGGCGACCCGCGCGGTCGCCGCCGGAGCGGGTCGTGCCCCGCCCGCGGCGACCACGGCCTTCCGCTGCTCTGCCAGCCGGGCGTCCTTCAGTGCGCGCATCGCGTCGACCTTGCTCATGCGGGTCAGTCTCGCTGCCGGGTACGACAAGACGCGGTCCGACGCGCCGGGTTACGGTCCGGCGCATGGACCTGTCGAGCGCCCTGACCACCGCCGCCGCGATCCGCAGCAAGGAGGTGAGCCCGCTCGAGGTGCTGGACGCCTGCCTCGCCCGCGTCGACCAGGTGAACGACCGCGTCAACGCGGTCGTCTGGCGCGACGACGAGCAGGCGCGAGCTGCCGCGAAGCGAGCCGGCGACGCGGTCACCGCCGGGGACGACCTGCCCCCGTTCCACGGCGTGCCGATCCCCATCAAGGACCTCACGCCCGTGGAGGGCCAGCCGGCGACGTACGGCTCGCGCGGCGCGCCGGCCGGCCCCGCCGTCGAGAGCGAGCTCGTGGTGAAGCGGCTCGAGCACGCCGGCTTCCTGCTCGCCGGTCGGACGAACACGCCGGAGTTCGGGCCGATCACCGTGACCGAGAACCTCAGGTACGGCCCCACCCGCAACCCGTGGGACCTCGACCACACGCCGGGCGGGTCCAGCGGCGGCGCTGCCGCGGCGGTGGCGTCCGGCATGTTCCCCGTCGCCCACGGCAACGACGGCGGCGGCTCCATCCGGATCCCGTCCTCGTGCTGCGGCCTCGTCGGCCTCAAGCCGAGCCGCGGCCGCGTGCCCACGCTCGTCACGTCGTGGGAGGGCGCGTCCGTCGAGGGCGTGCTGACGCGCACCGTTGCCGACGCCGCGACGATCCTCGACGCGCTCGTCGGGATCGACCCGCTCAGCTGGTACAACGCGCCGATGCCGCTGCGGCCGTACGCGCAGGAGCTGACGGAGGCGCCGGGGACGCTGCGGATCGGGCTGGTGGAGCAGGCGCCGCTGGGACTCCCCGTGGATGACGAGGTGCTCGCGGCGGTCCGCAGTACCGGCTCGATGCTGTCCGACCTCGGCCACGACGTGCGGTCGGCGCAGATGGAGGTGCCCGACGCCGCGCTGATGGCGTTCCTCAACATCGTCAACAGCGGGCTGGCCGACTACGACGGCATCGACTGGACGCTGACCGAGCCGCACGTGCAGGCGAACCGCGTGGCGGCGCAGGCTGTGGACAGCCTCGTGTACGTGTCGTCGGTGCACCACCTGCAGCGGTACAGCCGCGAGCAGGTCGCCCGCTGGGGCAGCGAGTTCGACGTGCTGCTCACCCCGACCCTCTCGATCCTGCCGCCGCAGGTCGGCGTCCTCGAGGAGGTGCATGCGAACCCGGACGCGCCGTCGATGACCGTGTTCGCGATGGCGGTCTTCAACGCGTTCTTCAACATCACGGGGCAGCCGGCCGTGTCGCTGCCGCTGCACATGTCGAGCACCGGGCTCCCGATCGGCATGCAGCTGGTGGGCGGCGCGTGGCAGGAGGACGTGCTCGTCCGGCTCGCGGCGCAGCTCGAGCAGGCGCACCCGTGGGCGGACCGCCGCGCGACGCTGTGAGCGCGGCGCCGAGATGCGGGCGGCCGTCATCAGCTCGACGGACAGCGCTCGCGGCGCAGCAGGCTGAATGACCGCTGGACGCCGGCGTCCGGGCAGCACGGGCTGGCCGACGAGGTCGAGGCGCACCGGCCGGGCTAGACCGCCCGGCTGCGGCCGCGGAACTCCACGACCACCTCGTTGCCGCGCCGCACCGTCACGTCGCAGATCCCGCTGCGACCGCGCACGACCCGCTCCACGGCCGTCGCCACCAGCACGTCCCCCTCGTGCACCGGGGCGAGGAAGTCCACGTCGGCGCCCGCGGCGACCGCGTCGCGGGAGGTGTTGCAGGCGAAGGCGAACGCGGTGTCGGCCAGCAGGAACAGGTACCCGCCGTGGCAGGTCCCGTGTCCCTGCACCATCGCCGCCGTGACCGTCATGGTCGCGGTGGCCCGGCCGTCGGCGACGTCGCTGAGGACGATGCCCAGCGCCTGCGACGCGGTGTCCCGCGCGTACATCTCGTCGGTCCGTCGCACGGGGTGGAGCACACCACAGGCGGGGTAGGGGCCGGGCATGACCGAGTCGCTCACCGTTGCCGTCACCGGCCCCACCGGCACCTTCGGGTACGGGCTGATGCCCCTGCTGCAGGCCGATCCGCGCGTCAGGAAGGTCGTCGGCATCGCGCGCCGGCCGTTCGACCCGTCGGCCGAGGGCTGGGACAAGATGGAGTACCGGCGCGGTGACGTCCGCGACGAGGACGCGCTGCGCGAGGCGTTCGCCGGCGCCGACGTGGTGGTGCACCTGGCCTTCCTCATCGTCGGAGGCAAGAAGGACACGACGCGCGCCATCAACATCCAGGGCACCCTCAACGCCTTCCGGGCGGCGGCGGCCGCCGGGGCCACGCGGTTCGTCTACGCGAGCAGCGTCGCGGCGTACGGCTTCCACCGCGACAACCCGGTCGGCATGACCGAGGACTGGCCGACCCGGCCGGCGGACAAGCTGTTCTACGCGCAGGAGAAGGCCGAGCTCGAGGAGCTGCTGCAGGCCGAGGCCGCGCGGCACCCGGAGCTCGGGCTGTACCTGCTGCGCCCGCCCGTGGTGCTCGGCCCGCACACCGTCGGCGGCAAGGCGATGCTGCCCGGTCCGCTGGCGCCGCTGAACAAGCACCTGCAGAACGGCTTCCGCCGTCTGCCTGTCCCGGTGCCGGCCGTCGTGCCCGACCTGCCGCTGCAGTTCATCCACGAGGACGACGTGGGCCGTGCGCTGCTGCAGTGCGTCGTCGCCGCCGGTCCCGCGGGCGCGTACAACATCGCCGGCGACGGCGTGCTGTCGATGGTCGACGTCGCGCGCGAGCTGCGGATCGTGCCCATCAAGGTGTCCGGCCGGCCGGTGCAGAAGGCCGCCCGGGCGATCACCCGGCTGCCGCTGCCGTCGGCGGGCGAGTGGGTGGAGGCGTTCAGCCACCCGGCGATCATGGACACGACGCGGGCCAAGGAGGTGCTCGGCTGGGAGCCGCAGTTCACCGGCCTCGAGGCGCTGCAGGACACCCTCAAGGGCTGACCTCGGTCGAAGTCTGCACGGGGTGTGCGGGATGATGCGGGCTCACTGACGCAGGGAGCCCGCATGTCCGACCAGGTCGAGCACCTCGACGTCGTCATCGTCGGGGCCGGTCTGTCCGGCATCGGCGCGGCCGTCCACCTCCAGCAGGAGGCGCCCGGCAAGACGTACGCCGTCCTCGAGGCGCGCGAGACCTCCGGCGGCACCTGGGACCTGTTCCGGTACCCCGGCGTCCGCAGCGACTCGGACATGTACACGCTGGGCTAC
>JAODNS010000161.1 GCA_025465145.1 Frankiales bacterium
CGGTCATCTTGCGCAGCGCCTGGCTCATGAGGCGGGCCTGCAGGCCGACGTGGCTGTCGCCCATCTCGCCCTCGATCTCGGCGCGCGGCACGAGGGCGGCCACCGAGTCGATGACGATGATGTCGAGCGCGCCCGAGCGCACCAGCATGTCGGCGATCTCGAGCGCCTGCTCCCCCGTGTCGGGCTGGGAGACGAGCAGCGCGTCGGTGTCGACGCCGAGCGCCTTGGCGTACTCCGGGTCGAGCGCGTGCTCGGCGTCGATGAACGCCGCGATGCCGCCGGCCTTCTGAGCGTTGGCGACCGCGTGCAGGGCGACCTTCGTCTTGCCGGAGGACTCCGGGCCGTAGATCTCCACGACGCGCCCGCGCGGGAGGCCACCGATGCCGAGTGCGACGTCGAGCGCGATCGAGCCGGTCGGGATGACGCCGATCGGCACGCGCACCTCGTCGCCGAGCCGCATCACCGACCCCTTGCCGAAGTTCTTGTCGATCTGCGCGAGCGCCATCTCGAGCGCCTTCTCGCGGTCCGGTCCTGCCATGGGGTTCTCCTGGTGTGGGACGAGCGAGCGGCTCGTGCGGCTGTCCGATCGGCGGTGACGCTAGGGACGCCGTACGACAGGATGCGCGTCGCACGCCGGCCTGTGGGTCACCCGGACTGCTGTGGACGCTAGACCGAACACGTGTTCGAGTCGTGCCGACACGCCGGTGCCGCCAGCGCCGCAGGGACTGGCACGCGTCAGCGGGACGCGTGCTCCTGCGCCGCCACCACCGCGCGCCACACCTGCTTGGCGTCGTCGCCGTCGGCGAGCGCCTGCACCACGGTCCGCCCGCCGAGCGTGGCGAGCACCTGGTCCTGCGCGTACGACTCGGCGTACGTGGCCCCGAGCAGGCCCGACATCCGAGCCCAGAACTCGGTCAGACGCACGCCTGAGAGGGTAGGCGCCAAGCACCAGGACACGAGGAGCACCATGTCGGACACCGAGCTCGTCCACCCGGGCGGCACCCTGCCGCTGAACGCCGTCGAGGGCACCGAGGCGCCCGCCGGCCTCGACATCGCCAAGCTGCTGAGCACGACGGGAACGGTCACGTACGACCCGGGCTTCGTGAACACGGCCGCCTGCTCTTCGGCGATCACCTACATCGACGGCGACGCCGGCATCCTGCGCTACCGCGGCTACCCGATCGAGGAGCTGGCCGAGAAGGCGAGCTTCCTCGAGGTGGCCTGGCTGCTCATCTACGGCGAGCTGCCGACCGAGGACGAGCTCAGCACCTTCAAGTCCAAGATCCGCAGGCACACGATGCTGCACGAGGACTTCCGCGAGTTCTTCCAGGGCTTCCCGACCGACGCGCACCCGATGGCCGTCCTGTCGAGCGCGGTGTCAGCGCTGAGCACCTTCTACCAGGACAGCCTGGACCCGCACGACCCCGAGCACGTGGAGCAGTCGACGATCCGGCTGATGGCGAAGATGCCGACGATCGCGGCGTACGCGTACAAGAAGTCGATCGGCCAGCCGTTCCTGTACCCGGACAACAGCCTCGGCTACGTCGACAACTTCCTGCGCATGACGTTCGGCGTGCCGGCGGAGCCGTACGAGATCGACCCGACCATGAGCAAGGCGCTCAACCTGTTGTTCCTGCTGCACGCCGACCACGAGCAGAACTGCTCCACCTCCACCGTGCGGCTGGTCGGCTCCAGCAACGCCAACCTGTTCGTGTCCGTCAGCGCCGGTGTCGCCGCGCTGTTCGGGCCGCTGCACGGCGGCGCGAACCAGGCGGTGCTCGAGATGCTCGCGGGCATCGCGGCCGACGGCGGCGACGTCGCGCGCTTCGTGCAGCGGGTCAAGGACAAGGAGCCCGGCGTCAAGCTCATGGGCTTCGGGCACCGCGTCTACAAGAACTACGACCCGCGCGCGACCATCGTCAAGAAGGTCGCCCGCGACGTGCTGGCGCAGCTGAACAAGCCCGACCCGCTGCTCGACCTCGCCATGCAGCTCGAGGAGGCGGCGCTGGCCGACCAGTACTTCGTCGAGCGCAAGCTTTACCCGAACGTCGACTTCTACACGGGCGTCATCTACCGGGCGATGGGCTTTCCGACCCGGATGTTCACGGTGCTGTTCGCCCTCGGCCGCCTGCCCGGCTGGATCGCGCAGTGGCGCGAGATGATGAGCGACCCGGCGACGAAGATCGGCCGCCCGCGGCAGGTCTACACCGGTCCCGCCGAGCGCCCGTACCCCGGCGCGTAGGTGGACGACCTCCGGCTCTTCCTGCACGTGCTCGCCGCGACCGTCTGGGTCGGCGGCCAGCTCGTGCTGGCGGCCCTCGTACCCGTGCTGCGACGGGTGTCCGCGGACGCACCCCGCGCGGCGGCCCGGCAGTTCAACCGGGTTGCCTGGCCCGCGTTCGGCGTCCTCGTCCTGACTGGGATCTGGAACGTGTACGAGAGCGACGCCGGCCAGGGGCTGCTCACGGCGAAGCTGGCCGCGGTCGTCGTGTCCGGTGCGGCCGCCTACGCGCACAGCCGGGCGACGAGCAGGGCCGCGCTGGCCGGCTTCGGCGCGCTCACCGCGGTCGCGGCGCTCGTCGCGCTGTACCTGGGCGTGGCCCTCAGCGAGGACTGACCGGCCGGAGCAGCGGGCAGGTCCCGAGCATGGCCGACGTGACCCACTCCCCCGACACCTCCCGGTTCGAGAGCGGGGCCGCGTACCTGTCGTACGAGCGCACCGGCGACACCCTCGACGTCCAGCACACGATCGTCCCGGCGGAGCTGGAGGGGCAGGGCGTCGGCGGCGCGCTGGTCCGCGAGGCGGTGGCGTACGCGAAGGCGGAGGGGCTGACCGTGCAGCCGTCCTGCTCGTTCGCGCGGGCGTGGCTCGAGCGGCACGCAGACGCCTGAGGGCGGACAATGACCCGGTGAGCGCACTCGACCGGTTCTCGCCCGCGACGCGGGCGTGGTTCGAAGGCGCGTTCGCCGCGCCGACGCCCGCGCAGGAGGGCGCCTGGGACGCGATCAGCAGCGGCCGGGACACCCTCGTCGTCGCGCCGACCGGCTCGGGCAAGACGCTGTCGGCGTTCCTGTGGTCGCTCGACCGGCTGGCCTCGACGCCGCCGCCGGAGGAGCCGCGGCACCGCTGCCGGGTGCTGTACATCTCGCCGCTCAAGGCGCTGGCCGTCGATGTGGAGCGCAACCTGCGCGCGCCGCTGACCGGCATCCGGCAGGCGGCCCAGCGGCTCGACCTGCCGGTGCCCGACCTGAAGGTCGGCATCCGCTCGGGCGACACCCCGGCGGACGAGCGGCGCGCGTTCAACAAGGTGCCGCCGGACGTGTTCATCACCACGCCGGAGTCGCTGTTCCTCGTCCTCACCTCGGCTGCGCGCGACTCGCTGCGCGGGGTCGAGACGGTCATCCTCGACGAGGTGCACGCCGTGTCCGGCACCAAGCGCGGCGCGCACCTGGCGCTGTCGCTGGAGCGGCTGGACGCACTGCTGGACAAGCCGGCGCAGCGAGTGGGTCTGTCGGCGACGGTCCGCCCGATCGACGAGGTGGCCCGCTTCCTCGGCGGTGCGCGCGAGGTGGTGGTCGTCCAGCCGCCGTCGACGAAGACGATCGAGGTCGAGGTCGTCGTGCCCGTCGAGGACATGGGCGAGCTGGGCGAGGCGAGCGGCCCGGTCATGGGCGGGTCCGCAGCCGGCGCGCCACCGCGCGCGTCGATCTGGCCGGCGGTCGAGGAGCGGATCGTCGACCTCATCGAGGCGCACCGCTCGACGATCGTCTTCACCAACTCGCGCCGCCTGTGCGAGCGGCTGACCAGCCGGCTCAACGAGATCGCGACCGAGCGCGCGTACGAAGCGCCGACCCCTGCCCCGCTCCCCCTCGATGATCGACGCGGCGATTCGCGCATCGAGGGCTCTGCCGACGGCCCAGCTGCGGCATTCGCCGCGTCGATCATGAGCAGGCCGGCGGGCTCGGCCGGCGTGAAGCCAGCTGGCTTCCCGGCGCAGTTCGCCGGGGCAGCGGGCGTCGGCGCACCGAGCGGCGCCGTCGAGATCGCCCGCGCGCACCACGGGTCGGTGTCGCGCGAGCAGCGCGCCGAGATCGAGGAGGCGCTCAAGGCGGGCCGGCTGCCGGCCGTGGTCGCGACCAGCAGCCTCGAGCTCGGCATCGACATGGGCGCCGTCGACCTCGTCGTGCAGGTGGAGTCCCCGCCGTCGGTGGCGAGCGGGCTGCAGCGGGTCGGCCGGGCCGGCCACCAGGTCGGCGCCATCAGCCGCGGCGTCATCCTGCCGAAGTACCGCGGCGACCTCGTCCAGTGCGCGGTCGTCGCCGAGCGGATGGTCGACGGCGGCATCGAGGCGACGACGTACCCGCGCAACCCGCTGGACGTCCTCGCCCAGCAGGTCGTGGCGATGTGCGCGATGGAGACGTGGACGGTCGACGAGCTGGCCGCGCTGGTACGCCGCTCCGCACCGTTCGCCGGCCTGCCGCAGCGCGCGCTGGAAGCCGTGCTGGACATGCTGTCCGGCCGGTACCCGAGCGACGAGTTCGCCGAGCTGCGCCCGCGCATCACCTGGGACCGCGTCACCGGCGTGCTGGCCGGAAGGCCCGGGGCGCAACGGCTTGCGGTCACCAGCGGCGGCACGATCCCCGACCGCGGCATGTTCGGCGTCTTCCTCGTGGGCGAGAAGGGCAGCCGCGTCGGCGAGCTCGACGAGGAGATGGTCTACGAGTCGCGCGTCGGCGACGTCTTCCTGCTCGGCTCGTCCGCCTGGCGGATCGAGGACATCACGCACGACCGCGTCCTCGTGACGCCGGCGCCGGGCCAGCCCGGGAAGATGCCGTACTGGCACGGCGACGCCCCCGGCCGCCCGATCGAGCTCGGCCGTGCCCTGGGCGCGTTCCTGCGCGAGCTGTCCGCGCTGGACGACGACGGCGCACAGACCCGGCTGCGCGAGGCGGGGCTGGACGAGCTCGCGTCCGCGAACCTGCTGGCCTACCTGGCCGAGCAGCGCGAGGCCACCGGCCGGCTGCCCGACGACCGGACGATCCTCGTCGAGCGGTTCCGGGACGAGCTCGGCGACTGGCGGGTCGCGATCCACTCGCCGTTCGGCGCGCAGGTGAACCAGCCCTGGTCGCTCGCGCTCACCGCCCGGCTGCGCGAGTCATACGGCGTCGACGTCCAGTCCATGCACTCTGACGACGGCATCGTGCTGCGGCTGCCGGAGACCGAGGACGCGCCGAGCGGCCTGATCGCGACGTTCGAGCCGGCCGAGGTGGAGCCGGCCGTGCAGGCGGAGGTCGGCGGATCCGCCTTGTTCGCCAGCCGGTTCCGCGAGTGCGCCGCCCGCGCGCTGCTGCTCCCCAAGCGCAACCCGGGTCGCCGCAGCCCGCTGTGGCAGCAGCGGCAGAAGTCGGCGCAGCTGCTGCAGGTCGCGTCGCAGTACGGCAGCTTCCCGGTCGTCCTGGAGACGATGCGCGAGGTGCTGCAGGACGTCTTCGACGTGCCCGGCCTCGTGCAGCTGATGAAGGACGTCGAGGCGCGCAAGGTCCGCCTCGTCGAGGTCGAGACGCCGTCGCCGTCGCCGTTCGCGCGGTCTCTGCTGTTCGGCTACATCGGCGCGTTCATGTACGAGGGTGACGCGCCGCTGGCCGAGCGGCGCGCGCAGGCGCTGTCGCTCGACTCGTCCCTGCTGGCCGAGCTGCTCGGGCAGGCGGAGCTGCGCGAGCTCATCGACGCCGATGCGCTGACCGAGGTGGAGAGCGAGAGCTCCCGGCTCGCGCCGGAGCGGCACGTGAAGGACCTCGAGGGCGTGGCCGACCTGCTGCGGGTGCTGGGCGACCTGACGACGGCGGAGGTGCTGGCGCGCGGCGGGCAGGCGACCTGGCTCGCCGAGCTGGAGGAGTCCCGCCGCGCCATCCGGGTGCGGATCGCGGGCGAGGAGCGGTGGCTCGCGATCGAGGACGCCGGCCGCGTGCGGGACGCGCTCGGGGTGCCGCTGCCGGTCGGCGTGCCGGAGGCGTTCACCGAGCCCGTGGCGGACCCGGTCGGCGACCTCGTCGGCCGCTACGCGCGCACGCACGGCCCGTTCCTGGTCGGGGACGTGGCGGCGCGCTTGGGGCTGGGCGTCGCGGTCGTCGAGTCGACGCTCGGCCGGCTGTCCGCGACCGGCCGGGTCGCGCATGGCGAGTTCCGGCCCGGCGGCAGCGGGTTGGAGTGGTGCGACGCGGAGGTGCTGCGCTCGCTGCGCCGCCGCTCGCTGGCCAAGCTGCGCAAGGAGGTCGAGCCGGTCCCGCCGGAGACGCTCGCCCGCTTCCTGCCGCAGTGGCAGGGCCTCGGCACGGCCGCCGGCCGCGGTGCCGACGGGCTGCTGCGCGCGGTCGAGCAGCTGCAGGGCGCCGCCGTACCCGCGTCCGCGCTGGAGACGCTGGTGCTGCCGTCCCGCGTCGCCGGCTACACCGGCTCGCTGCTCGACGAGCTGACCGCGTCCGGCGAGGTGCTGTGGGCCGGCCAGGGGTCGCTGCCCGGCAGCGACGGCTGGGTGTCGCTGCAGCTCGCCGACACAGCCGACCTGCTGCTGCCCCCGTACGGCGAGGTCACCCTGACGCCCGTGCACACCGCCGTTCTGGACGCACTGGACGGTGGCGGCGCGCTGTTCTTCCGCTCGCTGTCGGAGCGGGCCGGCATCACGGACGACCAGGCGCTGGCTGCGGCGGTCTGGGACCTGGTGTGGGCGGGGTACCTCACGAACGACACGATCGCGCCGCTGCGCACCCTGCTCGGCACCGGCAAGACGGCCCACTCGTCGAAGCGCGGGCCGGTGAAGCAGCGATCCCGGTACGGCCGGCCGGTGATGCCGTCGCGCACCGGTCCGCCGACCGTTGCCGGCCGCTGGTCGCTGCTGCCGGCTCGCGACGCCGACCCGACCCGGCGGACGCACGCGCTGGCCGAGGCGCTGCTCGACCGGCACGGCGTCGTCACCCGTGGCGCCGTCGTCGCCGAGCGCGCACCCGGCGGCTTCTCGACGGTCTACCAGGTGCTCAAGGCGTTCGAGGAGGCCGGCCGCGTCCGCCGCGGGTACTTCGTGGAGGGGCTCGGCGCGGCGCAGTTCGCCGCCCCCGGCGCCGTCGACCGGATGCGCGCGCTGGCTGCCGCGCGGCCGTCGGACGACGAGCCGCTGTGGTCGACGCCGGTGCCGGGCGGGTGGGACCTCGGCTCCCAGCGCAAGCGGCGCGACGAGGCGCGGGCGGTCGTGCTGGCCGCGACGGACCCGGCGAACCCGTACGGCGCGGCACTCCCGTGGCCGGCGTCGGACGGCGGCCACCGCCCCGGCCGCAAGGCGGGCGCTCTGGTCGTGCTCGTCGACGGGCAGCTCGTGCTCTACGTCGAGCGCGGCGGCAAGACTTTGCTGTCGTTCCGCGACGAGGACACCTGCCTCGCGCCCGCCGTGGACGCGCTCGCGCTCGCCGTGCGGGACGGCGCGCTGGGTCGGCTGACGGTGGAGAAGGCGGACGGCGAGCCGGCGCTGACCTCGCCGCTCGGGCTCGCGCTGGAGGCGGCCGGCTTCCGGCCCACCCCGCGGGGCCTCCGACTGCGCGCCTGAGGAGCGGGTACGGCGCCTGCGTGACGGACGTGCGGGTCGGGCTGTGCGGCTGGTCCACGTCGATGACGTCGTACGTCCGGCAGTTCCCGCTCGTCGAGGTGCAGCACACCTTCTACGAGCCGCCCTCGGATGCGCTGCTGGCCAAGTGGCGGCGGGAGGTGCCGACCCGCTTCGAGTTCACCATCAAGGCGTGGCAGTACGTCACGCACGAGTGCGGCAGCCCGACGTACCGGCGGGCGAAGACGCAGCCGCCGCGCGGTGAGGTCGGCGGCTTCCGCACGACGCCGCCGGTGCTCGCGGCCTGGCAGCGGACGCTCGAGTGCGCGGCGGTCCTCGAGGCGACGGCCGTCCTGCTGCAGTGCCCGAAGAGCTTCCGGCCGACCGAGGACAACGTCGCCCGGCTGCGCGCGTTCGTGCAGCAGGCGGAGCGGCCCGTCCGGCTGCTGTGGGAGCCGCGCGGGAACTGGCCGGAGAGCCTGCTGCGCGAGCTGTGCGCCGAGCTCGACCTCGTCCACGTGGTGGACCCGATGGTGACCGAGACGGTGACGCCGGAGCAGACCTACTACCGGCTGCACGGCACGACCGGCTCCCGGCACGTGCACTCCGACGACGAGCTGCACCGGTTGCGCGACCTCGTGGACGGGCGCCCGGCGCCGTACGTGCTGTTCAACAACCTGCCGCGGATCGGTGACGCGCAGCGGTTCCTGCAGCTGCTCGGCTGAGACCTCTGGACACGGCAGAGGCCGCTCCCGGTGGGAAGCGGCCTCTGCGGACGTGCGGGCGGTGCTAGCCCGCGTTGCGGCGGCGGTAGACCGTGACGACGCCGGCGGCGCCGAGCAGGGCCAGCGCGCCGAGCCCCAGCGC
>JAODNS010000008.1 GCA_025465145.1 Frankiales bacterium
GCGCCGCCGGCGTCGAGGCTGCCGGGCAGGCCGCGGGTGACGGTCCGCAGCTGCTCGAGCAGCGTGCGCGCCTCGAGGTACGGGTCGTCGGGTGGCTGCCCCTCGGCCGCCAGCCGGCCCGCCCACGCGGCCACCAGGCCGAGAGCCATGCCCAGCAGGACCCACTGCCCCGCGGCCAGGGTGAGGTCCCGCAGCATGCCGTCGCCCGCGATGACGTGGGAGGCGAGCAGGGCGAGCGAGGCGATGATCGCCCCCTGCAGCGCGGCGAACGGGCCGGCCAGCAGGCCGAGCGCGAGCCCGGGGGCCAGCAGGTACGGCAGCACCGGGCTGTGCGCCCCACCGCTGGCGACGATGGCGACCGCCGCGAGCACCGTCTCCGCGTACACGATCCCGATCCGCATCGACTGCGACAGCGGAGCGGCGTAGCAGACCCACGCCAGCACGCCGAAACCCACGAGGGTGACCAGCGCGCGGTGCTCGTTGCCGGGCAGCGAGGCGAGCACCGCGCAGACGCCGATGAGGATCGCCCGGAACGCGCTGATCGGCGTGCGGAGGTCGACCCCCCGCACGGGGTCGGTTGCTACCGCTCGCCTCCGGCGTAGAGCGCCTCGACCTCGGCCGAGAACTCCTTCATGACGACCGACCGCTTGAGCTTCAGCGACGGCGTCATCTGCCCGCCCTCCTCGGTCCAGTCGACCGGGAGCACGCGGAACTTGCGGATCGCCTCCGCCTTCGACACGGCCTTGTTCGCCTCGTCGACGGCGCCCTGGATCTCCGCGAGCAGCTCGGCGTCCCCGGCGAGCGCAGCGACGTCGGCGGACTTGGAGCGGGACGAGGCCCAGGGACCGATCGCCTCCGGGTCCAGCGTCACGAGGCAGGCGATGAACGGCTTCTGGTCGCCGACGACCATGCACTGGCTGACCAGCGGGTGGGCGCGCAGCCGGTCCTCCAGGACGGCCGGCGCGACGTTCTTGCCGCCGGCCGTGACGATGAGCTCCTTCTTCCGCCCGGTGATGCGCAGGAAGCCCTCGTCGTCGAGCTCGCCGATGTCGCCGCTGGAGAACCAGCCGTCGCTGTTGTTCTCGGCGGTCGCCGTCTCGTTGTGCCAGTAGCCCCGGTAGATGTGCTCGCCGGACATCTGGATCTCGCCGTCCTCGGCGATGCGCACCGTGACGCCGGGGGAGGGGCGGCCGACGGTGCCGATCTTCAGCTGCGACGGGGTGTTCACCGAGCCCGCAGCCGTCGTCTCGGTGAGCCCGTAGCCCTCCAGGATCGTCACGCCGATGCCGCGGAAGAAGTGACCCAGCCGCGCGCCGAGGGGAGCGCCGCCGGACACGGCCCACTCGACCTTGCCACCCATGGCCGCGCGCAGCTTCGAGTACACGAGCTTGTCGAACAGCTGGTGCTGCAGCCTCAGCGGCAGGCCGGCGCCGCCCTTGTCGAGCGCCTCGCTGTAGGAGATCGCGACCTTCTCCGCCAGGTCGAAGACCTTGCCCTTGCCGTCGCCGTGCGCCCGCTGCTTCGCCGTGTTGTAGACCTTCTCGAACACGCGCGGCACGGACAGGATGAACGTCGGCTGGAAGGTCCCGAAGTCGGCCAGCAGGTTCTTGATGTCGGCGGTGTGCCCCATCCGGGCCCGGCTCTCGACGCAGGCGACCTGGATGAGCCGGGCGAACACGTGGGCCAGCGGCAGGAACAGCAGCGTCGACCCCTGAGGGTTGAACAGCTCGGGCAGCACCTGGCTGGCGCTGCGGCCGGTGCCGAGCAGGTTGGCGTGCGTCAGCTCGCAGCCCTTGGGACGGCCGGTCGTACCCGACGTGTAGATGATCGTGGCCAGCGACTCGGGCGACAGCGTCGCGCGGCGGGCCTCCAGCTCGCCGGCCGGGAGGTCCCGGCCGGACGCGGCCAACTCCTCGAGCCCGCCGCCGTCGATCTGCCAGACGTGCTGCAGGTCGGGCAGCTGGTCGCGTACGGAGTCAAACGTCGTCGCGTGCCCGGGCGACTCGAGGAACACGGCCACCGCGCCGGAGTCGCCGAGGTTCCACTGGACCTGCTCGGCCGAGCTTGTCTCGTAGATCGGGACGGTGACGGCACCGGCGGTCCAGATCGCGTAGTCGCAGAGCGTCCACTCGTACCGCGTCTTGCTCATCAGCCCCACCCGGTCGCCGGCCTGCACCCCTGCGGCGACCAGCCCGGCGGCGAGCGCGCTCACCTCGGTGGCGAACTCCTTCGCCGTCACCGGCACCCAGCGGCTGTCGACCCGCCGGGTGAACACGACGTCGTCCGGCGCGCTCTGCGCGTGCTCCAGGACGGCGTCCACGAGGGAGGCGTCGTCGGCGAGCTCGACGACCTGCGGGCTGGAGTACTGCTTCACGAACACACTCCTCGTGCGACACGCGGGCGAGCCGCAAACGTATCCCGCCGACGTCCTGCTCCTACCGTGTGCGCGTGACCGCTCCGACCGCGTGCCCGTCCTGCGGGGCGTCACTGCGCCCGGACGCCCCCTGGTGCACGCTCTGCTACGCCGACCTCCGCCCGAAGCCCGCGCCGGAGTCCGCGCCGGAGCCCGCGCGGGAGCCGGAGCCGGTTGCCGCGGTCGAGGCGCCCAAGGCTCCGCCGCGGCCCGTGCCGGGTGACGAGCCGACCTGGCCGTGCACCACCTGCGGCGGGGTCAACGCCATGGAGCGCAGCACCTGCGCCAGCTGCGGTGCCGGGTTCCTGGCCGCGGCCAAGGACGACGGGCCGCTGCTCGAGCTGCCCGTCGTCGGCGACATCACCCGCCTCGGTCGCGGCCAGCGGTTCGCCCTCGCCGGTGGCGTCGTCCTGGCGTTCATCGTCCTGACGCTGCTGGTCGGCCTGCTGCTCGGCTGACCGCTCCGCAGTACTAGCCTCGCGGGACGCGACCCAGGAGGACCGGTGCCGGACCAGGCGAGCTCGACCATCACGATCAACGCTCCCGCCGAGAAGGTGCTGGGCGTGATCGCCGACATCCCCAGCTACCCCGAGTGGACCGGCCAGATCAAGAGCGCGCAGGTGGTCGAGACCGGCGCCGACGGCAAGCCGCAGCAGGCGACGTTCGTCATGGACGCGGGCGTGCTGAAGGACGAGTACACGCTGCAGTACGACTGGCGCGCGGACGGCGTCGACTGGCAGCTCGTCGGCAAGAGCACCGTCCAGAAGTCGCAGGTCGGCTCGTACACGCTGGTCGACAAGGGCGGCAGTACCGAGGTGACGTACAAGCTGGCCGTCGACATCGCGATGCCGATGCTCGGCATGTTCAAGCGCAAGGCCGAGAAGATGATCATGGACTCCGCGCTGAAGGAGCTCAAGAAGCGGGTGGAGTCCACCGCCTGATGCGCGTCCTGCTGTTCACCGGCAAGGGCGGCGTCGGCAAGACGACCGCCTCTGCGGCGACGGCCGCCCTTGCCGCGTCGCGCGGCCGCAAGACGCTGGTCATCTCCACCGACCCGGCGCACTCGCTCGCCGACGCACTCGGCGTCCCGCTCGGCGCCGAGCCCACGGAGGTCGACACCGGCCTGTACGGGATGCAGGTGGACGCGCAGCGCGCGTTCGAGCGGACCTGGCGCGACGTGCAGAGCTACCTGCTGGTCGTGCTCGAGCGGGCCGGCGTCGACGCGCTGCAGGCCGAGGAGCTCACCGTGCTGCCCGGCGCCGAGGAGGTCCTCGCGCTGCTCGAGGTGCGCAAGCAGGTGCAGTCCGGGCTGTGGGACCTCGTCGTCGTCGACTGCGCGCCCACCGGCGAGACGCTCCGGCTGCTCGCGTTGCCGGAGGCGCTGAACTGGTACGTCGAGAAGGTCTTCCCGGCGCAGCGTCGGGCGCTGCGCGCCGTCCGTCCGCTGCTGTCCCGCGTCGCCGGCCCGGCCGTCCCCGCGGACGGCGTCTTCGACGCGGTGGAGAAGCTGCACCGCGAGCTGGGCGACGTGCGGCAGGTGCTCACGTCGCCGGAGGCGTCGGTACGGCTGGTCCTCACGCCGGAGGCGGTGGTCGTCGCGGAGGCGCGGCGGACGCTGACGTCGCTGGCGCTGTACGGGTACCGGGTCGACGGGCTCGTCGCGAACCGGGTCTTCCTCGGCGGCGACGCGTGGCGGGACGGCTGGGTGGCGGCCCAGGGCGAGCAGCTGGCTTCGGTACGCGCGGACGTGGCGCCGCTGCCGGTGCTCGAGTCGCCGTACCTCGGGGCGGAGCCGGTGGGGCTCGCGGCGCTGACCGCGCTGGGTTCCGCCTTGTACGGCGACACGGATCCGGCCGCGGACGCGCCGGCGGAGGAGCTGATGGGGCTGGAGCGGACGACGGACGGCTTCGTGCTGTCGCTGTCCCTGCCGCTGGCCCGCCGCTCGGACGTCGACCTGGCCCGGTCCGGTGACGAGCTGGTCGTGACGGTCGGCGGGCACCGCCGCGTGCTCGCGCTGCCCTCGGCGCTGCGCCGCTGCGTCGTCGCGGGTGCGGTCCTGACCGGCGGGCGGCTGGCCATCCGGTTCGAGCCGGACCCGGACGTCTGGATGCGATCGTGAACCAGGTCGGGAGCGCGGCCGAGGAGGCCGCCAAGCTGTTCGCCGCCATGGAGGACTGGGCCCGGCAGAAGACCGGGCACCTGCTCGACGAGGAGCACGTCGCGACCGGATCACCCGAGTGCTCGATGTGCCCTGTCTGCCAGGGGATCGGCGCGCTGCGGCACGTACGGCCGGAGGCGGTCGAGCACTTCCTCGACGCGGCCGCGTCGTTCGTCGCCGCGCTGAAGACGGCGGTCACGGCGCCGCCGGCCGAGCCCTCACCGCCGCGCGAGCGGGTGCAGCACATCGACATCGGCGAGGCGTAGGTGTCGCTGACGATCGGCGTCGACGTCGGCGGTACGAAGGTCGCGGCAGGTGTGGTCGACGAGCAGGGCGACATCCTGGTCAGCACCCGGCGACCGACGCCGAGTGCGTCGCCCGAGCACGTCGAAGAGACGATCGCGGCGCTCGTGACCGAGCTGCGGCGCGAGCACGACGTCGAGGCGATCGGCATCGGCGCGGCCGGCTTCATCGACGCGGAGCGGTCGACGGTGCTGTTCGCGCCGAACCTCGCCTGGCGCAACGAGCCGCTGCGCGACGTCGTCAGCAAGCGGACCGGGCTGCCGGTCGTGGTGGAGAACGACGCGAACGCGGCTGCGTGGGCTGAGCATCGGTTCGGTGCGGGTCGCGGTGAGCCCGACCTGGTCTGCGTGACGGTGGGCACGGGGATCGGCGGCGGCGTCGTTTTGGGCGGCCAGCTGTACCGCGGCCGGCACGGGATCGGCGCGGAGTTCGGGCACATGAACGTCGTGCCCAACGGGCGGCGGTGCGGCTGCGGGCAGCGCGGCTGCTGGGAGCAGTACTGCAGCGGCCGGGCGCTGCTGCACGAGGCGCGCGAGATCGCCGACGTGCAGACGGAGTACGGCGCGCGGCTGCTCGCCCTCGGTGGCGGCGAGCCGGAGGGCATCGAGGCGGTCGAGGTCACCCAGGCGGCGCTCGAGGGGGACGCGGCCGCGCTGGACTGCTTCGAGGAGGTCGGCTCCTGGCTCGGCAAGGGCCTTGCGGACCTCGCGGCGCTGCTCGACCCCGGCGTGTTCGTCGTCGGCGGTGGCGTGGCCGACGCGGGGAAGCTGCTGCTCGAGCCCGCGCAGCGGGTGTTCGCCGAGCAGCTGACCGGCACCGGCCACCGGCCACTTGCCGAGATCCGGCTGGCCCGGCTCGGCAACGAGGCCGGCCTCGTCGGCGCGGCCGACCTCGCCCGCGTGCGCTGACCTGTGCGGGTCGTCGCCGCCCTGGGGGGCAATGCCCTCAGCCCCACCGGCGGCACCGGCAGCGTCGAGGAGATGCGCGCCGCGCTGACGTCGACCGCTCGTTCGCTCGCCGGACTCATCGCGGACGGCCACTCGCTGGTCCTCACCCACGGCAACGGCCCGCAGGTCGGCCGGATCCTGCTGCAGCAGGAGCTGGCCGCAGGGCAGGTGCCGCCGATGCCGATGGACGTCTGCGGAGCGGAGAGCCAGGGACAGCTCGGCTACCTGCTGGCCCAGGCGCTCGACAACGCGCTGGGTGCCCAGTCGCGGGTGCTGTGCCTCGTGACGCAGGTCGTCGTCAACGGGCGCGACCCGGCGTTCCGGCGGCCGTCGAAGCCGGTGGGGCCGGCGTACCCGCGACCGGTCGCGCAGCGGATCGCGCACGAAAGCGGGCACGTATTCGCGGTGCAGCCGAACGGCACGTGGCGCCGGGTGGTCGCGTCCCCGTTGCCGTTGCGGATCGTCGAGGAGGCGCCGCTTCGCGCGCTCGTCGACGCTGGGCACGTGGTGGTCGCTGCCGGGGGCGGGGGAGTGCCGGTCGTGGAGCACCGGGGGAAGCTGCGCGGCGTGGAGGCCGTGGTGGACAAGGACAGAACCGCCGCGCTGCTCGCCCGCTCGGTCGGCGCGGACCGGCTGGTGGTGCTGACCGAGGTCGCCCAGGTGCAGGTCGGCTACGGGACGCCTTCCGCGCGGGCGTTGGACCGGCTGACGGTCGCCGAGACACGCAAGCTGCTTGATGCGGGCGAGTTCCCGCCAGGGTCGATGGGCCCGAAGGTGGAGGCGTGCGTCGACTTCGCGGCGTCAGGTGGGACGGCGGTCATCGCATCCCTAGCCGACGCGGCGGCTGCGGTGCGCGGCGAGGCCGGGACCGAGGTCGTACCCGGATGAGGGTCATGACGTGGAACGTCCGCTCGCTGCGCGATGACGCCGACGGCGTCGCACGGGTGCTGCGCGCGGCGGCCCCGGACGTGGTGCTGGTGCAGGAGGCGCCGCGGCTGTGGCGCTGGCGGGCAGCGAACGCGCGGCTCGCCCGGCAGGCGGGGCTCGTCGTCGTCACCGGCGGCGGGCCCGCGGCCGGGAACCTCCTGCTGTGCTCGCTGAGGGTACGGGTGGTGTCCTCGCGCGAGGTGCTGCTGCCGAAGCGGCCGGGGCTGCACCGGCGCGGCTACGTCAGCGCGGTGCTCGAAGTGGACGGCCGGCAGCTGTCCGTCCTCGGTACGCACCTGGACCTCGACGGCGACGCGCGGCTCGACAGCGCGCAGCGGATGCGCGCGCAGACGTACGACGTCATCGGCGCCGACGTGAACGAGGAGCCGGGCGGGGCGGCGTGGACGGCGCTCTCGCAGGGGCTGATCGACGTCGCGCAGGGGCTGGGCCCGACGTTCAGCGTGGCGAGCCCGCGGCGGCGGATCGACGGGCTGTTCGTCGCCCCGACGCTGCGGCCGGTACGGGTCGAGGTGCTCGAGTCCGGTCCGGTCAGCGACCACAAGCCGGTGCTGGCCGAGCTGGTCTGGGTCTAGCGGACCGGCCGGCTCACGGCGGCCCACGTGTGCACGAGCGGCTGGACGCCGGGCTTGAGCCGCTCGGTGTACGCCGCCTGCTGTCACGTCTCCCACCGGACATCGCCCGTGGCAGTCCCGCCGTCGCCGGCGTCCACGAGCAGGTGCACGACGTCGACCGGCCGTGCAACCGGCTGTCCGTCCACCGGCACGACCGCGGTGCGGCTGCTGGGCGTCGGGTCGTCGGCGTTGAGCCCGAACCACTGCTCGTTGGTCAGCGGGTCGTGCCAGAGCGACCGGCGCTCGCCGTCGACCACCGCGGGCCGGCCGCCAGTCGTCGGCTCACGCGCTGGTGAAGCCGGGCACCAGCTCGCGGGCGAGCTGCTCGAGGAACAGCCCGATGTCGGTGACGATGCCGATCGCCTGCGACGATCCGCGGTCGGCCAGCTTGGTCACGGTCGCCGGGTTGATGTCCACGGACACCAGCGGCACCGAGGCCGGCAGGATGTTGCCGGTCGCGATGGAGTGCAGCATCGTCGCGACCATGATGGCGAAGCCGACGCCCGGCAGCTCGGCCCGCATCGCCCGCTGACCCACGATCACGTCCGTGTAGACGTCCGGCAGCGGACCGTCGTCGCGTACCGACCCGACGAGCACGAACGTCTTGTTCGCCCGCACCATCGCGTGCATCACGCCGCCGGTGAGGGTGCCGTCCTGCACCGCTGCCGCGATGGAGCCGCACCGACGGACCGTGTTGATCGCCCGGATGTGGTGCTCGTGCCCGTGCTCGACGCCCTTGCCCTGCGAGAGGTCGACGCCGAGGGAGGTCCCGTACAACGCGGACTCGATGTCGTGGGTGGCCAATGCGTTGCCGGCGAACAGCACGTCGACGTAGCCCGCCTCGACCAGCGCCACCATCGCCGGCGCCGCACCCGTGTGCACCACCGCAGGCCCGCCGACCCACAGGATCTTCTGCCCGTCGGCCTTGACCTCGCGCATCCGCTGCGCGATCTGCCGGACCAGCAGGGCCTGCGGCTTCTCGCTCGAGACCGACGAGGACATGAACTCGAACGCGTCGTTGGCGCTGTGCTCGCGCGGCGGCAGCACGACCTTGACCCCGGACGCGCCGCACACGACCTGCTGCCCGGCCAGCACGTCCGACACCGGCACCGTGTGCACCCGGCCGTGCTCGACGACGAGGCCGCAGTCCATCTCCGGCTGCTCGACGGGCACCCACTGGCTGTCCAGCCGCACGACCGTCTCGAGGTTGGTCGTCGAGTAGAAGTCGTCCGGGAACACCCCGTCGCGCTCGACGGTGCGCAGCAGCGCCTCGCCGGGGTCCACCTGGTTGACGCCGTGCGCCTGCAGGCGCATCAGCAGGCGCTCCAGCGCCTCCTGCGTGTCGGCCGAGACGCTGATGCGGGCGTACGACTCGTCCTCGTGGGCGCGCCCGACGTCGAGGCGGTCGATCCGGTAGTCGCCGCCGTAGGCCAGCACGTCGT
>JAODNS010000028.1 GCA_025465145.1 Frankiales bacterium
TCGGCGGGGCCGCCGGAGGAGCCGCCGTCACCGGGGCGACCGGGCGGACCGCCGAGGCGGCGTTCCCGCGGAAGACCTCGAGCTCGGTCACCGTCACCGAGGTGGGGTAGCCCGCGACGGTCCCGCAGGCCGAGGGCTGCGCCGGGTCGGCCTCCTCCTCGAGGCTGTACTGCGTGTTGCCGGTGCACTGGCTGGTGCGGATGACCATGCGCACCGCGTCCGCGGTGACCGGAGCGGCAAGCTTCACCTCACGGGCGATCAGGTCCGGAGCGACCGGCCGCGGCCGCTGCGCCGGGAAGAAGTTCGCCGGGCTGCGGTAGATCGTCGAGAAGGTCTTCCCGCCGTCCTTGCTGGCCTGCAGGTCGAACGCACGGACGCCCAGGAAGCGACCCTCGACCTCGGTGCCGCCCTCCGGCAGCGAGCGGGCCGGGTGGTGCAGGGCGCTGACCGCGATCCGGTCGAACGTCTGCTTCGGGCGCCCGAACTTCACGGTGATCTCGCGACCCGCGACCGGCTGGCCGGTGAAGGCGCCGTTCGTGTCCTCGTCGTCGTCGACGACCCCGCCGAGGCGGGCGGCGCCGGCGTTGCCGGTGACGGTCGGGCCGTACTTCTTCGACGCGAGGTTCTGGGCCAGGCGGAAGACCTCCGCCTTCGCGCCGGGCGTCATCGTCCGGGTGAAGCGCTGGATCCCGTAGCCCGGCGCTTGCACCGTGAACGTGTAGGTGCCGGCAGTGATGCTCGCCTTGCGGTCCGGCTCCTCGCCGCCGAGCGTCGTGGCCACCGGAGTGCAGCGGGCGGAGTACCTCCCGATGAACACCGAGCCCTTGACCGGCTTGCCGGTGGACGCGTCCAGCAGCGAGAACGTGACGTCGGCGTTCTTGGCGGCGTTCGGCGAGGCGAAGCTCGGCGTCGGGTCGGTGTCGGCGCTGCTCAGCGACTCCGAGCCCTTGCCGAGGCCGCGGCGCGCGAACGCGTCGGCGACGGTGTCATAGTCGCGCTTGTCGCGCAGCAGCACCGAGGCCAGCTCGACGTTCTTCATGTCGACCATGGACGGCGAACCGTTCATCTGGCCGATCATCGCGTCGAACAGGTACGTGACGTAGCGGCGGTTGCCGGGGCACTTGTCCCAGGACGGTCCGACCGCGCCGGACACGGTGCGGCCGACGGCGCAGGCCTTCTGCAGCACCTTGTCGTTGTACGGGTACTGGCTGTTGTACTTCGCGATGAGGGCCTGCCGGACGGTCATCTGCACGGCGTTCCAGATCTCGCCGTCCGCGTGCACCTCCGGCCCGGTGGAGTCGAAGCCGAAGTCGCTGTAGTTCAGCGGGTTCGTGTCCGGGTTGGCGCTGTAGTCGCGGATGCCCTTGAGGACGTTGCCGGTGGCGTAGGCGCCGAGGGCATAGACGTCCTCGCCGCCGGTGCCGGCGAGCCCGAAGGCGTTGAGGTACTCAACGGCGACCAGGTCGCTCCAGCTCTCGCCCATGGAGCCGCCCTGCTGACCGGACAGGCCGGTGTCGGGGCCGGCGATGAGCCGGTTGCTGATCGCGTGCGTGTACTCGTGGATGAAGATGCCCGAGTCCAGGTCTCCATCGGCACACGGCCCGTGGAAGGTCGGGATCGGCTGGAACAGGTACTGGTTCGTGATCCCCGGGACGCCGTCCTGGAGCGTGATCTGGTTGGCGTTGTTGCGCCCGGTCAGCGGCGACCCCTGCCCGGCGGGACCGCCGGCGGTGTTGGCGGCGGCGAAGGCCTCCTGCGACAGGGCGGCGTTCTGCGTGTTACCTACCTCCGGGTCGAGCTCGGCGCCGCCCTTGCCGAAGTTGCTGAGCTGCATCGCACCGCGCTTCTCGGTCAGGCCGAGGCGGTAGGCGAAGTCGTGGGTCCGGTTGTGACCGGTGAACAGGTTGACGACGGCCGTCTGGATGTCGGACTGGTTCGGCCCCGCGATGCTGGCCGGGTTGCAGTCGGAGGTGTGCCACGAGTCGGTCCACGGCGGCTGGTACTCACGGGTCGGCGACACCGGCGGGAGGAACGGCGCGCCCGGGGTGAGGGACGAGGAGGCGCGGGCGTCGCTGGTGACGGCGTTGTTGCCGACCGTCGTGAAGGTGGGCAGGCCGAGGACGGGGTCCGAGTCGTAGGGCAGCGGGCTGCCGTCGGTGTAGACGTAGTCGCAGCCCGTGACGTCCTTCATGAGCAGGTTCGGGTCGCCCTTCTTGCCCGAGCACGCCTTGTACCGCGTGTCCGGGGCGGCGGCGTCCGTCAGCGGCAGGCGCGGGTTCGAGCCGAAGACGTGGAAGATCGACGGGCCGCTGTCGGAGCCATCCGTGACCGGACCAGGCAGACCACCCGGGTTCGGCGCCGCGAAGGGCGACGAGATGTAGGAGCCGGCGAAGTTGCTCGGCTCGGCGATGTCGCCCACGGCGAACGGGCACACCGTCGCGGTGATCTTGTCGGTGGGCAGCACCGGCGGGACGAAGGTGACAGTGCCGGCCTCGGGGCTTTCGACGGTGTCGAAGGAGCCGACCTGCTTGCCGTTGCGCTGCACCTTCAGGACGATGTCGTTGGGCTGGAACGCGGCGACGACCGCGATCGCGAGGGTGAGGTCGCCCGGAGCGACCCCGGTGAGCGCGATGGGCGCCGTGCAGCGCTTCGGGTCGATGTTGCCCTGGATGACGCCGGGGGTCCCGGCCGCGGCGGCCGCCGTCTGCAGGGTCCCGATCGAGCGCGTCTTCGGCGTCGACGGGACGCCCTCGGCGAGCGTGTCGACCGCGTCGCGGCGCAGCAGCACCTTGCCGGTGGCGGCGTCGACGAAGCCGATGGCCGCGAGCGCGCGGCCGCCCCAGACGTCGGTGATGTTGGTCTCGTAGACCAGCCGGGCGCCCTTGTCGGTCGTCGGCAGCACCCGCAGGCGGGTGCGCTGCAGCTGGTGCAGCCCGCTCACGCGCAGGGTCTGGAAGCCCGTGCCGTCGACCTTGCCGAGGCGGACGTCGCCGCGGTCCAGGCCGGTGATCCCGGCGTCGCGCGCGGCGGCAAGGACAGCGGCCTCGGGCGAGATGCGCGGGGTGGCGGACGGGAGCGCCCCCAGCACGGAGGTGGGCACCAGCGAGCTCGTCACGTACGCGACCGTGCCGCCCGCGCCCACACCGACGCCGACCATGCCGTCCTCGGCGATGCGCAGGCCGTTCATCTTCTGGCGCAGGATCACGGCCCAGGCGGTCTTGCTGTCCGGCAGCGTCTCGGCGGAGACCAGCTCGAGGCCGGCGATTGCCGCGGGAGAAAGGCCGTACATCGCGGCGTTCTGCGTGAGGAAGGTGCGCGCGACGCGCTCCGGCGAGCCGGCGATGCCGGTGGCCAGGAACGCCCTCTCCCGGGTCAGCGTCAGCGGTGTCCCGTACTGCGTGTACGAGGCCTCGGCTCCGAGGCGGGCGACAGCGGCCTTCGCGGCTGCGAGCGGGGCGAGACGCGGCCCGCGCCGGTCGGCGTCACCGACGGCCACCTCCGCACCAGGGAAGTCCCCGGAGTCGCCGCCCGCGAGCGGTCGGGACAGATGGGCGGACGGCTGCTCGGCCGCCTGGGAGGCCGGCAGGCCCGCCAGGAGTCCGGTGAGCGCCACACCGGAGGTGAGGAGCAGAGTGGCGCGACGACGTGACAAGGCAAGGGCCTCCGAGCTCGTTGGGTGCGTATCTCCGGTCTTCGACGCGGGGCGCCGACCACCTGCCTGCGGAGGGCGATCACAAGGTCACAGTCAGGTCACTGCGGCGCCCCGGTGCACGATGAGCGCGTGCCGGAGGGGGACAGCGTCTGGAAGGCTGCGCAGCGGATGCGCGCGGCGCTGGTCGGCCGGAGGGTCGTCCGCTCCGACTTCCGGGTGCCCCAGCACGCGACCGCCGACCTGTCCGGCCGGGAGGTGCTGGCGTTCGACGCGTACGGCAAGCACATGCTCACCCGGTTCAGCGGCGACCTGACCCTGCACACGCACTTCGAGATGGACGGCGCGTGGCAGCTCGTCGGCCCGGGCAAGCGGCTGCCGAGCACCTTCGACGACGAGATCCGGCTGGTGCTGGAGACGGACGGGCCGACGGCGTACGCGCTCCGGATGCCCGTCCTCGAGCTGCTCGGCACCGCGGACGAGCCGCGGGTCGTCGGGCACCTCGGGCCGGACGTCCTCGGCGAGGGGTGGGACGAGGACGAGGCGGTACGGCGGCTCGGCGCCGATCCGGACCGGCCGGTCGTCGAGGCCCTGCTCGACCAGAAGAACCTCGCCGGCATCGGCAACCTGTGGGCGGTGGAGACCTGCTACCTGCGTGGCGTCTCGCCGTGGACCCGGGTGCGCGACGTCGACCTGCGAGCGGCCGTACGGCTGGCGCGGCGGATGATGCGCCACTCGCTCGAGCACGCCGGCCAAGTCACCACCGGCGACACCCGCCGCGGCCGTACGCACTGGGTCTACGGCCGGGCAGAACGGCCGTGCCGGCGGTGCGGGACGCCGGTGCAGTTCCGGGACAGCATGACGGGCGCGCCGTACAGCCGCGAGACCTGGTGGTGCCCGTCCTGCCAGCCGGGGCCGGTCCCGTCGCTGACCGAGCGCCCGACGCGACCCGGGCTGCGGCGGGGCGTGAACGAGGAGTCGTTCGGCGCCCGGGGCCGGCGGCTGCGCGGCGAGCCCGGGCTGAACCGGGGAAGATGAGCGCCATGACGTGCGTGCCCCGTGCCTGAGGGCGACACCGTCTGGCTCGCCGGCGAGCGGATGCGCGAGGCGCTGGCCGGCCGGGTGCTGACGGTGAGCGACTTCCGGGTGCCGCAGCTGGCCACGACCGACCTGACCGGACGGCAGGTGCTCGACGTGGTGCCGCGTGGCAAGCACCTGCTCACCCGGGTCGAGGGCGGCCTCACGCTGCACACGCACTTCCGGATGGACGGCACGTGGCACCTGTACGCGCCGGGCGCCCGGTGGACCGGCGGGGCCGACTGGCAGGTGCGGCTGGTGCTGGCGAACGCCGAGCGGGTCGCGGTCGGCTACCGGCTGCCGGTCGTGGAGCTGCTGGAGACCGCCGACGAGGACTCGGTGGTCGGGCATTTGGGGCCGGACGTGCTCGGCCCGGACTGGGACCTGGACCTCGCCGTGCGGAACGTGCGCGCGGACGCGGACCGGGAGATCGGCATGGCGCTGCTCGACCAGCGGCTGCTGGCCGGGCTGGGCAACCTGTACCGGACCGAGGTGCTGTTCCTGCGCGGGCTCACGCCCTGGGTGCGCGTCGCCGACGTGCCCGACCTGCCCGCGCTCGTGGAGGCCGGCCGGCGGCTCCTGGTCGCAAACCGCGGGCACTGGCAGCAGACGACCACCGGGTCGCTGCGGCGCGGCGAGGACCACTGGGTGTTCGAGCGGTCCGGCAAGCCGTGCCGGCGGTGCGGCACCCGGATCGTCTCCGCGGAGCAGGGCGAGGCGCCGTACCAGCGGCTGTCCTACTGGTGCCCGCGCTGCCAGCTCGGGCCCGCCCCGACGCCGATGGCGTCCAGGCCGCCACGCCCGGTCGGCCGGACGAGGTACACGCCGTGACCGTCCGGTCGTACCGGCTCCGCCGCGGCCGCCTGTCCGCCACCACCGCGGACGCGCTGGACCGGCTGGGCGCCCTGGTCGTGCCGGTGGACGGCCGCCCGCTGGACGTGGCCGGGCTGTTCGGGCGGATCGCTCCTCTGGTGGTCGAGGTCGGCAGCGGCATGGGCGAGGCGACCGCCGCCATGGCCGCCGCGGATCCGTCGCGAGACCTGCTTGCTGTGGACGTCCACGTCCAGGGGCTGGGCCGGCTGCTGCGGCGGGTCGAGGAGGACGAGCTGTCCAACGTCCGGGTGGCCGAGGGCGACGCGATCGTGCTGCTGCGCGACATGCTCAAGGTGGTGGACGAGGTGCGCGTCTGGTTCCCGGATCCCTGGCCGAAGGCGCGGCACGTCAAGCGGCGGCTGGTCGGCGGCGCCTTCGCGGACCTGGTCGCGTCGCGGCTGCGGCCGGGCGGGCTGCTGCACGTGGCCACGGACTGGCCGCCGTACGCGGATCAGGTCCGCGCCGTGCTGACGCCGCATCCCGCGTACGAGGTGGTGCACGCCGGTGAGCGGTGGGAGCGGCCGGTGACGCGCTTCGAGCAACGCGGGCTGGACGCGGGGCGGCCGTCGTACGACCTGGTCGTCCGGCGGCGCTAGCGGACCTGGCGCAGCCCGTGGGCGAGGCCGTGCAGCGCGTCGGTGGCGTCCTGCAGGCGGTTCGTGGCCAGCGGGTCGGCGCTGGCGGAGACGAGGTCCGCGAGGCCCACGACCAGCCGCTCCTGCGCGACGACGCCGCGGAAGAGCTGGTCCACCAGCTCGGGCTCGGCGCCGCGGTGCGGCTCGACGGCGGCCAGGCGGGCGGCCTGCCAGCGCAGCGCGACGTCCGCTTCGGTGGCGGTCCGCCACGCCTCGT
>JAODNS010000067.1 GCA_025465145.1 Frankiales bacterium
ACGACGGGACGCTGCGTCACCACAAGCAGCGGCCGGACGGCAGCGTCCGGGACAGCGCCTACTACAGCGTCCTGTCCGCGGAGTGGCCATCCGTCCGCGCGGGGCTCGAGCAGCGGGTCGGCTAGGCGCGCAGCCGCCGGACGCCGAGACCGACCACGAGCAGCGCGAGCGCCGCGAGCCCTGGCTGCTGCGGCAGGCCTGTCGTGGGCAGCGCGCCGACCGCCGGGGCAGCCGGCTGGCCGGCGGGTGAGAAGTAGACCGACATCGGCGCCCCGCCCATGGCCGTGCCGCCGTAGACGACCTTGCCTGCGGCGTCCTGGTAGCGGAGCCAGGCGACCGCCGCCTGGAAGGCCCTGCCGGGCTTGCTGTAGTCGCACACGCCGGTCGGGAAGGCCTTCTTCAGCGTCGCCTGCTGCGCCGCCGTGAACACGTCCGCGAACTTCCTGCCGGCGTACGGGTACTTCTCGATCGGCATCGTCTGGCAGTCGAGGCGGTCGTCGGTGAACCCGACCGCCTTCGGCCCGACGCCATTGATCGGGGCCTCGTCGCCGCCACCGGCCTCGATCCGCGGCGAGCTGAACAGGGTCGCGCCGACGGTCGTCTTGCACAGGTCGAGCGGAGCGTCGACGCCGTTCGCCGCCACGCAGCGACGGGCGATGCCTGCCTTCGTCTTCGCGGCGACGATCTTGCGCGCCAGCGGCGTCGCGCTGGTGTCGCCCTTGACCGCCGTCAGCCACCCGTCCATCGCGTCGATCGCGTCGTCGGCGAAGGACGCGTCGCCCAGCAGCGGGGTCTGACCCTCCCAGAACACCTGGTTATCAGCGCTCCCGTGCTCGCGGATGAGCCGGTCGCGCATCGCGTACTTGCGGTAGACGTCGTGGAAGGCGCCCGGCTCGGGGCCGCCGAGGTCGATGATCGCCACCTCGTCCAGGTGCGCGCCGGTGTTGACGGCGCCGCTGCGGTAGACCCGCTCCATGGCGATCGGGTCGGCCTGGGTACGGGCGGCGGTGCGCTCGAAGTCGATGTCGTAGCCGCCCGCGCCGGCGTTGAGCGCGACGAACTGGTCCACCGTCAGCGGTGGCCGGGTCGGGTCCGCCTTGCTCGGGTCGAGCCCGGACAACAGCCCGGACAGCCCGTACTGGATGCCGACGTTGCTGATCGGCCGCCGCGCCTTGCCCTTGCCGTCCACGCCGAAGACGTTGCGCATGTAGTCGTGGAACGAGCAGCGCACGCCCTTGGGGTTGCTGGCGCTGTAGACCTTCTCCGCCGGCACGCCCGGGCACGAGCGGCTCGGGTCGCCGCTGTTGGGGATCGCGGTCGTGAAGCTGATCTGGTTCGCCGGGTTCGCGTGCCCGAAGATCGACGGCCACTGGGCCGGCAGGATCTTGTGCTCCGGTGCGGTGGCCGGGTCCTCGAGGTAGTCGCGCAGCCCGATGTAGTCGACGTACTGCTGGGCGCTGCTCCACGCGTCGGTGAAGCTGCACTGCGGCGTGATCCCCTGGTAGACGCCGGGGTAGGCGTTGGCCACCTGCTGCTGGACGAGCGAGCCGCCCGAGCAGCCGCTGCCGATCGTGTAGTCGATCGGACCGAACCGCTCGGCGACCATCTCCTTGGTCATCAGGAGCGACTCCGCCTGCGTGACCATGTTGCAGTTGTGGCCCGCGTTGTCGAGGGCGTGTGACGCGACGGCGAAGCCCTGCGCGAGCGCCTGCTCGAGCAGCACGTCCGGGGCGTCCGCCGACTCGTACGCGGTATCGCAGCTGACGCCGTGCGTGAGGACGAGCTTGTTCGCGTAGCCCGGGTTGGCGGCAGCCGGGTCCGGCGTCGCGCCCTGCTTCGGCTCGTACAGCGCCGCGATCCGGTACTGGTCGCGCAGGCTGTAGCCGATCTCCTGCCGGACGATGAACGGGACTGTGTTGCCCTCGTCCGTCTTCGTCGTGGCGACGTCCGACGGAGGGCTGGCCGGGTCGTACGCCTGCAGGCCCGCGGCCGCCGGGTTCGTCGACTTGTAGAGGTACGTGACCTCCGGCGCGGCGCTGCAGTCCTTCGCCTTGGAGCCGTTGTTGCACGTCCACGGCTCGATGAGCGGCCCGGAGAAGACGGGCCCGCCCTGCGGCGCGTTGCGGACGACGAGGCGGGCGCCGCTGCGGTCCGGCAGCGTCGCGGTGATGGTGCTCTCGCCGAGGGGCAGCCCGGTGACCAGGCCGCGCAGCCCGGGGCCGCCGGGCTTGAAGGCGCTGGTGACGTCCCGGCCGCTGACGGCCACCCGGACCGACGTCGCCTTGGTGGCGGCGGGCAGCACGACCTCGACGAAGGTGTCGCCGCCGCTGACGAGGTCGGCGCGACCGGACAGCGTGCGGACCTGGACGGGGTCGCCGTTGTCCATGGTGTCGAAGGACGAGTACGCCGGCACGCCGAGGGCACCGGCCGGTGCCGCCGCGGTCGCAGGTGCCGCGAGGGCGAAGGCGGCGGCGCCCAGCACGAGCGGCAGCGCGGCGAGCAGGGCGGTGCGGGATCGGGAGGTGGTCAACGCAGGTGCTCCAGGTGGCGAGGGTGTTGCACGTGGCCTTCGACAGTCCCGGAGCGATTCCTGCCCGGACGTCCGACTCTCCCGCGCACGGCCCGCACCCGAGCACGTCCCGCGCACGGTGGCCCCGCCGCCACCTGGCGACGGGGTCGTCGACCTGCCGCGGCGACGGTCCACCCTTCGTCGAGCAGAGCCAGAATCCCTGTCCTGCAAGGGATCTCGTCTTGCCAAGGCTCGCCCAGCGAGATAGACTTCGAACACACGTTCGAGCCAGTGGAGGGCAACGTGGAGGTCGTGCATCAGGTCGGGGTGACGATGCCGGCCGGGCTGCTGTTCCTGCTCGCCGGGCTCGACGAGCTCGACGCGCTGACGCCGGCCGATCTCGCGCCGGAGCAGGCTCTCCAGCTGGCCGCTGCGGTGCTGGTCGCGCAGGACCGCCTGCGGGCGATCGCGCTGCGGCAGGTCGCAGATGTGGAGCACCGACAGCTGCACGATCTGGACGGCTGCCCGTCCACCGGATCGTGGGTCGCGCAGCAGCACACCTCGATGACCCGTGCGCAGGTCGCGCTGGCCCGCGGGTTGGACCGGGTGCCGCAGGTCACGGCCCGCATCGCGGAGGGCGGGCTCTGCCTGGACGGCGGGGTGCTGATCGGTCAGGCCCTCAACCGGCTGCGCCCGCACGTCGACCGGCCGGACGGCCTGATCGACGGTCAGCCGGCGGAGCAGGTCGTCACTGCGGTGCTCGTCGACGGGATCTGCCAGCTGGTCGGGGAGGCCCGCGGCGGCCTCGACGACGACCACCCGGTGCTGCCCCGCCTGCGAACCCAGCTCACCGAAGCCGCTCGCGCGCCGCTGCCGGAGATCACCCGGCTGGAGACCGGCTTCCTGCTGCTCGCGAGGGACGTCGAACCGGGCCAGCTCAAGCAGGCGCTCCCCGTGCTGATCGACGCAGTCCTGCCCTGCCAGCTCGACGACTCCGCGGACGACGCCGACCGCAACCGGTCCGTGGACCTGCGCAAGCACGACGACCGGGCCGGCTGGAGCCTGCGCGGCGAGCTCGACGACGAGACCGGCGAGCTGCTCCACACCGTGCTCGCCGCAACCATGACCGTCGACCCGGACAACGTCAGCGACACGGCAGCCGCCCGCAAGGCCAACCAGGCCGGCGAGGACGACGTGTGCCTGCGGGTGCGCAGCAGGCGCCAGCGGCGGCACGACGCCCTGCGGCTGCTGCTGCAGCAGGTCCTCGGGAGCAAGGTCCTGGGCACCCGCTCCAAGCTGCCCGTCCAGATCAACGTCACGATCAGCAACGCCGCCTTGCACGGTCAACCCGGGGCGCTGCCCGCCCGTACCGGCTCAGGCGCCAGCGTCCCGTCCGCCCTGGTCCGCCGGTGGCTGTGCGACAGCGCGATCACTCGGTTCGTGCTCAGCCTGGGCAACAAGGTCATCGAGCTCAGCCACACCGAACGAACAGCCAAGCCGCATGAGCGGCGCATCAAGCTCCTCGAGACCGGTGGCACCTGCCAGGGCGCCGGCTGCTATCGCGGCCACGACACCGGCGACGTGCTCGTTCCGCACCACCCGGACGCGTACGCCCGCACGGGCATCACGAGCCTGCGCGACACAGTCATGCTCTGCGATGTCACGCACCACGAGCTGCACGAGGGCCACAAGACCATCCGCCTCAAAGACGGAAGGCTGCTCAACGAGAACGGATGGGTGCTTCCGCAGCGCGAGTAGCCAGCTCGACGAAGCGGCGTCGGAACTCCCGCTGCAAAGACGCCGTCAGCAAGCTGAATCGGCGTTCGTCGCGCGATGCCTCCGCCACGCAGTTGTCCAGACGAGTCCAGCCCGGCGTACCGCTGCCCCAGACGACCCGCGACTAATGGCAAGAACCCGCTCGGTGACATCGAACTGTACGGCCAGCTTGAGGCCCTCCAGGCTTGGGTTGGGGGGAAGGGTCAGTCCCCCGGGGTGGTGTAGCTCGGGTTCTTGATCGGGACGGCGCCGGGTGTCGTTGACGATCGTCAAGGGGCCACCGCGGAAGGCTTCGCGAGTACCGACCAAAGTGCTCACAGAAGGAGTCCCACGCCGATGGCCCTGGACCAGTCTGCCCTGCTCGAGATCGTCGAGATGATGCGCAGCGCCGATGATGGCGAGCTGATGGGCCGGGCGACTGCGCCGAAGAAAGCCAGCCGACGCACGATCCGCGCTACGGCATAGTTGCCCTCACTCGCGAAGCAACACGCGACGAGCTACACCACTCCGTGGGAGGCGATCGGGGGGAACGTGCCGGGCCTGAGACTGCTGCAGGGCGACCCCCAGCTGCGCGTTCTCTGCCGGACGGCCAAGCCCTCCGCTGACGCGCGAATCCCTGACGGGCGGTTTACCGGATTGCTGCAGGTTCCGTTCGACACCGGCTTTCGTCGCCGATGCTTCCGCGAGGCGCGGTTGTCCCACGAGTCCAACCCGGCCTACCGCTGCCCCAGGTATCCCGCTGCGAGGATCGTGCGACACGGGCTAACGGCGCTCCTTGTCGGAGTTGCGCTTGCCGCATGTTCGCCGTCGACTGACGACCGGGCTGCGCCGCCGCCTACGGCAGCATCGTCAGCAAGTCCTTCGCGTGCAGCAGTGCCGCAGAGCGGCGTCACCCAGTCCACAGAGATTGGAGCAGCGTGCCTACACGCTGCGGCAGGTGTCGAGGCGCAGGGCAAGCGGGAGTGGAAGGCCGCCGAGGCAGCGATGTACGCCGCCTGGCGAGTGGGCCACAAGTCCACGGACAAGGCGTTGCTCGCCACCTTGCTGGCGCCGGGTGCGTCGGAGCCACGACGCAGACGCTCACCGAGAAGGTTGACGCTCTTGCGGTTGCCTGTGGGATACCCGTCGGCGGGTAGTGCCTAGCAACCGAAGCTATGTGCTGTCGACGACAGCTGAATATTGAGCAGTCGACGACGGCCGAAACTTGAGCACCTCCCACTAGGTGATCTTGTTTCGGCTGATCCTCGGGCGACCTGCTGGTCGCGTCGAGGGGACTGGGGATGTACTCCGTGCACGCCCTTCAGCCAAGAGGACCTCGACGACGTCGCACACAAGCTCAATACCCGGCCGCGTGAGACCCTCGGCTTCCGAACTCCAGCACGGAAGTTCGCCGAGCTGTTGCACTGACCCCTTGAGACCGCCACCACTCCCGCCCCCTCGGCACCGCCGCCACAGCGACCGCCCGGATGCTGGGCCGTGGCCGCTCGGGAACGGCTCCTGCAAGGACCGGCGCTAGACGGGCATCTTGCGGAACACCTGCCGGGGCAGGTGGCGCAGCACGCTCATGACGACGCGCAGGATCCCCGGCACCCAGATCAGCTCAGCCCCGCTGCGCACGGCCTTGTCCACGGCCTCCGCGACCTTGTCCGGCGTGGTCGAGAACGGCACCTTCTTCATGCCGGCCGTCATCTTCGACTCGACGAAGCCGGGCCGCACGACGAGCACGGACGCGCCGGAGCCGACGAGGCTGTCGCCGAGACCCTGCGCCAACCCGTCGAGACCCGCCTTGGACGCGCCGTACACGAAGTTCGACCTGCGCACCCGCTCCCCCGCCACCGACGACAGCACCACGAGCGTGCCGTGCCCCTGCGCACGCAGCCGCTCGGCGACGTGCAGCGCGATGGACGCGCAGCCGAGGAAGTTGGTGCGCAGCACGTCTACCGCGACCGCCGGCTCGGCCTCCGCCTTCTCCTGGTCGCCGAGCACGCCCACGGCGAGCACCACGACGTCCACGTCCTGTGCGACGAAGACACGGTCGCAGAAGGCGGCGTGGGACGCGGTGTCGTCAGCGTCGAAGGGCACCGCGGTGGCGCCGTCGTACGCACGCGTCATGGCGTCCACGTCCCGCCCGGCCAGGGTGACTGCGGCGCCGCGGCGACCGGCCAGCCGGCGCGCGATGGCGAGCCCGATGTCGGAGGTGCCGCCCAGGACGAGGACGGACTGAACCGTGCCGACGGCGTCACGCACGCGCGAGCTCCTTCGCTGGGGGTCGCCGGAGGCCGAGCCGCCGGTCGAGGTCTGACTGCATCACGTGGTCGGGGTCGTAGCGGTCGCAGACGGCGCGCCACTGGTCGAGCCGCGGGTACATCGCCGGCACCAGCTCCGGGCGCATCCGGGAGTCCTTGGCGAAGTACAGCCTGCCGCCCGCCGCCACGACGAGCTCGTCCAGCTCGTCGAGGACAGCCGCGAGCGCGGGCGGGCCGACCGGCAGGTCGAGCGCCAGCGTCCAGCCGGGCGCGGGGAAGGACAGGTGGCCGTCGCTGGACGGGCCGAACCGCTTGAGCACCGCGAGGACCGAGGGGCAGCGGGCGGCCGTCAGCCGCTCGATCGCGGTGCGGACCACCTCGCCCTGCTCGTCGGGCACGAGGAACTGGTACTGCAGGAAGCCGCGCCGGCCGTACATGCGGTTCCAGTGCGCAACCCCGTCGAGCGGGTGGAAGAACGCCGGGATGGTGTGCACGGCGCCCGTCTGGTGCGCCGGCGCCTTGCGGAACCAGGCCTCGTTGAGCAGCCGCGCCGTCTCCGGGCGCACCAGGCCGGACGGCACGAACGGCGGCGCCGCGAGCTTCATGTGCGGGTCGTACGCCAGCGGCGCGGCCTGCTTCTTCGCCGGCAGGTCGTCCAGCGTCGCGTGGTCGCCGCGGGTGAGCACGGACCGGCCGAGGCTGCGCCCGGTGGTCACGCAGTCGATCCAGGCGACGCTGTAGCGGTACGCATCATCGCCGGACAGCATCCGGGCCATGAGGTCGTCGAGGTCCGCGGCCCGCTCCGTGTCGACGCGCAGGTACGACGTCTCGACCGGGATCATCCGCAGGGTGGCGTCGACGACCACGCCCGTGAGCCCCATCCCGCCGACGGTCGCACAGAACAGCTCGGGGTTCTCGTCCGGCGAGCACGCGTACGCGCCCGTCGGGGTCACGACCGTCATGCGCGTGACGGCTCGCCCGATGCTGCCGTCGACGTGGTGGTTCTTGCCGTGGATGTCCGCGCCGATCGCGCCGCCGACGGTGACGAAGCGGGTCCCCGGCGTCACCGGAACGAACCAGCCGAGCGGGACGAAAGAACGCAGCAGGGCGTCGAGGCTCATGCCGGCGTCGACGGTGACGAGCCCGTCCACGAACGAGCGCACGGTGGCGCGCGAGGTGGTGTCGAGGACGGTGCCGCCGGCGTTCTGGGCCGCGTCGCCGTAGGACCGGCCGAGGCCGCGCGCGATCGCGCCGCGGGGGCCGGCCGCCTTGAGCAGCGCCTCGGCCCCGTCGGCGGGCTGGACGTCGGCCGCCGTCGCGGGGGTGCGCCCCCAACCGGTCAGCAGCCGCCGGTCAGGTGCCGACATGGACACCGATGCCGTAGACGACGAGCCACATCGCGCCCATGACCTGCAGGCCGCGGTCCTTGGTCAGGACCTCCTCCGGCGCGCCCGCCTCGCCGCGTGCCGACAGCAGCGCGTAGCGCAGCAGCGCGAGGACGAACGGCACGATCGACAGCTCGGACCACGGCTGCGCGGTCTCGCGACCGAGGACGGACCAGAGGCAGTACGCGGTGATGCAGACCGACGCGGCCACGCCGCCGACGTACTGCATGAAGCCATCCGGGTACTCGCGCAGCACGGCCCGGTGGTGCGCCGCGTCACTGCCGAGAGTGAGCCGCTCGGCGTGCCGCTTGCCGGTCACGATGAACAGCGATCCGAACGACGTGACGATGAGGAACCAGATCGACAGCGGCAGGTCGGTCGCGATGCCGCCGGCGATGGCCCGGAGCACGAAGCCGGACGAGACGATCGCCAGCTCGACCACCGCCTCCCGCTTCAGACCGAGGCTGTACGCCTGCATGATCGCGACGTAGACCGCGAGCAGCAGCGCTAGCTGCCAGCCGGACAGCAGTGCGGCGAGGGCGACGCCGAGGACGAGCAGCACGCCGGCGCTCACCTTGGCGAGACCGACCGGGACGATGCCGGCGGCGATGGGGCGGTGCCGCTTGCGCGGGTGGCCGCGGTCGGCCTCGACGTCGAGCGCGTCGTTGAGCAGGTAGGTGCCGCTGGCGACGAGGCCGAAGCAGACGAACGCGACCAGCGCGCGCAGCAGGATCCGCGGCTCGAACAGCACACCGGCCGCGGCGGGCGCGGCCAGCACGAGCACGTTCTTGACCCACTGCTTGGGTCTCGCGGCGAGGACCAGCCCCCACAGCAGGCTGCGCTCGCCGACGTCGGGCGCGCGGTCGGTCGTGGTCACCCGCCCATCATCCCAGTTCGCTGACGCGGACCGTCTCATCGCCGCACTGCACGACGTCTCCAGGTCGCAGCTGGCGGCCGCGCCGCGCCTCCGGCTCGCCGTTCACCTCGACCTCCCCGAGGTCGAGCAGCACCCGCGCGTCCGCGCCGGTGTCGGCGAGACCGGCGAGCTTGAGGAACTGCCCGAGCCGGATGCCGTCGTCCCGCACCGCCACGTCGCGCACGTTCCAAGCATGCCCTCCCCGGGCAGGGCCCAGGGCATGAGCCCCCTGAACCCGGGCCGTTCCGCCGAAGGCCGCGTCGTGATCGTCACCGGCGCCTCCTCGGGCAACGGCCGTGCCACCGCCCGCACCCTCGCCGAGAACGGCGCCATCGTCGTCGCCGTCGCCCGCAGCGGCGACCGCCTCGACGTGCTCGCCGCCGAGCAGCCCGGCGTCGAACCGCTCGTCGCGGACCTGACCGTCGCCGAGGACCGCGTCCGGGTCGTCGAGGCGACGGTCGCCCGGCACGGCCGCATCGACGGCCTGGTCAACAACGCCGGCGTCGGCCTGGTCGGCTACCTCGAGGACTTCAGCGCCGAGGACCTGGAGCGGCTGTACGCGACGAACGTCGTCGCCGTCGCCGACCTCAGCCGGCTCGCGATCCCGCACCTGCGCGCCAGCAAGGGCGACCTCGTGATGATCTCCTCCGCCGGCGCCTGGGCGTCGATACCGCCGCTGGTCGCCTACTGCTCGTCCAAGTTCGCCGTCGACGGCCTCGTCGAGGGGCTGCGCCGCGAGCTGTGGCACAGCGGCGTCCGGGTGCACTCGGTGAATCCCGGCCCGATCAAGACCGAGTACATGTCCCGCGCCACCGGGTACTCCCCCGACGAGAACGACCCGGTCGCCGTGCCGAACCCTGGCTTCTCCCCGCAGCGCGTGGCGGACGCGGTGCTCAAGGCGCTCGGCGCGTCGCACCCGCGGACGTTCGCCGTGCCGCGCGTGTTCGGCGTGGCCCGGCTCGCGCAGGTGCCGCCGGTGGGCGCGGCGCTGGACGTGCTGATGGGCCTGACCGGCCGCCGGGTCACCGACTACGCGCAGAAGATGGTCGCCCGCCGGACGCCCTAGCGGCGCGCGAACGCCGAGCCGGTCAGCGGGGTGCGCGGCGGGCGGTGACGACGTACGCCGCCAGCTCGCCCTCCACCGGTCCGGGACCGAGCCGCAGCTCCAGCTCCGCCGCCACCCGCGCGGTCAGCTCGTCGAGCTGGCCGCGCTGCTCCAGAGCGAACCGCAGCGGCGTCCCGCCGCAGAAGCCCTCCGCCAGCACCTGCGCTGACGGCGCCCGCCCCAGCAGCACGACGCGGTCTACGGCGACGTCCTGGAAACCCGCCTCCGCCAGGTCGGCGCGCAGCCGGTCCGGGTCCGCGTACCCGTGCGGGATCCGCGCGACGAAGTCCGGCGTCTGCTCCGGCAGCACGACCGCCAGCGCGTCCACGAGCGCTTGCGCGAAGGCGTTCGCCGCCACGACGTCCCACACCGTCAGCAGCAGGGCACCCTGCGGCGCGAGCACCCGCGCCACCTCCCGGTAGCCGCGCAACCGGTCCGGCAGGAACATCACGCCGAAGGAGCAGACCACCAGCTCGACCGTCCCGCCCGGCAGGTCGAGCTGCTGGGCGTCCGCCTGCTGCCACGTCGCGCCGGGGACGTGTGCGCCGCCCCACGCCACCATCCCGTCGTTGAGGTCGGTCGCCAGCACGTGCGCGTGCGGCAGTGCCCGCACCAGCTGCGTGGTGACGCGGCCGGTGCCGGCGGCCAGCTCCAGGACGGTCGCGGGTGCGAGCGCCGCCGCGCGGCGGGCCAACTCGCTCGCGTACGGCGCGAAGAGGGCTGGCCCGAGCCGGCTGTCGTACAGCTCCGGCATCGACCCCACCCACTGCGCGTCGATCGGCACGCGAGACATCCTGGCCTGTTCCGGCGCAGCCGCCTAGGGTCCGCCCGTGATCGACCTCCTCGCGCGCGAGCGGCTGGGGCTCGTCGAGCTCCTGCGGCAGCTGGACTCGGCGCCGAGCGGGCCGACTGGGACGAGCCGGACCGCCTGCTCCCGGTGCTCGACTTCCCCACCGGGGTGCGGGCGCGGGCCGGGTTCGTCCCGCCGCGCCGCCTGCGCGGGCTCCGGCTGGTCGCCGACGACCTGGGCTGGACCTGGGGGGCGGGCGCGGAGGTGCGCGGGCCGGCCCTGCCGCTGGCGATGGCCGTGCTCGGCCGCCCTGCGGCGCACCCGCTGCTGGCCGGGCCCGGGGTCGCTCTCCTCGCTTCCCGCTAGAAGCGGACCAGCGCCACCGGGTCGCCTGCTTCCACGGCCCGCGTCACCACGGCGAACCCGTCCGCCACCGCAGCACCGCGCAGCATGGCTGCGCCGCCGTGGCCGGTCGGCCGCGCCAGCCCGCTGCTGAGGCTGACGGGGACCAGCCGCGTGCCCCCCGCAGCCGCGACGGCCTCGGTGAGCCGCGCGGTCTCCAGGTCCGGCAGCGGTCGACCGGCGAGTCCGGCGAGCAGCGGGTTCAGGAGCGTCACGACGCCGGCGAGCGCGGCCAGCGGGTTGCCCGGCAGGCCGACGAGCAGCCGCCCGTCGGGCAGCCGGGCGAGCGTCTGCGGGTGGCCCGGCTTCACGTCGACGCCGTCGACAAGCAGCGCGGCGTCCAGCTGCCGCAGGACGGCGGGCAGGAAGTCAGCTCGCCCGACCGAGGACGCGCCGGTGGTGACGACGACGTCCGCGGTCGCCGCCAGGACCCCCTTGGCCAGCAGGTCCGGGTCGTCCCCGAGGTGGTCCAGCGACGCGAGGTCGAGCGCGCCGGCGAGCAGCGGCCCGACGGCGTCGCGGACCTGGCCGTCGCCGGGCAGCCCGGAGCGCAGCAGCTCGTCGCCGGTGACGAGGGCCGCCACCCGCGGCTGCGGGTGCACCCGCAGCACGTCGTGGCCCAGTGCGGCGGCGA
>JAODNS010000096.1 GCA_025465145.1 Frankiales bacterium
AGAAGACGCTGCGCCGCACCAACAAGCTCAAGGCGCACGACGAGAACAACGAGTGCGGCGTCGGCGACCGCGTGCTGTGGCAGAAGCTGGCGCATGCCGGGCTGCTGGGCGTCGTCGTTCAGCGACAAGATGAACAAGACCGTCGTCGTGGCCGTCGAGGACCGGGTCCAGCACCCGCTCTACAAGAAGACGCTGCGCCGCACGAACAAGCTCAAGGCCCACGACGAGCAGAACGCGTGCGGCGTCGGCGACCGGGTGCTCCTCATGGAGACCCGTCCGCTGAGCGCCAGCAAGCGCTGGCGCGTCGTCGAGATCCTCGAGAAGGCCAAGTAACGGTCGTACGACCGCTCGTCCGTACGACCTAGAACTCAGGAGAAGCAGTGATCCAGCAGGAGTCGCGACTGCGCGTCGCCGACAACACGGGTGCCAAGGAGATCTTGTGCATCCGCGTGCTCGGCGGCTCGGGGCGGCGCTACGCCGGCATCGGCGACATCATCGTCGGCACAGTGAAGGACGCGCTGCCCGGCGCCGGCGTCAAGAAGGGCGACGTCGTCAAGGCCGTCATCGTGCGCACCGTCAAGGAGCGCCGTCGGCCGGACGGCTCCTACATCCGCTTCGACGAGAACGCCGCTGTCCTGATCAAGGACGGCGGGGACCCGCGCGGCACCCGCATCTTCGGCCCCGTGGGCCGCGAGCTGCGCGACAAGCGCTTCATGAAGATCATCTCGCTCGCACCGGAGGTGCTGTAGCCATGGCCGGCCTGTTCGTGAAGAAGGGCGACACCGTCCTCGTCATCGGCGGCAAGGACCGTGGCCTGCAGGGCAAGGTCATCTCGGCCATGCCCGACAGCGACCGCGTCCTCGTCGAGGGCGCCAACCGCATCAAGCGGCACACCAAGGTGACCCAGTCGGCCCGCGGGTCGCAGCAGGGCGGCATCGTCACCCAGGAGGCACCCGTGCACGTGAGCAACGTGTAGGTCGTCTGCCCCAACTGCGGCAAGGCAAGCCGCATCGGCCACCGCCGCTCGGAGCCGGACGCCGCCGGCAAGACGCACAGCGTCCGCGTGTGCAAGCGCTGCAACGGAGACATCTGACATGACCACCGCAACTGAGCCCAAGCAGCTGCCGCGCCTCAAGCAGCGGTACCGCGAGGAGATCAAGAGCGCGCTCACCGAGCAGTTCTCGTACTCCAACGCCATGCAGGTCCCCGGCGTCGTCAAGGTCGTCGTCAACATGGGTGTCGGCGAGGCCGCCAAGGACTCCAAGCTCATCGACGGCGCGCTGCGCGACCTCACGGCCATCACCGGCCAGAAGCCGCAGGTCCGCAAGGCGACCAAGTCGATCGCGCAGTTCAAGCTGCGCGAGGGCATGCCGATCGGCGCCAAGGTCACCCTGCGCGGCGACCGCATGTGGGAGTTCCTCGACCGCCTCGTGACGGTCGCGCTGCCCCGCATCCGCGACTTCCGCGGGCTGTCGCCGAAGCAGTTCGACGGCAACGGCAACTACACGTTCGGGCTGAACGAGCAGTCGATGTTCCACGAGATCGACGTGGACCGGGTCGACCGCCAGCGCGGCATGGACATCACCGTCGTCACCACGGCGACCAACGACGACGAGGGCCGCGCTCTTCTGCGGGCGCTCGGCTTCCCCTTCAAGGAGAGCTAGAGATGGCCAAGAAGGCCCTGATCGAGAAGGCCAACCGCAAGCCGAAGTTCGGCGTGCGCGGCTACACCCGCTGCAACCGCTGCGGCCGGCCCCGCGCCGTGTTCCGCACGTTCGGCCTGTGCCGGATCTGCTTCCGCGAGATGGCGCACGCGGGCGAGCTGCCCGGCATCACGAAGTCCTCCTGGTAAATACCCCACCACCTAACCCCGCGACGACTTCTCGCTCCGATCGAAGTCGCAGCGGGGGCAGAGCAAGAACCGACACGTCACAGGTCCTCACGGAAACCGGGACGAGGAAGGCCAACAGGCCAGCTGAGATGAGCACCTCATGACCATGACCGACCCGATCGCCGACATGCTGACGCGCGTCCGCAACGCGAACTCTGCGTACCACGACAGTGTCCGGATGCCGTCGAGCAAGCTGAAGACGCACATCGCCGAGATCCTCCAGCAGGAGGGCTACATCGCCGGCTGGTCCGTCGAGGACGGCGAGAAGGGCAAGGTCCTCGCGATCGACCTGAAGTACGGGCCGAACCGCGAGCGCTCCATCGCCGGCGTCCGCCGCGTCTCCAAGCCCGGCCTGCGCGTCTACGCCAAGGCCGGCCAGCTGCCCAAGGTCCTCGGCGGTCTCGGTGTCGCGATCATCTCGACGTCGTCCGGCCTGCTGACCGATCGCCAGGCCAACAAGAAGGGCGTAGGTGGGGAAGTCCTCGCCTACGTCTACTAAGGAGGCCAGCGCATGTCCCGCATCGGCCGCCTGCCCATCCCCGTTCCCGCCGGCGTCGAGGTCACCCTCGACGGCCAGGCCGTGACGGTGAAGGGGCCAAAGGGCACCCTGCACCACGTCGTCGCCGAGCCCATCACGATCGAGCGCGCCGAGGACGGCACGCTCCAGGTCGCCCGGCCCGACGACAACCGCGAGAGCCGCAGCCTGCACGGGCTGACCCGCAGCCTCGTTGCAAACATGGTCGTCGGCGTGACCGACGGCTACGCCAAGGCGATGGAGATCCGCGGCGTCGGCTACCGCGTCGCCGCCAAGGGCTCGGACCTCGAGTTCGCGCTCGGCTACAGCCACCCGGTTCCGGTGCTCGCGCCGGAGGGCATCACCTTCGAGGTGCAGAGCCCGACGAAGTTCGTCGTGCGCGGCATCGACAAGCAGAAGGTCGGCGAGGTCGCCGCCAACATCCGCAAGCTGCGCAAGCCCGACCCGTACAAGGGCAAGGGCGTCCGGTACGAGGGCGAGCAGATCAAGCTCAAGGTCGGGAAGACGGGTAAGTAATGGCATCCATCAGCGCAGCACGGCGCATCGGCAAGGCCCGCCGTCACTTCCGCGTCCGCAAGAAGGTCGCCGGCACCGCCGTGCGCCCCCGCCTCGTGGTCACCCGGTCTTCGCGGCACATCACCGCGCAGGTCGTGGACGACCTCGCCGGCCACACCCTGGCCAGCGCCTCCACCCTGGAGCTGCGCGCCAACGGGGAGGGCGACAAGAGCAACCGCGCGCGCCAGATCGGCGCCCTCGTCGCCCAGCGGGCGAAGGAGGCCGGCATCAGCTCGGTCGTCTTCGACCGCGGCGGCAACAAGTACCACGGCCGGATCGCCGCACTGGCGGACGGCGCCCGCGAAGCCGGGCTGGAGTTCTGATGATCTTCCGTACGAACACTGAGATGAGGACCGTCTGATGCCCGGACAGCAGCGTCGAGGCGGACAGGCCGGTGGCGCCCCCGCGGGAGGCGCGGCCGGTGGTGGCCGCGACGGCGGTCGAGGCGGGCGGGGCGGTGCCGGTGGTCCCGAGAAGACCGCGTACATCGAGCGCGTCGTCGCGATCAACCGCGTCGCCAAGGTCGTGAAGGGTGGTCGTCGCTTCAGCTTCACCGCCCTCGTGGTCGTGGGCGACGGCGACGGCCAGGTCGGCGTCGGCTACGGCAAGGCCAAGGAGGTGCCCGCCGC
>JAODNS010000112.1 GCA_025465145.1 Frankiales bacterium
GCGCCGCCCTCGCCTCGCTGCGGGCCCGGCGCGGCCCGGCCGGCCTGCTCCTCGCCGGTGGCATCGGGGCGGCGGCGGCCGCCCTCGCTGTCAGCCCGCGAGCGGACGAGGGTGCCGGCTGGGCTGCCACGGTGGTCACGCTGCGCGGCCTCGGCGCGCTGGCCGTTCTCGGCGGCCTCGTGCTGCTGGCCCGCACCAGCCTGCTGGCCAAGGTGGTGGCCGGGATCCTCGCCGGCGTCCTCGCCGCGTCCGCGGCCGCGCTGGGCGTCGTCGGGACGGTCGTCGTGGCGTCGTACCAGGAGCAGTCGAACCTGCTGGTGGAGCAGAGCGCGGACGAGCGGGCGGGCAACCTCGTCCGGCTGGCGAGCGAGGCCCGCGTCTTCGTGCCGTTCGCGGAGAGCGGCTGCGTGCCGCGACCGCAGGACTGCCCGCGGCTGCTCCGGGCCTTCACGGCCAACCAGCGCACCGGCGACTTCGTCGTGCGCATCACCGACGCGGGCGCCGCGGTGTCGGCCGGCGGACGTCGACCGCTGACGCCGTCCGAGCGGCTCGGGTTGGCGCAGGACCCGCTCGTGCGCAGCGTCCTCACCGGCACGGGCCGGTTCAACGAGCCCGCGACCGGGCTGGCCCGCCTCGTGGGGGCGCCACCGGCGCTCGCGATGCTCGCCGTGAAGCCCAACGTCGTGCAGAACCCCACCGCGGTCACCGTCTACGGGATCCGGCTGGACGACGACTACACGGCGAACGACGTCGACCTGTCCGAGAACCTGGACGTGGGCGTCTCGCTCCTGGTCGACGGCGAGGTCGTCGCCAGCAACCTCCCGCAGCGCCAGCGGCTCCTGGTCGGCCGCGTCGCCGACGAGGCAGCCGTCGCGGACGGCCTCGACGAGGACGGGCTCACCGTCCCGGCCACGGCCACCCGCCCCACGGTCCGGTTCTCGCCGGTGCTCGGCCCCGCCGACGTCCCGCTCGGCGTGCTCGCCGTCTCGCGCAACGCCGCCGCGGCCCTGGCGGCGCAGCGGAAGGCGCTGCAGGCGCTGCTGGTCAGCGCGCTGATCGCCACCGCGCTGGTCGGCGGCCTGGCGCTGTACCTCGGCCGGCGCACGGTCGAGCCGGTACGGCGGCTGACCGCTGCCGCGGCCCGGGTCTCGGCCGGCGACCTGCAGGCGAGCGCGGACGTCCGCACCTCCGACGAGGTCGGCGTCCTGTCGCGCACCTTCGACACGATGACGGGCTCGCTGCTGCAGCTGACCGACGACCTGCGCGGGTCGGCGGCGCGGCTGCAGACGGTGCTGACGTCCATGTCGGACGGGCTCATCGCGACCGACGGGGACGGCGCGGTGACCAGCATCAACCCGGCTGCGCTGGCGATGGTGGGCCTGTCCGCGCAGGAGCAGGCGACCGGCCGCCCGCTCGCCGAGGTCGTCGACGTACGGGACGGCAGCGGTCCGCTGGAGCTGACCGGCCGGCTGCCCGACGCCGTCGCTGAGGTGCACCCCGCCCACGGCGGCGAGCCGGTGCCGGTGCGCGTCGCGCTCGCTCCGCTCGAGGGCGGCGACGGCGTCGTGCTCGTGCTGCGCGACACCAGCCGCGAGCGCGAGGTGGAGCGGATGAAGACCGAGTTCCTCTCCAACGTCAGCCACGAGCTGCGGACGCCGCTGACGCCGATCCGCGGCTACGCCGAGATCCTCGTCGCGAAGCCCGGCCTCGACGCCGACAAGGTCACCACCTTCGCGACGACCATCCGCGACGAGAGCATCAAGATGAACCGGGTCGTCGACCTGCTCGTCGACGTCGCCGCCATCGAGGCCGGCCGCGTCACGGTCACCCCGCGGCCGATCACGGTGAAGGAGCTGGTCGACGCGCGGCTGGACGCGTGGCGCAGCCGGGCGCCGCAGCGGGCCAAGGACCTGAAGAAGCGGGTCGCGGCAGGCCTGCCGCCGGTGCTGGTCGACCCCCACTGGGTGGGCAAGGCACTGGACGAGCTCGTCGACAATGCCGTGAAGTACACGCCGCCCGGCACGGCCATCACCTTCGTCGCGACGCAGGTCGGCGACGGCGTCCGCGTCGCGGTGAAGGACGCCGGTCCGGGCATCGCCGAGGCCGACCAGCGGCTGCTGTTCACCTCGTTCGAGCAGGTCGACGGCTCGGCCACCCGGCGCGTCGGCGGCCTCGGGCTCGGGCTGTCCTTCGTCCGCCGGCTGGCCGAGGACGCGGGCTTCCCGCTGACGGTGACGTCGACAGTCGGGAAGGGCTCGGAGTTCGCGCTGGACCTGCCGATCAGCGAGGAGCCGGTCCCGCGTCGAGCGTCGCCAGCAAGGCGTCGGCCAGCGCCGGCGCGAGGTCGGTCCCGCTGAGGCGGTCGTCCTCCTCGCCCTCGGGCGCGCGCAGCCGCAGCACGCACTCGCGGCTGCCGTCCCGTACGACACCCACGACCATGCGCACCTCGCGAGCGGCCGGGTGCTGCGCGACGGCGTCGACGTCCAGATCCTCCTGCTCGGCGCTCGGCGGGAGCACCAGCACCTCGTGCGCGAGCACGACGCCGAGCACCTCCGGTCCGAACTCGATCCCCGCGAGCGCCTCGTCCAGCGGGCCGTCCGCCAGGTCCTCCTGCTGGACAGGCGTCAGCGTCCCCGGCACCGCGGCGACGAGGCCCATCGACTGCGCGAGCTGAGGCTCGGCCCGCAGCAGATCCTCGGTGTCCACGAGCGCGAACAGCTGCGGCGGCTGGTCCCAGCCGGCCTCCGCGACGTGCTCCTCGATCTCGCCGACGACGGCGAACAGCGGTGCGGCCATGACCCCATCCTCGCTGATCGCCGACCGGGGGAACTCGGCCCGCTGTGGTTGAGTTTCCAGGAGGAAGATTCTGGTTTCTACGAGTGGAGTGACGTGGCCGTCCGGACCCCAGGGGCGGGCCTGCCTGCCCGTCCTCGTCTTCT
>JAODNS010000133.1 GCA_025465145.1 Frankiales bacterium
GCACCTCGCGGGGGAACCACACCTTCTGGACGAGCCCGGCGTTGCCGACGAGGGCACCCATCCCCCCGAAGACGCAGTTGTTGAAGAACGCCCACGGCAGCAACGCGCACAGCAGCCACACGGCGAACACGTCGAGGCCGCTGGGATCACCCGGCGGGATCTGGACCTTGAGCAGGAAGCCGAACACGACCGTGTAGATCGCCATGGTGGCCAACGGGTTGATCAGGCTCCACAGCTGCCCGAGGACGGTGCCGCGGTAGCGCGCCCGCACCTCGCGCAACGTGAGCTCCGTCAGCAGCTCGCGGGCACCCAGGAGCTCGCGCATCCCGGTCGGCGTCGTCACCCCCGGAGTCTAGGCAGAAGGGCAGCGTCCGGCCGGTACCGTACGAGCGTCCCCGAGGGACCCTGTCGACGAAGCCCCGGGAGGCCTCCGCGTGCGTCTGCTGGTGCTGTCCAACGGCCCCGTGCCGTACGGCCCACGCGTGGTCGTCGAAGGAGGCGGTCTGCGCTGCTGGGGCCTGGCCCGCGGGCTGCAGGCGCACGGCCACGAGGTCACGGTCGGTGTCGACGCCGCCTTCGGAGACCTGGAGCTCGTGGCCGAGGGGCTTCGGGTCACGTCCTTCCGTCGCGACGAGGCGCTGATCCGGCTCATGGAGCACATGGACGCCGTCATCGTGAGCTACTGCATGGGCGGGACGACGGAGTACGTCGTCAGCCACCTCCCGGACGGCGTGCTGCTCGTCGGCGACGCCTACGTGCCCATCCACGTCGAGGTCTCGGCGCGAGACGCCACGGACGTCGAGCTGGAGCAGCGCGAGTTCATGGCCGACCTGCCGCGGTGGAACTCTGCGCTGCAGCGCTGCGACCTGCTCCTCGTCGCCAGTGAGGAGCAGCGGCTGTACTACACGGGCCTGCTGGCCGCGCTCGGTCGGGTGACGCCGATGTCGTACCGGGACACCCGGATGCTGCTGACCCCGTTCGGGGTGCACGGCGACGAGGTGCCGCCGGCGGAACGCGATCGATCGGACGGCTCGCTGCGGGCGCTGTGGTTCGGCGGGGTGTACCCCTGGTTCGACGCCTCAGCGCTCATCGGCTCGGTACGACTGGCGACCGCACGCGGTGTACCGGTCACGCTCACGATGGCGGGCGCCAAGAACCCGTTCGTGCGCCACGGCCACTTCGTCGAGCACGCCGACGCCGCCATCGAGCTCGCGGAGGCGAGCGGCGACGTGCAGCTGCTCCCGTGGCTGCCGTACGCCGAGCGGGGTCGGGCCTACGAGACCAGCGACGTGATCGTGTCGCTCAACACGATCGGCCCGGAGAACGCCTTCTCATGGCGCACGAGGGTCGTCGACTACATCTGGTCCGGGCTGCCGCTGCTGACCAATGGAGGCGATCCGCTCGCGGAGCGACTGATCGCGGCCGGGGCCGCCATGCGCCTGTCGGCCGCGACGCCGGAAGCCGTGGCGGACGCGCTCGAGACGCTGCACCGCGAGCCGGAGCGGCTCGTCCGGATGCGGCAGGTCATGGCAGCGCAGCGACGGACCCTGGACTGGCAGCGGTGCGTGGAGCCGCTCGCGCTGGCGCTGGCGGCAGGCATCCTGCCGCTGGAGCCCGTGGAGATGCCGGCAGCCGGCGCGTTCGGGGCGGCGCCCGGAGCTGCGGTGGCGCCGACGACGGTCACCCAGGCCAGGGTCGCTGCAGCGCGCACGTACGCGCTGCGTGCGCGGCGGCACGCGCGGGCGTACGGCGTGGCCCGCACCGCGGTCATGGCGGCGCGGGTGCTCAGCAGCAAGGTGCCCAAGCCGACGCCGGCTGCTGCCGCGCCGCACATGTGGATCATCAGTCATCAGCTGGACACCTCCGGGGCGCCCAAGGTCGCGCTCGACGTTGCCGCCGACGCCCGCCGGGCGCTCGGGCGGGGGCGCGTCACCGTCCTGTGCTTCCCGCCCGTCGCGGCGAGCCGCCAGGCGGAGGCCCGGCGCGCCGAGGTGCCCGTGAAGGTGCTGCAGCGGGGCATGCCGCTGCCGTTGCTCCGGCCGCACGACACTGTGGTGCTCAACAGTCTCGCCATCCCCAAGGACGTGATCAACGACGTCCTCTGGCGGCTCGAGCACGGGCGCCTCGCCGGCGTCCAGTGGTTCGTGCACGAGGACCAGCCGCAGCGCTGGTGGGATCCGGGTCTCGTTCCGCGGGTGGCGGCCCTGGTCGAGGCCGGCCTGCTCCGGCTGCTCGTCCCATCGCAGCAGATGCAGGCCCGGCACGCGAAGCACCTGTGGCTGGACCGCGGCGTCGACCTGGTCCCGCTCCGGATCGAGGTGCCGGACCGGCTGCGCGGGGCCCGCGGGCCCGAGGCGTTCGACCGCCTGGTCTTCCACCTCACCGGCGCTGCTCACGACGGGCGCAAGGGCCACACCGCCGCACTCGCCGCGTTCCAGGAGCTCGTGCTGACGACGGACATGGGCGACCGGTCCAGGTGGCGGGACTTCGAGCTGCAGATGATCGGCCTGGGCGAGGACTTCGCGTCAGGTGAGCTGCGCCACCTGGGTCCGGCCGTGCTCGGTGACCGCTTCCGCACGTTCGACGCGGAGCCGCACGACGAGGCGCTGCGGCTCATGAGCAAGGCCAACGTCGTGCTGTGCTGCGCCGTGTACGAGGCGTTCGGGCTGTACATCTCCGAGAGCATGGCGATGGGCCACGTGGTTCTGCGGAACAGCGCCGCGGGCATGGAGGAGCAGCTCGAGGACGGCCGCAACGGCCTGTGGATCGTTGACCAGGACCAGGCGACGTTCGTGGCCGCGCTGCGCCGGGTGCTCGACCGGGACCAGACGAGCAACGACGAGCTCAGCCGCTGGA
>JAODNS010000141.1 GCA_025465145.1 Frankiales bacterium
GCCCGCCCGCCGCGGCCGCCCGCCGCGGCACCCGCTTCCACGCGTGGGTCGAGACGCTGTTCGCGCAGCGGCCGCTGCTCGACCCCGACGAGCTGCCCGGCGCGGAGGACGACGGCCTCGCCGACGACGCGACGCTCACCTCGCTGCAGGAGGCGTTCCTCGCGACGCCGTACGCCACCCGCCTGCCGCACGCCGTCGAGGCGGCGTTCTCGCTGCCGCTCGGCGGGCGGCTCGTCCGGGGCCGGATCGACGCGGTCTACGACCTCGGCGGCGGCCGCTGGGCGGTCGTCGACTGGAAGACCGGCAGCGAGACCGCGGACCCGCTGCAGCTGGCCGTGTACCGGCTCGCCTGGGCGCGGCTCGTCGGCGTGCCGCCCGAGGACGTCGACGCGCTGTTCCTCTACGTGCGGACCGGTGAGGCGGTGCGGCACGACGACCTGCCGGGCGAGGCGGAGCTCGAGCGGCTGCTGCGTGGCGACGGCGCCGTGGAGGTCGAGCCGCTCACGCTGCTGTAGGGGATAGATCGCGGCGGCGGTGGTAGGGGCGACTGGACTGCTGTCGCACCCGTGGAGGCACCGTGGAGCTCAAGGACCTGACCGAGATCGTCACCGGCCCCGGCCCGTTCGTGACGGTGCACGTGCCGAGCGAGAGCGACGTCGAGCAGGCGGCTGACCGGTACGAGCTGGCCTGGAAGGACGTCGTCCGCGACCTCACCGCGCAGGGCGTGGACGACAAGACCGTGGCCGCCGTCGAGGCTGCCAAGGGGGAGCACGCCGAGGGCGCCTCCCGCTTCGTCGTCGCGAGCACGGTCGACGGCCAGGTGAAGCTGGCGCTGTCGCTGGACCAGCCGCCGCGCCGGCCGGTCGTCGAGGTCGCCCCGCTGCCGCACCTGCTGCCCGTCCTCGACGGCATGACCAGTCAGGTCCCGTACGTCGTCGCCGTCGTCGACCGCGAGGGCGCGGACATCTGGTCCTCCGCGGGCGAGGGCGTCGAGCAGGACCACGAGGGCACCATCGAGGCGCCGACCACGCGTGGCCAGGCCCGTCGTGACCAGCGGTCGACGCAGAACAGCTGGCGCGGGACCGTGCAGGACGCGACGTCGACCGTCGAGCGGATGGTGCGCGACGTCGACGCCGAGCTGATCCTGCTCGCGGGCGAGACGAAGATCCTGGCCGGCGTGCGATCCGCGGTGGAGGGCCTCGGGCCGAAGGTCGTCGTCATCCCCGGTACCCGGCACGCCGACGGCAGCGAGCCGCTGGTGCGGGAGGCCGTCGAGATGGAGGTCGCCAAGCAGGCGACCGCGGACCTGCTGGCCCTGCTGGCCGACTACGCGCAGGAGCGCGGCCAGATCAAGCGCGCGTGCGACGGGGTGGTCGACGTGGTGGCCGCGCTGCGCAAGGCGCAGGTGCAGACGCTCATCCTCACCACCGGCAGCCCCGACTTCCCGCTCTGGTTCGGCGAGGAGCCGACGCAGCTCGGCCGCAGCGAGCAGGAGGTGCGCGAGCTCGGCGCGCAGACCGTCACCTCAGGCCCTGTGGTCGACGTGCTCATCCGCGCCGCGCTTGCCACCGGCGCCGACGTTCAGCTCGTGCCCGCCGAGCTCGAGGAGGCGCCGAACGAGGGCGTCGGGGCGGTCCTGCGCTACGCGGACGACTCCGCCTGACGCACCTTCCCCAGCAGCGCCGGCAGCTCGGCCAGCGACCGCACCTGCAGGTCGACGGCCGGGTTGCCGGCGTGCAGGACCCCCCACGGCCCGCGGACCACGTGGACCGGCAGCATCCCGCCGGCCCGCGCGCCGATGACGTCGTTGTCGACCCGGTCCCCGACGTGCACGCACTGCTCCGGCCGTACGCCGACCGCCGCGGCAACGCCGTGGAAGAACGCCGGGTCCGGCTTCTCCGCGCCGAGCGCGCCGGAGGAGGTGACCAGGTCGACCGGCAGGTCGAGCTGCTCGACCAGCCGCTGGAACGTCGCCGGCTGGTTGCCGCCCACGACCACCGTCCAGCCGTCCGCCTTCACCGCGCGCAGGCATTCGAGCGCGTCCGGGTACAGGTACGCGGCCGTCAGCTGGAACGGCTGCTTGTCCTCGTACGGCCACGACAGGTCCGGCCGGACGAGCTCGAGGAACCGGCGGTGGTCCTCGCCGTGCGCCGCCAGTCCGCCGAGCACGCCGTACAGCGTGAACGCCGGGACCCCCAGCTCCTGCGCCCACGACGCCCACAGGCCGGTCTCGTCCACCAGGGTCTCGCCGACGTCGAAGACGACGGTCGTCCTCACAGCTCGACCACCAGCGCGCGGTGGTCCGAGACCGGCAGCACGGGCGTCTCCACCGTGCGCACCGGCGGCAGGTCGCCGGAGGCCAGGACGTGGTCGAGCTGCACCCGCGGCGCGGGCGACGGGTACGTCGGCACCTTCGCCAGCGACCGCCACCGCGACAGCGCAGCGGGGAACGGCGGCGGCATGTTGAGGTCGCCGAGCAGCACGCGCGGGCCGGGCAGGCCGGCAAGCGCCTTGCACAGCGTCCGCAGCTGCACGCCGTTCCACACCGGCACGAACGACAGGTGCGTGGTGGCGATCGTCATGAGCCCCAGCGGAGTATCGACGACGGCAGCGATGCCGACCCGCGGCTCGTCCTGCAGCCAGACGACCTGCTTGCTGCCCGGCAACATGATCGGCGAGCGCACCTTCGCGGCCGCCAGCCGGACCGTGTGCCACTCCCGGACCGGGTAGCGCGAGACCAGCCCGCAGCCGTACGACGCGGCCGCGGCGTCCTCGTCGCCGTCCGCCGCGAGCCAGTCGAAGCCGGGAGTGCCGACGAGCGCCGGCACGAACCGCCACTGGTCGGTGCCCATCGCGGCCGCGACCTCCGCCGTCAGGTCGCGGGCGTCCGAGCGGGCCTGCGAGCGGTCCACCTCCTGCAGCCCGACCACGTCCGCGGCCAGCAGGCGCACCGACTCGGCCAGCCGCTCCCGCACGACCTGGCCGTCCGACAGGGAGCGCCCGTGCAGCAGGTTGAACGTGGCGAGGCGCATCGGCCGGACGCTAGCCGAGTGCCAGGTGCTCCAGGAGCAGCTCGGTCAGCCGCTCCGGCGCCTCCTCGGGCACCCAGTGGCTGACGCCCTCGAAGACCTCGAAGCGGTACGGGCCGGTCACGTGCTGCGCCGTCGCCTCCGCCGCGGCGCGGCCGAGGGCGAGGTCGCCGTCGGACCACACGTACAGCGTCGGGACGAAGGTCGGGCCCAGGTCGCGGATGTCGGACAGGTCCTGCGCGCGGTACCAGCTCAGGCACTTCGTCAGCACGCCCGGCTGCCGCATGAGGTCCAGGTACGGCTCGATGTCTGCGTTGTCGCCGAAGAAGGTGTGCAGCCCGGCGTCGTCGTCGCGCAGCAGGACCGCCTCGGCCTTGCCCTCGACCTGGAACAGCTTCATGTACTGCGACCGCTGCCGCTGGTCCTCGTCGGTCCGAAGCGCCTGCACGAAGGCGAGCGGGTGGGGCACGGACACCGCCGTCAGCGTCCGCACCCGCTCCGGGTGCCGGGTCGCGGTCTGCCAGGCGACGGCGGCGCCCCAGTCGTGGCCGATCACGTCCGCCTGCTCCGCACCCAGCGCGTCCAGCAGCCCGAGGACGTCGCCGACCAGGTGCGGCATCCGGTACGGCTCGACGCCCTCCGGCCGTGCGCCCGGGGAGTAACCGCGCTGGTCGGGGGCGACGACGCGGAAGCCGGCCGCAGCGAGGCCGGGCATGACGTGCCGCCACGACCATGAGGTCTGCGGGAACCCGTGCAGCAGCAGGACCGGCCGGCCGTCCGGCGGGCCGTCCGCGACCGCGTCGAAGAGGAGGTCACCCACTGGCAGCTGCAGCTGTTCCACGCGGTTGACGCTAGTGGCCCAACCGCAAAGATGTCTTTGCAAAGAGTTCTCTGCGATGTACGGTCCCCTCGTGGAGCAGACGACGGTGGTCCTGGACGCCAGCAGCCTCAAGGCCCTCGCGCACCCGCTGCGGGTGCGCCTGCTGGGACTGCTGCGCGCCGACGGGCCGGCGACCGCCACCGGGCTCGGGTCCCGCACCGGCGAGAGCAGCGGCACCACGAGCTACCACCTGCGGCAGCTCGCCGGTGCCGGTCTCGTCCAGGAGGACGCCGAGCGCGGCAACGGGCGCGAGCGGTGGTGGCGGGCCGCGCAGGAGAGCACCCGGCTCGACGCCGCGGCGTGGACGGAGGACCCGGCGAACCGGCCGGCGGTGCAGGCCTACCTCGGCGCGATCGCCCAGGCCTACGCCAGCAAGACGGCCGAGTACCTCGCCGAGGAGGAGACGTGGCCACGCCGCTGGCAGCGGGCGATGACGCTGTCCGACTGGGCGCTCCCCTTGACGGCCGCAGAGCTGGTCCGCCTCAACGAGGAGCTGGAGCGGGTCGTCGAGTCGTACCGGCGCCCGGAGCGCAAGGGCGACGAGCAGGTGGTCGTGCAGCTGCAGAGCTTCCCGCGCCGCCGCCGGACCGAGACGTGAGCCGCCGGCCGCTGACGGCACTGCTCGCCGCCAACGCCGTCTCCACCGCGGGCACCTCGATGACGCTGCTCGCGATCCCGTGGTTTGTCCTGCAGACCACCGGCAGCGCCGCGCAGACCGGCATCGTCGGCGCCTGCGAGACCGTCCCGCTCGTCCTCGCCGCGGCGCTGGGCGGGCCGGTCATCGACCGGCTGGGGGCGCGCCGCGTCACCGTCGTCTCCGACCTGCTCAGCGCCGTCGGCGTCGCGCTCGTGCCGCTGCTGCACGCGACCGGTGGTCTGCGGTTCTGGCAGCTCTGCCTCGTGGTCGCCGCGGTCGGGCTCTTCCGGGCGCCCGGCGACACCGCGCGGCACGTCATGGTCCCCGGCCTCGTGCGGCTGGCCGAGGTGCCGATGGAGCGGGCGACATCGGCGTACGACGGCGTCTCCCGCGGCGCCCGGATGGTCGGTGCGCCGCTGGCCGGCGCGCTCATCGCCGCGGTCGGTCCGGCTGACGTCCTCGTGGTCGACGCGCTGACGTTCGTCGTCTCGGCGCTGCTCGTGTGGCGCTACGTCCCCGCCTCGCTGCGGCCGGCCGCGGCGCAGGCCGGGGAGGGGTACCTCGTCCAGCTGCGCGAGGGGCTGCGCGCGGTCCGCCGCGACCGGCTCATCGCCGGCATCACGGCGATGCTGCTGGTCACCAACATGCTCGACGCCGCGTGGGCCGGGGTGCTGCTGCCCGTGTACGCGCGGGACGTCCTCGACAGCAGCGTCGCGCTGGGGGTGCTCTTCGGCTGCTTCGGCGCCGGCGCTCTCGCCGGGACGGTCCTCTACTCCGCGGTCGGACCTCGGCTGCCCCGCTGGCCGGTCTACACGGTGGCGTTCCTGCTCGTCGGCGCGCCCCGGTTCCTCACGTTCGTGGTCGAGCTGCCGTACCCCGCCCTGCTCGTCACGTCCGTCCTCGCCGGCGCCGCGGCGGGCGCGCTCAACCCGGTGCTGTCGGCGGTGGAGTTCGAGCGGATCCCGGACCACCTGCAGAGCCGGATCTTCGGGGTCATGACGGCGGGCGTGCTGGCCGGAGCTCCGGTCGGGGTGCTGGTGGGGGGTCTCGCGGTCGAGCGCGCCGGGCTGCGAACCACCCTCGCCGGTGCGGGGCTGCTGTACCTGCTGGCCACGCTGGCGCCGGTCGTGTTCCCCGTCTGGCGGCAGATGGACCGGCCGTCAGCCCCAGAAGAACGCCGTCGCGCAGATGGCGTACAGCGCGATGAGCATGACCCCCTCGAGCCAGGTGCTCTCGCCGTCGAAGACGACGAAGAGCGTGACGACCACGGCGAGCACCAGCACCGCGATGAGGAGCGGCGACAGCACCAGCGTGAAGCTCGCGCCGACCAGGGGCGCGATGAGCACCAGGACGGGCGCGAGGACGAGGGAGATCTGGATCGGGCTCTGCAGGATCACTGACAGCGCGTAGTCCATGTTGTTCTTCGCGGCCAGCTGGATGCCGACGACGTTCTCGACCGCGTTGGACGCGATGGCCACGATGACCAGACCGGCGAACGCCTCGGAGATGTGCAGCGTCTCGATCGCCGGGGTCAGCGCGACGACGAACCAGTCGGAGACGAACGCTGCGCCGACGCCGGCGACGGCGAGCATGCCGATGGCCAGTCCCAGCGGCCAGGCCCGGGCGTGGCCGTCGGCGTCGTGCTGGACCGCCTCGCCCTCAGGTTGAGGAGCAGTCGCTTGTCGGCGAAGGACAGGCTGCTCACGGGTTCCTCCAGCTCAGGCGGTGCGGCACGATGGAGAGCATGACGCTGCTGGAACCCGCTGTGCCCGCCGCCCCGGGCGCCACGCACGAGGTCACGAACCAGGCGCCGCCGCTGGTCGGGCACGACGTCGCGGCCGACGCGGCGCTCCTCGCCGGGCTGGAGCGCGAGGGCGCCGGCTGGCACGTGGACGACCTGCACCGGCTCGGCCGGCTCGCCGGCTCCGCCGAGGCGCAGCAGTGGGGCGAGGAGGCCAACCGGCACGAGCCCGAGCTGCGCACGCACGACCGGTACGGGCACCGCATCGACGAGGTGGAGTTCCACCCGGCCTGGCACAAACTGCTCGACGTCGCCGTGTCGGAGGGGCTCGCCGGCGCGCCGTGGGCGTCGACGGCACCGGCGCCGCACGTCGCCCGGGCCGCGTCGTTCTACGTCTGGAGCCAGGCCGAGGGCGGACACGGCTGCCCGGTGTCGATGACGTACGCCGTGGTGCCCGCGCTGCGGCACGCGCCTGACCTCGCCCGGGACTTCGAGCCGTTGCTCACCAGCCGGGTGTACGAGCCCGGGCTGCGTCCGCCGCTGGGGAAGGCGGGCCTCCTGGCAGGCATGGGCATGACCGAGAAGCAGGGCGGCTCCGACGTCCGCGCCAACACCACGGCGGCTACGCCGAACGGCGACGGCACCTGGTCGCTGCGTGGGCACAAGTGGTTCACCAGCGCACCGATGTGCGACGTGTTCCTCTTCCTCGCGCAGGCGCCCGCCGGCCTGTCGTGCTTCTTCGTGCCGCGGGTGCTGCCGGACGGCAGCCGCAACACCTTCCGGATCCAGCGGTTGAAGGACAAGCTCGGCAACCGGTCGAACGCCTCCTCGGAGCCCGAGTTCGACGGCACGGTCGCCTGGCTGGTCGGCGAGGAGGGCCGCGGCGTACGGACCATTCTCGAGATGGTCTCGATGACGCGGCTGGACTGCGTCATCGGCTCGGCGGCCCTGATGCGGCAGGCCGTCCTGCAGGCCGCGCACCACTGCTCGTACCGCGCTGCCTTCGGCGGCCTGCTCGTCGACAAGCCGCTGATGCGCAACGTCCTGGCCGACCTGTCGCTCGAGTCGGAGGCGGCGACGACGCTGATGATGCGGCTGGCCGGCGCGGTCGACCGGGCGCAGGCGGGCGACGCGCAGGAGCAGGCGTTCAAGCGGCTGGCCGTCGCCGTTGGGAAGTACTGGGTCACCAAGCGCGCGCCGAACGTCGCGGCCGAGGCGCTGGAGTGCCTGGGCGGCAACGGCTACGTCGAGGAGAGCGGCATGCCGCGGCTGTACCGGGAGGCGCCGCTCAACTCCGTCTGGGAGGGCTCCGGGAACGTGAACGCGCTGGACGTGCTGCGCGCGATGGTGCGCGAGCCGGCATCGGTGGACGCGTTCTTCGCCGAGATCGGCCTCGCCGCCGGTGCCGACCAGCAGCTCGACGACGCGGTGCTCGGCCTGCGCGCGTCGCTCGAGGACCTCGACGACATCGAGGTGCGCGCGCGGCGCATCGTCGAGCGGATGGCCCTGGTGCTGCAGGGATCGCTGCTCGTACGACACGCGCCCGATGCGGTCGCGGACGCCTTCTGCGCCACCCGGCTGGCCGGCGACTGGGGGCACGCGTTCGGCACGCTGCCGCGCGGCGTCGACCTGGACGTCCTGGTGTCACGGGCCCTGCCACAGGGCTGAGCGGCTCTATCCTCGCTCGATGGAGCGCGCCCTTCGGGTCCTGGGCATCGACGTCGCCGAAGATCTCGTAGCGAGATGGGTGGGCTGGTTCGCACCCGACCCGCAGCCGTTCCTCGTGGGCGTCGGCGACGACCTCGGCGGCAGGGATGGCGTCTTGTCACCCGAGCTGCGCGACACGTTCGAGATCTATGCCGTGCCCGAGGGACTTTGGCTCTGCTGGCTGACGGAAGCGGACTTCGCCGACCTGCCTCGTCCTCGACGGGCCGAGGTAGTTCGCGCCCAGGTACGCCATGAGCGGGGCCTGGTGCCGACGGTCCGCGGTTGGAGGCCCGTGGTCGGCGATGCAACCAGCGACCAAGCCGACGGGCATCGGTTCGTCTGGTGGCCTCGGCTGCTTGCCGGGCATGAGCACCGAGTCCTCACGCATCACGTCAACGAAGGCCGCAGGCCGAGTCAGCATCGCCGTGTTCCGGCCTCGGTCTGGCGAGCTTCCGAAGGGCTACTACCCGACGCGCAACGCCTGGCCGGGCGGTTCCCGGCCAGCAGCGGTCCGAACTGCTTCGGCACGGTCATGGCAGCAGCCGGTATCGAGGGAGCGGAAGCGGTCTGGCTGCAGCGCGAACCTTTCGAGGAGTGGCTGAGTCGGGCGACGGTCCCTGGCGGGAACGACGCGGAAGCCGGGACGGTCCTGGTCTGGCGGTCGCCGGAGGGCGCGGTTGAGCACGCGGCGGTCACCCTCGGGGGTGGCTGGGCGATGCACAAACCCTCACAGGGCTGGATGTCCCCGACGAAGGTTCTCGCCGTGCACGACGTCATGGCCAGTGCGCGCTCGCAACGACGCCGGCTATCACGGCGGCGCCTCGTCGCCTGAGCTCGAGCAGACCGAGAAGCGTTCTGTGTCAGCGGAAGCCTGATTCGTCGTCCTCGGGGTCGCGAGGCAGCTGGGACCTCGGTGGTGGCGGAGGAGCCGACGGCGGCAGGTCGGGTGGCACATGGGGTGACGGGCGCCCGTAGGTGCGGCCGAGGGGGCTGGTCCAGGTCACGCTGCCGTCGGGGTGGCGCACCATCGACCAGCCGCTGTGCTTGGCGCGGTGGCACCGTCGTGACTTGAGGTCGAGGTTGCGCACGGCGGTGGGTCCCGCCGGCCAGGGATCGAGGTGGTCGCGGTCGCAGCGGGTGCTGGAGCAGCCGATCCCGCTGCAGTGACGGCCCCGCAGGTCCACCAGTCGCGCGAGGGCCGCCGACGGGTCGTGCTGCGGCTCGTCCACATCAGCGTGCACGACCGCCCGCAGCATCGTCTCCACCCGGCGCTTCGCAGCGTCGACATCGGCCGCCGGCGGCAGCACGCCGTCTGCCTCGCCGACCGGCATCCCTGTGCCGGCGTCGACGTAGAGGCAGCGGAGGCTCGCGTGCGGGCGCAGCAGTCGTACGTGCTCCGCGGAGATCTCGCCGTAGCCGTCGGCGAAGCCCGGCTGTCGGCCGCGCTCGAGCACCGTCGTGACGGGGACCTGGACCGTGAAGACGACCTTCGGCGGCGCGACCTCGCTCGTGCCGGTCAGCGCCATGAGCGGCAGTGCTGCGAACAGGTCCGCCCGCCGCTCGTCTGCCGTTCGCTGCAGCCCCGCGTCCCGATCTGCGAGCCGCTGGCGTGCCTCGAGAGCGGCCAGCCCGGTCTGGAACTGCCTCAGCTGCTCGGCGGTCAGCAGCGCGTTGACGACGCCCATGCCGTCCTGCTCCGGCCGCATCGTGACGCGCCGCGTGGCACGGGCGCTGTCCAGGCGAGCCTCGGCCTCGTCCGCCGACTCGAGCTCCAGCACGGTGCGGCGGACGAGCCGCCGCAGGTCGGTCGACGCGAGCTCCCGTGCTCGGGGCATCAGGACCGCGTCCACGCGACGCAGCAGGTCGGCGTCGCACGCCTTCGTCTCGGCCAGCACGATCCGCGCCTGCCCGAGGAAGAACTCGCCGTCCGCCATGGCCGCGGCCATCCGCGGCAGCGCGTCCAGGACCCGCTCGGCCTCGACCATCTGGTTGCCCGCCGCCTGCTGGCCGAGCCGGCAGCTCCCGGCCAGCTCCATGACGAGGAACTCGCTCGTCGGCTCCGGCGCGGCCAGCGTCTGCAGGTCGACGAGCGCACGGCACCGCGCGATGTAGGCACGGGCTTCGGCGCGCTGCAGCTGCACGAGGGCGTCGAGCACCTCGTTCTGCTGATCGAGCCGATTCGCCTGCTGCACAGGGAAAACCTACGACCGAGGTACGACAGAATCCGCCGCACGGAACAGGACAGGCGCGGGAGGCGGGCGAACCTCCGACAAGAAGGGCTCGGCCGGAGCATCCCGGCCGCGCCCTCCCGTACCGACTACTTCGTCAGCTGCAGCATCGCCTGCGCGGCGAGGAAGTACTTGTTCTTGCCGAGGTCGCCGACCGTCTTGATGCGGAACGCCTTGCGCAGGTTCTCGGCGTCCTCGTCGGTGACGCCGGCGAGCGCGCTGACCGGCGCCGCGAGGATCTCGGTCAGGGACTTCGACTCGTACGCCTTGTCCAGGTACTTGCTCAGGTCGGCAGAGACAGCCATGTCGCTCCTCGTTCGGGGGTGGAGGTCGCACCCTGCCGTACCCAGGTCCGGGGCGCCACCTACCTCTCCACGGTGCGCATGTCCGGGTAGCGGTCGCCGGCGACCGCGTCGGCGGGTACGGCGGAGGCGAGCCGCGTGAGGTCCTCGTCCGTCAGCTCCACGGACGTGGCCGCGGCGTTCTCCTCCAGGTACGTACGCCGCTTCGTCCCCGGGATCGGCACGACGTCCTCGCCCTGCGCGAGCACCCACGCCAGCGCGAGCTGCCCGGCGGTCACGCCCTTGTCGGCGGCGACCGCGCGGATCTCGTCGACGAGCCGCAGGTTCGCGGCAAGTGCCTCCTGCGCGAAGCGCGGCGACATCCGCCGGAAGTCCTTCGGGTCGAGGTCCTCGACGGAGGTGATGGCGCCGGTGAGGAAGCCGCGCCCCAGCGGGCTGTACGCCACCAGGCCGACCCCCAGCTCCCGCATCGTCGGCAGGACCGCGCGCTCGATGTCCCGGCTGAACAGGGAGTACTCGCTCTGCACGGCCGCGATCGGGTGCACGCCGACCGCGCGGCGCAGCGTCTCGGCCGAGCACTCGGACAGGCCGAGGTGCTTCACCTTCCCGGCCTGCACCAGCTCGGCCATCGCGCCGACCGTCTCCTCGATCGGCACCTCGAGGTCGACCCGGTGCTGGTAGTAGAGGTCGATCACGTCGACGCCGAGCCGCTCGAGAGACGCGTCGCAGGAGCGCCGGACGTACTCCGGCGAGCCGTTGATCCCGAGCCGCGCGCCGTCGTCGCCGCGCATGATGCCGAACTTCGTCGCGAGCTGGACCTCGTCGCGCCGCGATGCGATGGCCCTGCCGACCAGCCGCTCGTTGGTGAACGGCCCGTACATGTCCGAGGTGTCGAGGAACGTGACGCCGAGGTCGAGGGCGCGGCCGATGGTCGCGAGCGACTCGGTGTCGTCGCCGGCGCCGTAGAACTCGGACATGCCCATGCAGCCGAGGCCTTGCGCGGAGACGACGAGCCCGTCGCCGAGGGTGCGGGTGGGGTAGGTCATGCACCCCACTCCATCACTTGAGCTTGCTGAGCGCGGCCAGGGTCTCCTCGAGCACGCCGTCGCCGACGCAGGCGTCGATCGCGTAGCTGTCCTCGTAGTTGACGAAGACGTAGCCGCCGAGCGCGAAGCCCAGGCCCTGCTGGCCCACCGGGTCGATCTCAAAGCTCTGCGGCATGTACCCGAGGGCGTCGTTGGCCTGGCTGACCGGGAACACGACCTGGTCGGGGTGCTTCTCCTTGATCGTGTTGGACAGGTTGCTGAACTCCTCGCCGGGGCCGGTCGTGAGCAGCCAGTCGCCGAGCGAGGCGACCGTCACCGGCA
>JAODNS010000172.1 GCA_025465145.1 Frankiales bacterium
AGCATCGGCAGCAAGGAGCTCGTCTCGCTGCTGCCGTCGCTGCTGGGGCTGCGCGACTGCCGTGTGCTCATCCCGCGGCTCGCCTACCCGACGTACGACGTCGGCGTACGCCTCGCCGGCTGCACGCCGGTCCCCGTCGCCGACGTCACTGCTGAGGACCCCACAGGCGTCGGGCTCGTCTGGATCAACTCGCCGTCGAACCCGACCGGCCAGGTGCTGGCTGTTGACGAGCTCGCCCGGATCGTCGCCTGGGGCCGCGAGCACGACGTGCTCATCGCCTCCGACGAGTGCTACCTCGAGCTGGGCTGGGACGTGGAGCCGGTCAGCGTGCTGCACCCGAGCGTCTCCGGTGGGTCGTCGCAGGGCGTGATCGCGCTGCACTCGCTGTCCAAGCGCAGCAACCTCGCGGGCTACCGCGCCGGCTTCGCAGCGGGGGACGCGGCCGCCGTCGCGGCGATCACGGAGGCCCGCAAGCACATCGGCCTGCTCGTGCCCGCGCCCGTGCAAGCAGCGCTCGTCGCGGCGCTGGGCGACGACGAGCACGTGGCCGTGCAGAAGGCGGTGTACGCCGACCGCCGGACGCGGCTGCGGGCTGCCGTCGAGGCCGCCGGCTTCCGGATCGACCACTCGGAGGCCGGGCTGTACCTGTGGGCGACCCGCGGCGAGCGCTGCTGGGACACGGTCGCCGCGCTTGCCGCGGTCGGCGTGCTGGTGGCGCCGGGGGAGTTCTACGGTGCGGACGGCGCGGAGCACGTGCGCTTCGCGCTGACGGCGACCGACGAGCGGATCGACGGTGCGGTGGAGCGGCTGGCCGGGCTGTAGCCCGCCCTCGTACAAGATCTTCGCGGAACGGTCCCCGCCCTGACGCGCTCACATCCCCGAAGATCTTGCCCGCGGCGGTCCAGCGGCAGCTCTAGTTGGCGTGCAGCGCGGCGTTGAGCTCCACCGTCTTGCCGGCCCGGGGCTTCGCGACGATCGCGCCGCTGACCGAGTCGCGCAGGAAGAGCAGGCCGGACGAGCCGGAGAGGTCACGTCCCTTCACGACGCGGCCGTCGGCCAGGGTCACCTTCGTGCCCGCGGTGACGTAGCAGCCGGCCTCGACCACGCAGTCGTCGCCGAGGCTGATCCCGGTGCCCGCGTTGGCGCCGACCAGGCACCGCTTGCCGATCCGGATGACCTCGGTGCCGCCGCCGGACAGCGTCCCCATCACGGACGCGCCGCCGCCGATGTCGCTGCCGTCGTCGACCACGACGCCTGCCGAGATGCGGCCCTCGACCATGGAGGCGCCGAGGGTTCCGGCGTGGAAGTTGACGAAGCCCTCGTGCATGACGGTGGTGCCCGCCGCCAGGTGCGCCCCGAGCCGTACCCGGTCGGCGTCCGCGATCCGCACGCCCGCCGGCAGCACGTAGTCGACCATCCGCGGGAACTTGTCCACGCCGAGCACCTGCACCGGGCCACGGGCCAGGAGCTCGAGACGCGTCTCCTCGAACCGGTCTACGGCGCACGGTCCGGCGGTCGTCCAGACGACGTTCTGCAGCACGCCGAACAGGCCGGTGAGGTCGCACCCGTGCGGCTGGACCAGCCGATGGGAGAGCAGGTGCAGGCGTAGGTACGCGTCCGGAACGTCGGCGGGCGGCGCGTCCAGGTCGATGCTCGTCTGCACCACCTCGCGCCGGACACCGCGGGCGTCGTCCGTGACCGCGAGCTCCTGCAGCCCGGCGGGCGCCGTGCCGGTCTCGCCCAACACGGGCTGCGGGTACCAGGTGTCGAGGACCTGACCCTCGGACGTCAGCGTGGCCAGGCCCCAGCCGGCGGCGGTTCTCATGACCTCAACCCTAGGCTGCGCGCATGGCCCTGAACCTCGCCGGCGACGTCGTCGCACTGACCGCCGCGTTGGTCGACATCGAGAGCGTCAGCGGGTCCGAGCAGGCGCTCGCGGACTTAGTCGAGAACGGTCTGCGAGAGCTGCCGCTGGAGGTCGTACGGGACGGCAACTGCGTGCTCGCCCGCACCTCCCTCGGCCGCGGACGGCGGGTGCTGCTCGCCGGTCACCTCGACACGGTGCCGATCGCCGACAACGTCCCGTCCCGGCTCGAGGGCGGCCGGCTGCACGGCTGCGGCTCGTCGGACATGAAGTCGGGCGACGCCGTGCTGCTGCACCTCGCCGCGACGCTGCGCGAGCCGACGTACGACGTGACGTACCTGCTCTACGACAACGAAGAGGTCGAGGCCGAGAAGAATGGGCTCAACCGGCTCGTCGGCACGCACCGGGAGTGGTTCGACGCGGACCTCGCGATCCTCATGGAGCCGACGAACGGCCAGGTCGAGGCCGGCTGCCAGGGCACCCTGCGGGTCGCCGCCTCCGTTCCCGGCCGGCGCGCGCACAGCGCCCGCAGCTGGCTCGGCGAGAACGCCATCCACGCGGCGGCGCCGCTGCTGACGCAGCTGGTGCGGTACGACCCGCGCGAGGTCGACATCGACGGCTGCGTGTACCGCGAGGGGCTCAACGCGGTCGCGATCGAGGGCGGCGTGGCCGGCAACGTGATCCCCGACGCGTGCACGGTACGGATCAACTTCCGCTTCGCCCCGGACCGCTCGGTGGAGCAGGCCTTCGCGCACGTGCAGGAAGCGCTCGCGCCGTACGAATGCGTGCTCGTCGACGCGGCGCCCGGCGCGCTGCCGGGGCTGTCGGCGCCGGCAGCCGCTGCCTTCGTGGCCGCGGTGGGGGTGGAGCCGCTGGCGAAGTACGGGTGGACGGACGTTGCCCGGTTCGCGGCCCTCGGCATCCCTGCGATCAACTTCGGACCGGGCGATCCGAACCTCGCGCACACGCGGGAGGAGTCGGTGGACGTCCGCCTCATCACCTCATGCACGGACATGCTGCGGCGGTACCTGACGGGCTAGTGCGGTCGGGCGATGGTGCTCGTCCTGCTCCAGTCCTACCTTCCGGGCATTCGAGCCTGTGGAGGCAGCATGAGCAAGAACATCGACAACACGCGCAAGGCGTACGCCGCGTTCGGAGCCGGCGACATCCCGACCCTGCTGGAGCTCATCGCGCCCGACTGCGTCTGGCACGTCGGCGGGAAGTCGCCGGTCGCGGGCACGTACACGGGTCACGACCAGATCGTCGGCTACTTCGGCCAGCTGCTCGAGCTGTCGGGCGGCACGTTCAAGGCCGAGCTGGTCGACCTGGCGGAGCTGCCGGCGACCGGCCTCGTGGCCGCGCTGGTGAGGACGACCGCGGCCGTGGACGGCCAGACGTCGGAGATCCGCATGGTGGAGCTGGGGCGGTCGAACGATGCCGGCCAGCTCGTCGAGTGCTGGTGGTTCTCGGAGGACCAGTACGCGCAGGACGCGGTGTTCGCGCCGCAGCAGATCGTGCTGCCGTCGCAGGCCGGCCAGCCGGCTCGGGCCTAGCCTGCGCGCTGCTCCGGGTCGTGCTCGCGGACGACCCGGAGCATGGAGCGTCGCTGCCGGCTGTTGTCGTAGACGGGCACGGCGGCCAGCAGGCCGAGCAGGAACGTCCCGACCGTCAGCACGAACGCGACGAGCACGAGCCCGCTGACGGTGTCGAGCCGAGCCAGCAGCACCGCGAGCCAGGCCAGGCAGATCCCGGCCGCGTACAGCAGGCAGACCGCGACTGGCACGGGGATGCCGACCCAGACGAGCCGGTGGCTGGCGTGGTCGCGGCCGCCCTGCATCGGGCTGCGACTGTGCGTCAGGCGTTGCCACGTGACGAGCGTGGTGTCGAACACGGGCACGCCCAGCACGAGCAGCGGTACGAAGGCGGCAACGACAGCAGGGGTCCCCAGCAGCGTGATCTTCAGGCCGAGGACCGCGAGCAGGTAGCCGAGGAAGAGGCTGCCGGCGTCGCCCATGTAGATCCTCGCCGGGTGGAAGTTGTGCCGGAGGAAGCCGGTGGCGCAGCCGGCGGTACCCGCGGCGAGGGCGGCGACGAGGTACTGCCCGTGCAGCGCTGCGAGCAGGCAGAACGCGGCGGCGGCGATCGCGGCGATACCGGCGGACAAGCCGTCCATGTTGTCCAGCAGGTTGAAGGCGTTGGTGATGCCGACGACCCAGAGCACCGTGACCAGCAGGTCGACCCAGGGCGGACCGCCCAGGAGGGCCCCGGAGCCGGTCTCGTACACGACGACGCCGGCTCCCACCTCGACGGCGAGGCGGAAGTACGGCGAGATGCCGCCGCGGAGGTCGTCGAGAAGGCCCATCAGCGCGAGGACGAGC
>JAODNS010000176.1 GCA_025465145.1 Frankiales bacterium
CGGGTGCCGTACGCCGGCGCGTTCGCGGTGGGCGGCGACGAGCTGCTGCCCGTGGACGTGGACCTCGTGGACGGCGGGTTCGTCATCGGCGGGCCGCCGCGGTCCGGTCGGAGCTCGAGCCTGCTGACGCTCGCGCGGTCGCTGGACCGGCGCCTCGTGGCGGTCGCGCCGCGGCCCTCGCCGCTGCGCGAGCTGCCCGGGTGCCACACCGACCGGGAGGCGCCGTACGAGCTGGAGGCGCTGCTGGCAGAAGGCCCGTACGCGCTGCTCGTCGACGACGCGGAGCTGCTGGTCGACTCGTTGCTCGGGCCGGTCCTGGAGCGGGCGGTGCGCGAGGCACGCGACACCGGCAGCGTCGTCGTCGCCGCCGGTACCACCGAGGAGCTGGTCACCGGCTACCGCGGGTTCGTCGTCGACCTGCGGCGGGCCAAAGCGGGGCTGCTGCTCAGCCCGCAGTCGCCCGGCGACGGCGACCTGCTCGGCGTCCGCCTCAGCCGCGCGGTCGGGGGGGAGGTGGTGCCCGGGCGCGGCTTGCTGGTGCAGCGCGGACAGGTCCTGCCCGTGCAGGTTGCCCTGCCGGATTGACGGGTACGTCGTTCGAACACCTGTTCGAGGAGGGCTCATGACCGAGCGCAACCCCGAGAAGGACCCGGCCGACTGGGTCACCGGCGACCAACCCGTCACCGGGCCGCAGGAGAGCTACCTGTCGACGCTGGCGCAGGAGGCCGGCGAGGAGCTCGACCCGTCCGAGCTCACCAAGGCCGAGGCCTCCGTGAAGATCGACGAGCTGCAGGAGAAGACCGGCCGCAGCTAGGGGCTGATGTGGGCGAAGATGAACGCCACCAGCCCGAGGAACGCCGCGATCCCCAGCAGCCCGAGCAGGAACAGGTACGGGCTCGTCTTGTCGTCGAACGAGCCCTCGCTGAGCAGGTCGGGCAGCGTCTGCCGAGTCCCGCCGGTCCGCCCGAGCACGAGCGGCTGGCGGGGCGGGGCGCCCTCGCGGTCCGGGTCGTAGCGGTCCGGGTCCATCGCCCAGTCCAGCGGCCCGTCCTGGACGACGGGGTCGGGCGGGAGGTCCGCCCGGTCGGGGTCGTACCGGTCCGGGTCGAAGCGCGGGTCCAGCGGCTGCGTCATGACGTCATCCCATGTGCGGGTAGCGGTGGTCGTGCGGTGGCACGAACGTCTCCTTCAGCGTGCGCGGGCTGGTCCAGCGGAGCAGGTTCAGGACCGAGCCGGCCTTGTCGTTGGTCCCGCTCGCCCGCGCGCCACCGAAGGGCTGCTGCCCGACGACCGCGCCGGTGGGCTTGTCGTTGACGTAGAAGTTGCCGGCAGTGAAGCGGAGCCGCTCGGCGGCCTGCGCCACGGCGTACGCGTCCTGCGCGAAGACAGCACCCGTCAGCGCGTACGGAGCCGTCTCGTCCACCAGCGCGAAGGTGTCGTCCCAGTCGGCGTCCTCGTACACGTACACCGTCAGCACCGGGCCGAAGAACTCCTTCGACAGGTACTCGTGCCGCGGGTTCGTCGTGACGAGCACGGTCGGCTGGACGAAGAAGCCCTCGCTGTCGTCGGCCGTGCCGCCGACCAGCACCTCCAGGTCCGGGTCGTCCGCCGCCGCCCGCACGACGCGGGCGAGGCGGTCCCACGCCCGGCGGTCGATGACCGCGCCGCCGAAGTTGGCCAGCTCCGTGACGTCGCCGTAGACCAGCGAGCGGGTGCGATCGGCCAGGCCGTCGCGCAGGCCGCCGTCCCAGAGCGACCGGGGCACGTACGCCCGCGACGCGGCCGAGCACTTCTGGCCCTGGTACTCGAACGCGCCGCGGACCAGCGCCACCTCCAGCGCGACCGGGTCGGCGGACGGGTGGGCGAGCACGAAGTCCTTGCCGCCCGTCTCGCCGACCAGCCGCGGGTAGGTCCGGTAGCGGTCGATCGACGAGCCGACCGCCTTCCACAGGTGCTGGAAGGTCGCCGTCGAGCCGGTGAAGTGGATGCCGGCCAGCTCCGGGTGCGGCACCGCGACGTCCGACACCGCGCCGCCGTTGCCGGTCACCATGTTGATGACGCCGGGCGGCAGCCCCGCCGCCTCCAGCAGCCGCATCGTCAGGTGCGCGGCGTACTGCTGCGTCGGGCTCGGCTTCCACACGACGGTGTTGCCCATGAGGGCCGGCGCGATCGGCAGGTTGGCCGCGATGGCCGTGAAGTTGAACGGCGTGATCGCGAGGACGAATCCCTCCAGCGGCCGGTGGTCCATCCGGTTCCAGACGCCCGGGCTGCTGATCGGCTGCTCGGCCAGGACGCGGGAGCCGAACGCGACGTTGAAGCGCAGGAAGTCGATGAGCTCGCAGGCCGCGTCGATCTCGGCCTGCACCACCGTCTTGCTCTGCCCGAGCATCGTCGCGGCGTTGAGCGTGTCCCGCCACGGCCCGGCCAGCAGCTCGGCCGCGCGCAGCAGCACGCCCGCGCGGTCGTCGTAGGTCGCGCTCCGCCACGCCGGCGCCGCCGCCAGGGCCGCGTCGACCGCTGCCTGCACGTCGTCGCGACCGGCGTCGCGCATGGTGCCGAGGACGGCGGCGTGCCGGTGCGGCTGGACGACGTCGATCGGCTCGCCGCTGCCCAGCCGCTGATCGCCGGCGATGGTCATCGTCAGCTCGAGCGGGTCCGCGCTGGCGAGCTCCTTGAGCTTGCTCTCCAGCGAGCTGCGCTCAGCACTGCCCGCGGGATAGCCGCGGACGGGCTCGTTGACGGGCTCGGGCACCAGGGTGGCGGAGTCGGGCACGGCTGCTCCTCGCTGTGGGTCCGCCCATGCTGTCACGCAGGATGGACCCGTGAGTCCGCGCCGTCGAGCCCTGCTGCTGGCCGTGTGCGCGCTGCTCGTCGCGGCGCTCGCTGCCGTCGGCCTGGCCGCGCTGCGCAGCGACCGGGAGGTGCGGCCGGTGGCGCAGGACCAGCCGGGCGCGGTGCTGCTCGTGCCCGGGTACGGGGGCATGACGTCGTCGCTGGCGATGCTCCAGCACCGGCTCGAGCGGGACGGCCGGCAGGTGCGCGTGGTCGCGCTGCCGGGCGACGGCACCGGCGACATCGCGGACGCGGCGCGAGCGGTGGACGCGGCCGCGGACGCCGCGGGTACGCCGTCGGTGGACGTGGTCGGGTACAGCGCGGGCGGCGTCATCGCGCGGTACTGGGTGAAGGAGCTCGGCGGCGGGTCGCGTGCGCGCCGGGTCGTGACACTGGGCTCGCCGCACCACGGCACGCAGCTCGCCGCGACCGGGGCACCGTTCGCCGGGCTGTGCCCGCTGATGTGCCAGCAGCTGGTCCCGGGCAGCCGCTTCCTGCGCCACCTCGACGACGGCGACGAGACGCCGGCCGGGCCGCAGTGGCTGTCGCTGTGGACGTCGCAGGACGAGGTGGTGACGCCGCCGCAGACCGCCCGGCTGAACGGCGCGGTCGAGGTCGTCGTGCAGGACGTGTGCGCCGGGATCGACGTCTCGCACGGCGGGCTGCCGACGACGCCTGTGGTGGTGGGCATTGTCGTGCAGTCGCTGACGAGCGGGCCGGTGCCGGCGCCCGCAGCGGCCGACTGCGCACGGCTGACGGCGCTCAGCCGCTAGCTCTTCACGTCCTTCGTCGCGAAGTTCGCCCACGCCGCCGTGAGGAACGCCAGCACGTACACACCCTGCAGCAGCGTTCCGCGAACGACGTCGCGCCACAGCACCGGCGTGCGGAACAGGTCGACGAAGGCGAGCCAGTAGCGGGTGGGCAGGTACGGCTGGACCGTCGAGGCCGCCTCGAGCTGCACGAGCACGCCGGACGTCACGAGCAGCGCGATGGCGCCGAGCACGGCGGCCAGCGGCGAGTCGGTGACCGTCGACAGGAACAGCGCGAGCGCCGCGACGCCGAGCATCGACCAGCCCACGTAGAGCACCGTCAGGGCGGTCCGCAGCGCCGCGTCCCGCGACGACAGCGTGGAGCCGGAGACCGACGGCAGCGGTGAGCTGCCGAACAGGTTCGTGCCCACGACGTAGGCCACCGCCGCCACCACGACGACCGCGAGCATCGTGTACGCGACTGTGGCCACCAGCTTGGCGACCAGCAGCCTGGTGCGCGACACCGGCCGGACGAGCAGGTACCGCAGCGTCCCCGCCTGCGCCTCGCCGGCGATGGCGTCACCTGCGACGACGGCGACGGCCACCGGCAGGAACAGCGGCAGCACGATCGCGAGGGCAGCGGCCGGGAACAGCGCGCCGTTCTCGAGGATCGCCGACAGGAACGCCGGTCCGGTGCCGGGCCGCGGCGCGACGTCCCGTACGGCGACGAAGACGGCGACGAGGGTGGGCAGCGCGGCGAGCAGCGCGATGCTCACCCAGGTGCGCGGCCGGCGCAGCAGCTTGCGCAGCTCTGCACGGATCACGACGCCACCCGGTCGCTGCCCGCGCTCGTCACGGCGACCACCGCGTCCTCCAGCGTGCGCCGCTCCGGGGCGAGGCCGGCGACGCGCACGCCGCCGGTGACGAGCTCGGCGTTCAGCGCTGCCGCGTCCGCCGTGCGCACGAGCAGCCGGTCGTCCTGGACGTCCTCGACGCGAGCGCCGAGCAGCCGCGCCGCGAGGGGGCCGTCAGCCGTGCGCACCTCCACCCGGCCGGTCGGCGCCTGCACCACGGACAGCTCGTCCTGCAGCACGAGCCGGCCGCGGTCGACGACGCCGACGCGGGTGCACAGCGCCTCGATCTCGGCGAGCAGGTGGCTGGACAGGAACACGGTGGTGCCCTCGCGATTCAGCTGCAGCAGCAGCTCGCGCACCTCGCGGATCCCTTGCGGGTCCAGGCCGTTCGTCGGCTCGTCGAGCACGAGCAGCCGGGGCGACCGCAGCAGTGCGGCCGCGAGTCCGAGCCGCTGCCGCATCCCCAGGCTGTATGCCTTCACCGGCCGCCGCCCGACCGCGGCGAGGCCGACCTGCTCGAGCGCCGCGTCGATCCGTGCGCGCCGGGTGCGTCGCGAGCCGCCGCGGCCTGCCGCGTCCAGCAGCTGCAGGTTCGCACGGCCGGACAGGTGCCCGTACGCCGCCGGTCCCTCGACCAGCGCGCCGACCTCGGGCAGCACCCGGCCGGCCCGGCGGGGCATCGGCTGGCCGAGCAGCTCGATGGAGCCGGAGGTGGCGAGCACCAGCCCGAGCAGCATGCGGACCGTCGTCGTCTTGCCGGAGCCGTTCGGCCCGAGGAACCCGTAGCGGTCGCCTTCGCGCACGTCCAGGTCGACGCCGTCGACGGCCGTCACGCCGCCGTACCGCTTCACCAGCGCCGTCGTCCGGATCACGGCGTCGCCAGCCGCGGGGGCGGCGACACGACGAGCTCCGCCAGCGCCGCGTCGAGCACGGACACCGGCACGGTGCCGGACAGCAGGTACGCGCGGCGTCCGGTGCGGGCCACCACCGCCTTCACCAGCGGCGTGCTGGCCTCTGCCCGGGCGCCGTCCCCCTGCGGGTCGAGGGCGCGGATGACCCGACCGGCGACGTCCCGCGGCAGCGGCACGACCGCGAAGGACGTGAGCCCGTCGCCGTAGGTGGCCAGTCTGCCGCCGGGCCGCATCATCCGGACGAGGTCGCTGCGTGCGGTGCCGGCGAGCCGGTCGGGCAGCCGGTACGGCGCGAACCGGTCGATCTGCGCCAGGACGTCCGGCGCCTCCGTCACCCGGATCTCCGTCAGGTCCGGCGGCGTGAACGCCGTGCGCGCGGCCGACGGACGGTCCAACGTCAGGTCCATGAGCAGCGCGGTGACCGACGGCGTCGTCCGGCCGTGCGCGACCACGTCGACGCGCAGCGGCAGCCCGGTGCGGGGTTCGGCCCAGATGTCGACGTGCGCCACCGTCGTACGGGTGGGCTCTCGCGGGACCAGTCGTACGCCCGCGGCGGAGCGGCCGGCCACACGACGGGCAGCGAGCGCGGACAGCCGGACGTCCTTCGCGCCGGCGAGCCGGCGGCCGAGGCTGGTCGGCAGCAGGTCCGGTGGCTGCGGCAGCCGGACGTCCAGGTCGCCGTAGACCCGGGTGGCGCGGCGGTCCGCCGACTCCCACGTCCACGTCCCGACGTCGTCGCGGATGACGTCGTCCTCGCCGGTCAGCGAGAGCGTGTCGACCCGCCACTGCTGCGTCCCGCGCCACCACGCGCGCATCCGCGTCGTGCCACCCACCAGCGCGGGCACGTCTCCGAGCTCGCGCACGTCCGGCAGCACCAGGGTGCCGCGCGACTCGGCGTACCCGGACCAGCCGACGCCGGCCGACGCCCGGATCCGCTGCACCAGCTCCGCCGGCGGCACCTGCACGTCGCGGACCGGCAGCTGCCCGGCCGCCGACGGCAGCGCTACCAGCCCGGCCAGCAGCACGGCGAGCACCCCCCAGCGCCACCGCGTCAGGACAGCTCCAGCAGCGGGCCGAGCTCCTGGCTCGCGTACCACTGCAGCTCGTGCCCCTCCGCCTGCTCGACGGCGAAGGCGGCGTCCTCGCTGCCGAGCTCGGCGGCCACGACCGACTCGACCGCGACGCGCACGTCCTCCTCCGCGGCCGGGTCGTCCACGTGCAGCGAGCGGACCAGCCGCATCGCCACCGGGTCGCCGACGTGCACGGCCCCGCGGTCCACGGCGGGGGCCGGTACGACAGCCGCGTCCGGCACCTCCGCCACGACGACCACGCGGCGCGGCGGTGCGTCCGGGTCGACGTCGAGCAGCCGCAGCGACGCGCGAGCGGCCAGCTGCAGGGCGGCGTACTCGAGCTCCTCGTCGTCGCCCTCCGCGTACCACTCGCGCAGCGCGCCGGTGACGGCGAAGGCGGGCAGCGGCGGGTCGCCCACCTGGCCGGTCTCGAGCAGCCGGCGCAGGGCCGGCAGCGTCGACGGGAGGTAGACCCGCACGGTCAGCCGGCCTCTTGCAGGACGTCGGCCTCGAGCGCCGCCCGCGACGTTCGCAGCGACGTCTCGAGCACCCGCTCCCGGCGGCGCGGGTCCATCATGTTGCTGCCGATCACGTCGAGGTCCTCGGGGCCGGGGCCGAGCAGGGTGACCTTCGTGCCGGTGGCGGCAACCTTCTTCACCTCGCCGACGAGCCGCTTGGTGACGATCCGCCGGAACCGGCGCTCGATCCGCGCGGCAACGGACGTGGGGGCGTCGTAGCGCAGCGACGTCATCGGCGAGAGCACGACCACCTCGTCCAGGCCGAGCTTCCCGACCAGGTCGAGCGAGGTGGGTGAGCAGGTGCCGCCGTCGACGTACCGGCGGCCGCCGATGGTGACCGGCGCGTACCAGCCGGGGATCGAGCAGGACGCCATGACCGCCTCGCGCAGCGTTGCGCGCGGCGCACCGTCGCGGCCGAAGACGGTGCGCCGGCCGTTGTCGTAGTCCATGGCGACGATCCAGGTGCGCGCGTGGTCCGACCAGCCGCCGCTGGGGTTGACGGCGTCGACGACCGCGCCGACCGGGTCCAGCGAGCCGCGGCCCTGCGGCAGCACGGCCGACAGCGCGGCCATCGGCGTGACCTTCCACGGGCGCAGCGCGGAGGAGACGACGCCGCGCGGCGAGCCGATCCCGAGCCGCGGCAGCGGCGGCAGCGCGCCGCCGGAGTCCCTGTCGTAGTCGTAGCCGATCTGCGGGTCGCCCGGGACCACCACGCCCTTCTGGTGGTTGAGCAGCTGCTCGACGCTCACGCCGGAGCCCAGCATCGCCGCCATCACCGAGCCGGCCGACGTGCCGATGAGGACGTCCGCCTCGCGCGGATCCCAGCCGTACTGCTCCTGCACCGCGGCGAGCGCGCCGATCGTCCAGGCGGCGCCGAGGACGCCGCCCGCTCCGAGCACCAGTCCACGGGTCATCAGCGCGTCGTTCCCACCAGCTCGGCCAACGACTCCTCGATGCAGCCGGCGAGCACGTCCGCGTCGGGCATCGCGTCGCGGTCGCAGTTGAGCCCGTAGAAGACGCCGCCGTCGTACGAGGTCAGCCCGATCGAGACGGCCTGGCCCTTGCTCAGCGGGACGACCGGGTACATCTCCAGCATCCGCGCGCCGGCCGCGTACAGCGGGAACTGCGGCCCCGGCACGTTCGTGACGACCAGGTTGAACAGCCGCTTGCTGAAGCCGCTGGCCACCCGGGCGCCGAGCGCGTGGATGGTCGGCGGAGCGAACCCGGTGAGCTGCACGAGGGCGTCGGCGCCGACGGACTCGCCGGACTCCTTGTGGCCGCGCATCGCGAACGACACCTGGTGCAGCCGCATGACCGGGTTGCCCTCGCCGATCGGGAGGTCGACGAAGTACGAGGACACCCGGTTGCCGCCGCTGTCGCCCTCGCTGCGCACCGACACCGGGACCATCGCGCGGACCGTCGTCGTCGGCGTCACGGACTCGCCGCGGGTGAGCAGCCAGGTCCGCAGCGCGCCGCTGACCGTCGCGAGGACGACGTCGTTGACCGTGCCGCCGTGGGTCTTGCGGACCCGCTTGTAGTCGTCCAGGTCGGTCTTCGCCATCGCGAACCGGCGCTGCTCGCCGATCGTCGCGTTGAGCGGCGAGCTCGGCGCGGACCGCGCCATCAGCCGGGCCTGCGACAGGATGCCGCCGCCGACGGACGCGACCTTGCCGACGGTGGCGCGGGCGTCGGTGACGGCTCCGCGGGCGGTGTCGATGGCCTGCGTCGGGCGCTTCACCAGGTCCGTCACGGCCTCGGTCATCAGCGCCACGGAGCTGGGCTGCCGGCGCGGCCGCCAGTCGTCCTCGGGCACCTCCCGCGGCGTCGGCGTCACGTCGAGGATGACGGTGCCGATGTCGACCGCGCTGACGCCGTCGACCATCGCGTGGTGGGTCTTGGTGATGACGGCGACGCGGCCGCCCTCGAGCCCCTCGACGAGGTAGATCTCCCACAGCGGCCGGTTGCGGTCCAGCTGCCGGCTCTGCAGCCGGCCGACCAGCTCGCGCAGCTGCGCCTCGGTGCCCGGCTTCGGCAGGGCGCTGCGGCGGACGTGGTACGTGACGTCGAAGTCCTCGTCGTCCACCCAGACGGGGTTGGCGAGGCGGCCCGGGACCTGGCGGACCTTCTGCCGGTACCGCGGCACCAGGGCGATGCGCTGCGAGATGAGCTCGAACAGTCGGTCGTAGTCGTAGCCGCCCTCCGGCGGCTCGAACGTGGCCACCCCGCCGACGTGCATCGCGGTGGTGGGCGTCTCCATGTAGAGGAAGGAGACGTCCAGCGGGCTCAGCCGGTCGGCCATTCCTACCTCCTGGTGGTGGTGCGTCCGCTCACTCTCGCAGGTCGTGGCCGAGCAGCACCTCGAGCTCGACGACGGTCTGCTCGTACGACTGGTGCAGCACGCCGACCATGCCGACAGCGGCGGCACCGCGGACGTTCGGCGACAGGTCGTCGACGAACACGCAGCCCTGCGGCGGCAGGCCGAGGCGCTGCGCGCACAGCAGGTAGATCTCCGGATCCGGCTTGCGCATGCCGACCTCGCCGGAGATGACCGTCACGTCGAACAGCTCGTCCCAGCCCTCGCGCGGGTAGTCCATCCCCCAGCTGTTGCTGAGCAACGCCGTCTTGAGCCCGCGCTGCCGGGCTCGCCGTACGACGCCGACCATGTCGTCGGCGGCGCGGAAGCCGCTGAACATCCGGGCCAGCAGACCGTCCGGCTGCACCGGGCTGCCGTCGGTGGACAGCAGGTGCTCGGCGAGCTGCCGCTCGAAGTCGGGGATCTCGATCTCGCCGCGCTCCAGCGCGTGCACCGGGTTCTCGGCCGCCGTCTCGGCGCCGAGCAGGTCGCGCATCGCGCGCCGGAACGCGTGCGGGTCGATGCCGTCCGCGGCGAGCCAGCCGCCCATCGTCTCGGCGAGCGAGTTGGTCAGGACGCCGCCGTAGTCGACGACCAGCGCCTCAGGCATCCACGTTCGCCCGCGCCCGGGCCAGCAGCGCCGGCACGCCCGTCTCGAGCATCGCGAAGAACGGGTCGTCGGTGGTGCCGGCCAGGTGCCGGTGGTAGCTCGCCTCCAGCAGCACGGCCAGCTTCCAGACCGCGAGGGTGACGTAGAAGCGCAGGTCGGTCATCCGCCGGCCGGTCAGCGCGGCGTAGTGGTCGGCCAGCTCTGCCCGGGTCGGCCAGCCCGCCTGCGCGGTCACGGCTCCCTCGCCCAGGAACGGCACGGACTCGCCCGGCTCCACCCAGAAGCTCAGGAGGTAGCCGAGGTCCGCGAGGGGGTCGCCGACGGTCGCCATCTCCCAGTCGACGACGGCGGCCACCCGGCCGTCGCTGCCGAGGATGACGTTGTCGAGCTTGTAGTCCCCGTGCACCACAGCCGGCGGCTGCTCGACCGGCAGGTTGTCGCCCAGCCACGCGCTGACGGCGTCGTAGTCGGGCAGCTCGCGCCCCCCGCCCGCGGCGAGCATCCCCTCGCGCTGCCCGCGCCACCGGCGGACCTGCCGCTCCAGGTAGCCGCTCGGCCGCCCGATGCCGCCGGCCACGAACGGCTCGTACGGCGCGGCGTGGATCTCGGCCAGCGCCTCGACGAGCTCGAGTCCGGTGGCGCGCCGCCGGTCCTCGGTCAGCCACGCCGGCAGGCAGTCCCGTACGACGTCGCCGTCGACCCTGGCCATCAGGTAGAAGGGCGCGCCGATCACCGAGGTGTCCTCGCAGACGGCGACGACCTCGGGCACCCGCACGCCGGTGTCGGCCCGGCGGAGCAGGTCCATGACGCGGTACTCGCGGACCACGTCGTGCGCGGTTGGCAGCAGCGGCCCCTGCGGCGGCCGGCGCAGCACGTACTCGCGGCCGCCCTGCCGTACGACGAACGTCAGGTTCGAGTGACCTGCCTGCAGCCGCTCGACCTCCACCTGGCCGTCGCCGGACAGCCGCCCCTGCAGCCAGGCGGACAGCGCCGCTGCGTCGACGAGCTCGGTCACCCGCACGACCTGGTCGGCGCGGGCCTGGGCACGGCAGCAGGCTTCCCCAGGTCGCGGGTGTACGCGGACACCTCCGCGGGCTTCCGGAGCCGAACGAACGTGGAGCCGAGCGTGACGGTGACACTGCCGGCCGGCGCCTTCGCCACCGGCAGCAGCTGCCCGCCGATGACGTGCGCGGACAGGAGCGTGGCGGCCGGGCGGCCGCCGGGGCCGAAGGCGATGACGCTGCCGCCGGTCAGGGCGGCGGGCGCGTTGCCCATCCCGCTGACCCGGAAGCCGCGGCGGGCGAGCTCGTTGCCGACGGCTCGTGCCAGCCCGCTGCGCGGAGTGCCGTTGAGCAGCGTGACGGCGACGCCTGCCGGTGCGGGCAGCACCACCGGCTTGGCCGGCGCGGCACTCGCCACCGGCGCGGGGGACGGGCAGCGGACGGCTTGGGTGACCTGTCCGGCGCGGTCGTCCTCGCGCTGGAGCACGTACCCGCCGATCGCGATGGCCGCGATCAGCAGGACGCCGAGGACGAGCGGCAGCGGGTTGCGGCGCTTGCCGTACCGGCGGCGCTTGCGCACCGGCGCCAGGTCGCCGCTCGGAATCCTCACGGGGAGCGAGCCTAGGAGGTGCGGCAGTATGCGAGGCGCTGACACACCCCCTGCTGGAAAGGCACCTCGTGGACTTCGCTCCCTCCCCCAAGGCCCAGGACTACCTCGACCGGCTGCAGGCGTTCATGGACGAGAAGGTCTTCCCGGCCGAGGTCGAGTACGAGCGGTACCGCAACGAGAAGGGCCGCGACGACCACACCCTGCCCCCGGTCGTCGAAGAGCTGAAGGCCGAGGCGCGCAGCCGCGGGCTGTGGAACCTGTTCCTGCCGGACGTGTCGGGGCTGAAGAACGTCGAGTACGCGCCGCTCGCCGAGCTCACCGGGTGGGCGTCGCACATCGCGCCCGAGGCGATCAACTGCGACGCGCCCAACACCGGGAACATGGAGGTGCTGCACATGTTCGGCACCCCCGAGCAGAAGTCGCAGTGGCTGCAGCCGCTCATGGAGGGCGAGATCCGCTCCGCCTTCGCGATGACCGAGCCGGACGTCGCGTCCTCGGACGCAACCAACATCAGTACGCGGATCGAGCGCGACGGCGACGACTACGTCATCAACGGCCGCAAGTGGTGGATCAGCGGGGCGGCCGACCCGCGCTGCACGATCCTCATCGTCATGGGCAAGACCGACCCGAACGAGTCGCCGCACCGCCAGCAGTCGATGATCCTCGTGCCGATGGACACGCCCGGCCTGGAGAACATCCGGCCGCTGCCGGTCTTCGGGTACCAGGACCAGCACGGCCACAACGAGCTGCGGTTCACCGACGTCCGCGTCCCGGCCACGAACCTCATCGCGAACGAGGGCGACGGGTTCATGATCGCGCAGGCGCGGCTCGGGCCCGGCCGGATCCACCACTGCATGCGCGCGATCGGCGCCGCCGAGCGAGCCCTGAAGCTGATGTGCGAGCGGGCGATCAGCCGCGTCGCGTTCGGGCAGGAGATCGCCCGGCAGGGCGTGGTGCGCCAGCAGATCGCCGAGTCGCGGATGGAGATCGACCAGGCCCGCCTCATGGTGCTCAAGACCGCGGACCTCATCGACAAGTTCGGCGCGAAGGGCGCCCGCTCCGAGATCGCGCAGATCAAGGTGATCGCTCCGCGGGTCGCGCTCAACGTCGTGGACCGCGCCATCCAGGTGCACGGCGCGGGCGGCGTCAGCGAGGACTTCCCGCTGGCCCGGATGTACGCGGGGCTCCGGACGCTGCGCATCGCCGACGGCCCGGACGAGGTGCACGTGCGGACGGTCGCCCGCCAGGAGCTCGGCAAGTACCTGCAGAAGGCGTAGGGCTCCAGGGCCGGGCTCAGCCCGCGGCGCGCTTGCCGGCGCTGCGGGCGAGCAGCCGGCGCTTGCGCGGCGCGCGCGGCATGCCCACCAGCCCGGCCGCGAGGTCGGCCAGCGCCAGCCGCGCCGGCGACGACGCGGCCGCCTCGACGAGGGTGCGGCCTGTGGCGACCGCGCCGTCGACGCCGGGAACGTCCAGGGGCACGAAGGCGATGTCCTCGACGCCGGCGTAGCGGGACAGGGCGCCGCGGATCTCCTTCTCCGGGTCGCCCGGGACGCCGGACGGCCGCACCCGGTTGACGACGACGCGCGGCGTCAACCCCGGCACGGCCTCCTTGAGCTCGGCGAGGCCGCGGATGAGCCGCTGCAGCCCGACCGGGTCAGCGGAGCCGACGGCGACCACGGTGTCCGCGGACTCGAGGAACGCGAGCGTCGCGCCGTTGCGGCGGGGCGCGGCGGTGTCGTAGGCCAGCTCCTCGTCCTGCTCGAGGCTGAAGCCGCAGTCGACGACCGTCACTGACGCCAGCGACCGGGACAGGCTGAGCACGACCTCCACGGCCGCCGGCCGCAGCTCGGGCCAGCGGTCCGCGCGGGTGATCCCGGACAGCAGCCGGAGCGTCGGCGTCACCGACCGGGCCAGCGCCGCGAGGGCCGGCAGGTCGAGCTGGCCGTTGTTGGCCAGCCGTGCGGCGGCTGCCAGGCCGGGCGCCTCGTCCAGCACGCCGAGCACCTGGGCCACGACGCCGCCGTAGACGTCGCCGTCGATGAGCAGCGCGGACCGGTTGAGCGCCGCGACCTCGCTCGCCAGCGCGACCGCGACGGTGGTTCGCCCGGGTGCGCCGGTGGGGCCCCAGACGGCCACGAGGCGGCCGGTGCCGACGCCGACCTCGGGAACCTGCACCGGCGGCGGAGCGGGCGGCGGGTCGGGCAGCGCCGTCCGCGGCTCGGCGTAGGACAGCGATGGGGCCGGCGCGGCCGGCGCCCCCTGCACGGTCTCCATCACGGCGGTGCTGATGTCCTCGGGCGACGCGTCGGACGGCAGCACGTGCAGCACGCCCAGCTGCCGCAGCCGCCGCTCGGCCTCCTCGTCACCGGGCGGCACCAGCCCGACCACCGCGACCCCCGCGACGGCGAGCCGCGACAGCGCGTCGCGGTCGAGCCTGCGCAGGTCGGCGGACAGCAGGACCGCGCGCGCCTGGCCGGTGGCGGCCGTGGCGAGCAGGTCGGCGAGGTCGACGCACCGCCGGACGACGCTGACGCCGAGGTCGCCCCGCTCCAGCGCCGCGACGAGGTGCGACTCCCACACCGCGTCCGAGACGGCGGTCAGGACGGGCACGGCCATCAGCTGGTGCCGTCCTCGAGCGTCGACACCGGCGTCTCCTGCAGGCGGGGCACGCCGACGAGGTCGATCCGTCCCTCCGACATGGCGGCGAGGATCAGCGCGACGTCGGCCGGCCGCACCTGCAGCACGATCGACTCGTCCGTGGTGCCGCCGCCGGCGAAGCCGCTCAGCTTCGGTCGCTGCAGGACGGTCACGTTGCGCACGACGAGCCGCGGCTCCACCGTTGCTGCCGCCGTCGTCGCGGCGGTCTTCTTCTCGGGGCTGACGTAGACGTCCACCTGGGAGTCCTCGGCCAGGTTCGGCGGCAGGTGGCCGCGGCCGACCGGGACCGTGACGAGCCGGAAGCTCACCTGCTCGCCCGGCTTGGTCAGCGCGGCGATCGGCAGCAGCTCACCGGCTCCGACGCCCCGGCGCAGGAAGTACCCGGTCGGTGCGCCGCCGCGGCCGTTGATGTAGCGACGGGTGTCCGTGCCGAACAGGCGGACCCGCATCCGGGTCAGGTCGTCGGCGGTCAGCTGCGCGCCCGGCGCGAGGTCGCGCTTGGCCGCCCACACCGTCTGGGACTGGTCCGCGGACGACAGCACGCGCGCGCCGACGACGACGCTGACGAGGACGAGCAGGACGCCGAGCACGAGGCGGGCGTCCAGCCACCCGGGCGTCGCCAGCCGGTTGGACTTGGGCGACGCGGGGGTCTCGCTCACACGCAGTCCTTCCTCGCGGATCCGGGGAACGAGCATCCTTGCGCACGAAGCGCCCGGCGCGCATCGGCTGTCCACAGCAGCGGTGCCTGTGGACAGCCGCCGGCACGGGTAGGCGGTCCAGTGCCAGACTTCGCGATGTCGATCCCGAGCGGAGAGGAGAGCACCGTGGCCGCCGAGCGCTTCCTGCAGCTGGCCGACGTCGCCGACATCCTCAACATCTCGTCGTCGCAGACCTACGCGCTGGTGCGCTCCGGCGAGCTGCCGGCCATCAAGATCGGTGGCCGCGGGCAGTGGCGGGTCGAGCGGTCGGCCCTCGAGGAGTACATCGCGCGCTGCTACGCCGAGACGCGCGCGTTCGTGACCGCCCACCCGGTGCGCGACGGCGAGCTCGTCGACGACTGACCGGTCAGCCGCTCCGCACGAGCGCAACCGCCCCCAGCGGCACCAGCCGGACCTGACGCACGGCTGACGCCCGCCGCGCCTCGCCCGCCGCGTGCTCCGCCACGTCCACGTGGTCGGCGCCCACGCGGTCCAGGGTCCCGGTGACGGCCGTGCCGTCCCGCAGCGCGACCGTGACGCCGGTACGGCTGCGGGCCAGCCCGCGCAGCGCCCAGCGCAGGTCCAGCCGGCGACCCACCTCCCCCTCCGAGCCGGGGGTGTCGCTGCGCGCGCCGAGCCCGGTGATGCCGGTCACCGCGGCCAGCGGCACGAGCGCCTCGCGCAGACCGTGCTCCTCGAGCAGCAGCCAGTCGTTGCCGGCGTCCAGCAGCCGGCCGTGCACCGTGCCCGCGCCGCCGACCGTGACGGCCAGCCTGGCGCCCGCGGCCGGGCGCAGCCGGTCGACGAGCCGCAGCAGGCCGACCTCGTGGCGCGTGCGGTCGGCGACCTCGGAGCGCAGCTCGGCTGCCTCCTCGGCCGCGAGCTGCGCCTCCAGGTCGTCGAACAGCGCCTGCCACCTCATGCCGCGCAGCCTGTCCGACGGATCCACATCCTGTCTACCTGACTTGACCGTGCCCCTTCGAACGCGTACAACAGCAAACAAATGCAAACGAACGCATTGGAGGTTGACGTGCAGCACCGCCGCTCGCAGCTCCTCCTCCTGCTCGGCACCGCCCTGGCAGCCCTGGTGCTCCTGCTGGCCGCACCCTCGCCGGCGACCGCCGTGGCCGACCTGCAGCACGCGGGCGGCGCAGCCGACCCGTTCGTGCCGCTCGTCGCCGCCGTCACGCTGCTGGCCTACCTGCTCGCCGGGTGGCTGCTCGCCGTCGTCCTCGCCACGCTCGCCGGCCGCCTCCCCGGCATCGCCGGCCGCGCGGCCGCCGGCATCGCCGCCCGGATCGCCCCGGCCGCCGTGCGCCGCGCGGTCC
>JAODNS010000190.1 GCA_025465145.1 Frankiales bacterium
GCCCCACTGGGTACCCGACCACCCGGTGAGCGACGACGAGGACGCCTGGCATCCGCTCGACGCGATGATCGCGCCCCTCACCACGCAGCGGTCCGGGCTACTGGGCGCGATCAGCGTCGACCTCCCGCACGACGGGCGGCGGCCGGGGCCCGACCAGCTCGAGCTGCTCGAGATGTACGCCGCGCAGGCCAGCGCCGCCATCGAGAACGCCGCCCTGCACACCGCCCTCCTGAACCAGGGCACCGACAGGGGCCGCACGCTGGGCCGGCTGCGGGCGCTGGTCGACGAGGCGCCGGTCGCCATCGTCGAGCTCGACCTCCAGGGCCGGGTCCGGCTGTGGAACCCGGCCGCCGAGGCGATGTTCGGCTGGACCGTCGACGAGGTCGTGGGCAAGGGCAACCCGATCGTCGAGCCCGCCCGGCGCGCCGAGCGCCTCGCGGAGCTCGCCCGCGGGGACGTGCAGCACCGGTTCCTGGACTCGCGAAGGCGCAAGGACGGGACCATGGTCCGGGTCGAGATGTCCACCGCGATCCTGCGCGACCAGGAGAACCGGCCGTTCGGGTACATCGGGGTGCTCGCCGACGTCACGGAGCGGGCCCTGCTCGAGGAGGAGTTGCGGCACGGGGCGTTCCACGACCCGCTGACCGGTCTCGCCAACCGGGCGCTCCTGCACGAGCGGCTCGACGCCGTGGACGGTTCGGTGCCGGCCGCGCTGCTGCTGCTGGACCTCGACGGGTTCAAGGCCGTCAACGACACCCTCGGGCACGGCGTGGGCGACGACGTCCTGCTCGAGGTCGCCGCCCGGCTCCGCGCCGCCTGCCGGCCGGCGGACCTGGTCGCGCGGCTCGGCGGTGACGAGTTCGTCGTCCTCGCCGACGGGACGCCCGAGCACGTCCTGCCGCTCGCGGAACGGCTGCTGGCGGTGCTGTCCAGGCCGGTCGACCTCGGCGACCGTGAGGTCGGGCTGGGCTGCAGCATCGGCATCGCCTACGTGTCCGAGGAGGGCGCCGACGCCGCCCTGCGCGATGCGGACATCGCCATGTACGCCGCCAAGGCCCGCGGCAAGGGCCGCTTCGAGGTCTTCGAGGACCGCCTGCGGGAGACGGTCGTCGAGCGGGCGGGACTGGCGGAGGACCTGCGCTCGGCCCTGCTCGACGAGCAGCTCCGGCTGCGCTACCACCCGGTCATCGACGTGGCCTCCCGGGCCGTCGTCGGCTTCGAGGCGCTGCTGCGCTGGCAGCACCCGCTGCGCGGGGAGCTCAGCCCGGTGCTGTTCGTGCCGCTGGCCGAGGAGAGCGGGGCGATCATCGAGATCGGGGAGTGGGTGCTGCGCGAGGCGTGCATGCAGTTGCGCCGCTGGCAGCGCGAGCTTCCCGAGGGTCGCGACCTGACCGTCAGCGTCAACCTCTCGCCGATCCAGCTGCACTCACCGCGTCTGGTCGAGCAGGTCCGTGCCGTGCTCGACGAGACCGGTCTGCCGCCACGCCGCCTCGTGCTGGAGCTCACCGAGTCCGTCCTCGTCGACGACGTCGAGCTCGCGGTGGACGTGCTCGAGCGGCTGCGCGCGCTCGGCGTCCGGCTCGCGCTGGACGACTTCGGCGCGGGCTACTCCTCGCTGCGCTACCTGCGCCAGCTGCCGTTCGACTTCGTGAAGCTCGACCGGGGCCTGCTCGACGGGGTCGACCGCGACCCGTCCGCGCTCGCGCTCGCCGACGCCGTGCTGAGCCTGCTCACCCGGCTCGGTCTGCGCAGCATCGCCGAGGGCATCGAGACCGCGGCGCAGCTGTCGGTCCTCGACATGCTGGGCTGCGAGCTGGGCCAGGGGTTCCTGGTCAGCCAGCCCCTGCTGCCGCACGAGGTCCCGGCGCTCCTGGCGGGTGACTGGACGTCCCCGCCGGTCCCGCCGCAACGGGGGGAGCGCTCCCGGGCATCCCGTCCGGCATGATGGAGCGGGCGGCGATCCCGCCCGTTCCCCATCGAGCCGGCCGCCCCCCGAGGATCCCAGTGCACCCCCCCGACGCCTTCCACGTCTACGACACCACCCTGCGCGACGGGGCCCAGGGCGAGGGCATGTCCCTGTCGGTCAACGACAAGCTCGCCATCGCCCGGCACCTCGACGACCTCGGCGTGGGCTTCATCGAGGGCGGCTGGCCGGGTGCCAACCCCAAGGACGCGGAGTTCTTCCGGCGCGCGCAGAGCGAGCTGGTCCTGAAGACCGCGCAGCTGACGGCGTTCGGGTCGACCCGGCGGGCCGGCGGGGACGTGGTCGCCGACCTGGCGCACCTGCGGGAGTCGGGCGCTCGGGTCGTGACCCTGGTGGCGAAGTCGGACGTGCGGCACGTCGAGCGGGCGCTGCGCACGACGCGGGAGGAGAACCTCGCGATGGTGCGCGACTCGGTGGCCCACCTGAAGGCGGAGGGGCAGCGGGTCTTCCTGGACGCCGAGCACTTCTTCGACGGCTACGTCACCGATCCGGCCTACGCGCTGGAGGTGCTGCGCGTCGCGACCGAGGCGGGCGCGGACGTGGTCGCGCTGTGCGACACGAACGGCGGCATGCTGCCTCGGCGGCTCGCCGAGATCGTGCACGAGGTGGTCGGCACCGGGATGCGCGTCGGGATCCATGCGCACAACGACACGTCCTGCGCGGTGGCTAACTCGCTGGCCGCCATCGACGCCGGCGCGACCCACGTTCAGGGGACGGCGAACGGCTACGGCGAGCGGTCCGGCAACGCCGACCTGTTCAGCGTCGTGGCTGCGCTCGAGGACAAGCTCGGCCGGCAGGTGCTGCCGGACGGGCGGCTGGCCGAGCTGGGGCGCGTCGCGCACGCCGTCGCGGAGGTCGCGAACATCGCGCCGGACGCGCACCAGCCCTGGGTCGGGACCAGCGCCTTCGCGCACAAGGCCGGGTTGCACGTCAGCGCCATCAAGGCCGACCCGGACCTGTACCAGCACACCGACCCCGCGGTGGTCGGCAACGACATGAGGCTGCTCGTCTCGGAGCTCGCCGGTCGGGCGACGATCGAGCTGAAGGGCAAGGCGATCGGCCTCGAACCCGACGCCGGCGCCGTCGGCCGGGTCATCGACCGGGTGAAGGAGCTGGAGTCCGTCGGGTACTCGTTCGAGGCCGCCGAGGCCAGCTTCGAGCTGCTGCTGCGCGAGGAGATGGGGCAGCGCCCGTCGTACTTCGACCTCGAGTCGTGGCGGGTGATCGTGGAGCGGCGTGCTGACGGGCAGGTCGTGTCTGAGGCCACGGTGAAGCTGCACGCCGGCGGCGAGCGGATCGTCGCAACCGGTGAGGGCAACGGCCCCGTCAACGCGCTGGACAACGCGCTACGGTCGGCGCTCGAGCGGCTGTACCCGTACCTCGCCTCGCTCGAGCTCGTCGACTACAAGGTGCGCATCGTCAGCGGCGCGCACGGCACGGCCGCGGTGACGCGGGTGCTGGTGGAGACCTCCGACGGCGTGACGGAGTGGAGCACCGTCGGTGTCCACGAGAACGTCATCGCCGCCTCGTGGCAGGCGCTCGAGGAGGCGTACACGACCGGGCTGCTGCACCGGGCCGACTAGCCTGCCCGGGTGCGCATCGCCCGTTTCTCCGCCTCCGGTGAGGTCTCGTTCGGCATCGTCGAGGGGCCTGGCGAGGACCCCGCGGACCTCGTCGTCAGCGTCGCCACGGCGCACCCGTTCGCACCGCTGCAGCTGACGGGCGAGCAGCTGCCGCTGTCGTCGGTGAAGCTGCTCGCGCCGGTGCTGCCCAGCAAGGTCGTGTGCATCGGCAAGAACTACGCCGACCACGTCGCGGAGATGGGCGGGCCGCCGCCGGAGACCCCGGTGGTGTTCCTCAAGCCGTCGACCTCCGTGATCGGACCCGGTGATGTGGTCCAGCTGCCCCGCAACAGCGAGCGGGTCGACCACGAGGCGGAGCTCGGCATCGTCATCGGCCGGCTGTGCCGCGAGGTGCCGCGCGAGCGGGCGCACGACGTGGTCCTCGGCTACACCTGCGGCAACGACGTCACCGCGCGCGACCACCAGAAGGCCGACGGGCAGTGGACGCGCGGCAAGAGCCACGACACGTTCTGCCCGCTCGGCCCCTGGGTCGAGACCGAGCTGCCGGCGGACGTCGCCGTGCGCTGCACCGTCGACGGCGAGCTGCGGCAGGACGGCCGCACGTCGCAGCTGCTGCACGACGTGCCGTCGATCGTGGAGTGGGTGACGGCGTTCATGACGCTGCTGCCCGGCGACGTCATCCTCACCGGCACGCCCGCGGGTGTGGGGCCGCTGACGGCCGGGTCGACCGTGTCGGTGAGCATCGAGGGCATCGGCACGCTGACGAACCCGGTGGGAACCCGGTCATGAGCGTCCGAGTACGCGTCGCCCCTTCGCCGACAGGGGATCCGCACGTCGGCACGGCGTACATGTCGCTGTTCAACCTGGCCTTCGCGCGCCAGCAGGGCGGCGAGTTCGTGCTGCGCGTCGAGGACACCGACCGCGCCCGGTTCCGAGAGGACAGCGAGCAGCAGGTCTACGACACCATGCGCTGGCTGGGGCTGGACTGGGACGAGGGACCGGACCGCGGCGGGCCGTACGCGCCGTACCGCCAGAGCGAGCGGCTGGAGACCTACCGCCCGCACGTCGAGCGGCTGCTCGCCGACGGCAAGGCGTACCACTGCTGGTGCTCGACCGAGCGGCTCACCGAGATGCGCGAGGCGCAGCAGAAGGCCAAGCAGCCGACCGGGTACGACCGCCGCTGCGTGGGGCTGACGCGCGAGCAGCGGGCCGAGCTCGGCGGGTTCAGCGAGACGCCGGTCGTGCGGATGCTCGTGCCCGACGACGCGCCGCTGCAGTTCGTCGACCTCATCCGCGGACAGGTCAGCGCGCCGCGGCCCGACGATCAGGTGCTGCTCAAGGCGGACGGGTACCCGACGTACCACCTGGCCGTCGTCGTCGACGACCACCTGATGGGGATCACGCACGTCGTGCGCGGCGAGGAGTGGATTTCGTCGACGACCAAGCACCTGCTGCTGTTCGACTGGCTGGGCTGGGAGCGCCCGCAGTTCGCGCACATGCCGCTGCTGCGCAACGTGG
>JAODNS010000179.1 GCA_025465145.1 Frankiales bacterium
TCCACGGAGAAGTCGACCTCCGTGGCGGCAAGGGTCCGCCCGGCCTTCCGCATCGACAGCACGTATGCGGCGAGCTTGCGCACCATGCCCTCGGCGCGCCCCACCCGGGAGTCCCGCAGGGCCAGCCGGCGGGCCGCGAAGACCGGCTCGGCCGGGTCGAACAGGTACGCGAGCAGGTGCAGCGAGATGCCCTGCCAGCTGCACGAGATCTCGGCGCCGCGGACCAGCGTCAGGCCGGTCGGCAGGGCGTCGGCGGCCGCGGCCCAGCCGCCCGTCGTGTCGTGGTCCGTCAGCGCGACGACGTCGAGCCCGGCCTCGCGTGCCTCCCGGACGAGGGCCGCCGGAGCGGTCGTTCCGTCGGAGGCGGTGGAGTGGGTGTGCAGGTCGATCCGGCGGGACAACGCGGGGCTCCAGACAGCGGCGAACGGCCTCCCAGCCTAGTGATCAACCGGCTGCGGCGGAACGGCATCCGCGTACGGCAGGCGAGGCGGCTGGGGCGCGTCCGAACGTCGCGGCCAGCCCGGTCCGCCGGGCTCGTCAGGCGCGGACGTGCCGGCCGCGGATCGCGGGGCGGTACGAGACGGCGAGCAGCAGGAACCCGAAGCCGAGGCTGAGGACGCCGCTGACGAGCAGCGCGTCCACGGGCGAGCCGGTGGTGGGCAGCTGCGGGACCTCGTCGGTGCCGCCGCCGGTACCGGTTCCCCCGGAGGTGTCGATCGTGTCCGGCGTGTCGACGACCGGCGTCGTCGGCGGCCCGAGCACGTCCGGAGCCGGCGCGGCCGGTGCGCTCGGCAGGCCGGTGGGGCCGGCCGCTGCGCTGGGCAGGGCACCGGGACTGGCGCTGGCGCTCGCGCTGACGCTGCCGCTCGGGCTCGGACTCGCGCTGGCCGTCGAGGTCGAGCTGGCGCTGGGGCTCGGGCTTGCGCTGGCACTGGCCGTGGGGCTCGGGCTTGCGCTGGCGCTCGGGCTGGCCGGCGCCACCACGGCGCTGGGGCTCGAGCTGGGGCTGGCGGCGACCGCCGCGCAGTTCGGCACGGTCACGTTCGTGTTGATCAGCGTCACGGCGGCGTTCTGCGCGAGCAGCCGACCCGTCACGGTCGTGCCGGTCTCGGTGCTGATCGCCGTCGCGGCGAGGATCGTCCCGGCGAAGTCGGTGCCGGCGCCGAGGCTGGCCGAGGAGGCCACCCGGAAGACGACGTTGCAGGCACGCGCACCATTGATCAGGGACACGCCGCTGTTGACCGCGGTGTTCAGCGTGCTCGTGCCGCGGAAGATGAAGACCGCGTTCGGGTCGCCCTTGGCGTCCAGCGTGACGGTGCCGGTCAGCTGCAGTGCGGGGCCGTCGTAGACGCCGGCGAGGAAGGTCTTCCCGCCCAGCTCGGCCGCGACGGCAGCGGTGCTCGCGCGGCTTCCGGCGTCGCTGAACGCGGTACCGGCGTCGATCTGGGCCTGGGCGGCACCGGCATCCGCGCTGTGGACGCTTCCGCCGACGACCTGGCCGGGCGGGAAGCCGGTGATCGCGGTGCCCGGGCTGACGCCCAGGTCGCCGCGCAGCACGGACGAGCCCGTGTTGGTGACGGTGGAGCCGGCGAGGACGGCGAAGCTGCCGGCCGTGCCGAAGCCGACGGGAGCGTCCGCGGCGCTGGCGGCGCCACCGAGCGCCAGGGCCGTGGCTGCCGTGAGGCCGGCTGCGGCGAGGACGGTGGACCAGGTGCGAAGGCTCATGAGACGCCAGATCTGTGCGGGCGGGCTGCGGCGGCGCCGTGCGGCACCTGGCCGTCGGCACTGCTGCCGCTGCGAGCGCCCGTGCGGGCCGCTCGCTGTCAGCCCTCGGCGGTCGCCCTGCGGGGACGAGCGCTGAGCAGCTGGCTCAACCTCCGCGAACCGTAACACACGGTGATCAGGCGGCAGCGAGCCGTGGCGACGGCGCGCCGAACGGGAGGTCGAGCGCGACGTGCGCCGCGTCCCGCAGGTCGTGCAGCACCACGTGCTCCAGCAGCACCAGCTCGGCGGCCGGCGGCCACAGCACCGCGTACAGCCAGACGCCCATGGCCTCCCCGACGAACGCCGCTCGGTCGTCGGCCGAGTCGCACCGCCACAGCGCGGTCGGGTGGCCGGCCGCCTCGACCTTCGCGTCCGGCGGACCTGCCGTGCAGGCTCCGGGGTCCAGCGACGGGATGCCGGCGTAGCGCGCCCCGAGCCCGACGCCGGGCTCCTCCGCCACGAGCAGCAGGTCGGCGGGTCCACCCAGCGGCGACGGGCCGGCCAGCGCGAGCACCGTCGCCTTGGCCGGGGAGCGGTCGTCGCCCGCGGTCGCGAGGCCGGTGACCGTCCAGCCCGGGAGCAGCGGCAGCGGGGACCACAGCGGGACGCCGAGCGCCTGCGCCGCCTTGCGCAGCGCCTCGTTGCTGGGCCGCGCGATGACGTGCAGCGGGTGCACCGCGCCGTGCTGCTCGCACACCCAGCTGCTGGACATCAGCCCCGGGGCGCGCAGGTCGCCGGGGCACCGCGGGCAGGTCGGGGCAGCCGTCACACGGCCGAGCGTCCGCCTACCGGCAGAGGTCCGTCAAGGAGCGCCTACTCGATGGTCCGCTCGGTCTCGACAACCCGCTCCGTCGTCACCGGGCGCTGGACGACGCGCTCGCGCGCCACCGGGCGCTCGACGACGGTGCGGCGGCCGGGACGTACCCGGTCGAACAGCCCGCCGGCAGCGGCGAAGGCGATCAGGAGCAGGACGACGACGGCGATGATCGCGAGGGTCATGCCGTCGTTGTCCCCAGCAAGATCGCGTCCTACTCCTGCAGCTCGGGTCGACCCGGGAACTCGCCGCCGGTCCTGTCCGCGTACACGCGCTTCGGCACCATCACCTTGCGCCGGAAGACGCACACCAGGACGCCGTCCTGGTTGTAGCCCTTGGTCTCGACGTACACGACCCCGCGGTCGTCCTTGCTCTTGCTCTCGGTCTTGTCCAGCACCTCGGTCTGGCCGTAGATGGTGTCGCCGTGGAACGTCGGGAAGACGTGCTTGAGCGACTCGACCTCGAGGTTCGCGATGGCGCGTCCGCTGACGTCCGCGACGGACATGCCGAGCAGCAGCGAGTACACGTAGTTGCCGACAACGACGTTCTTGCCCTGCTGGGTCGTCGAGGCGTAGTTGGCGTCGAGGTGCAGCGGGTGGTGGTTCATGGTGATCAGGCAGAACAGGTGGTCGTCGTACTCGGTGACGGTCTTGCCCGGCCAGTGCTTGTAGACCGCCCCGACCTCGAACTCCTCGTAGTAGCGGCCGAACTGCACTGCGTCCTCCTCGATCGTGGTGGGTGTCGATCCTCGCAGCGTGATCAGGTCCACTCCACCGGGGGGCCGTGTCCGCGCGCCTCCGCCAGGACGCGGGTACGACCGCCCGGCCACGTCGTCAGCTCGACGAGGAACCGGAACTGGCCCTGCACCGGCTCCAGCGACAGCCGCGCGAGCGGCGCGGCCGCGGTCGCCCGCTCCCCGGCCTCGGTCAGCAGCTGGTCGACCCGCTCGCGCTCGGCCGGCGCCATGTACTGCCGCACCACGGAGTGCCACACGACGGTCGTGACCCCCGACCGCGGCTCGGCCAGCTCACGCTCGAGGAACGCCGACGCCGGCAGACGCTCGACCGCGATCCCGTGCCGGGCGGCGACGGCCAGCGCGGCCCGCAGCCGCTCGAACCGGTCGACCTGGTCAGGCCAGACGTACGACGTGAGCGTCAGCCGGTCGGCGGCGCTGATCGGGTCCAGCGGCTGGGGGTCGCAGCCGGCCCGCTCCACCACCTCGACCGTCCCGGTGGGGAGCCGGCCGCGCCAGGGCTCGTGCAGCCGGACCGGGCTCGTCGGGTCACCAAGCACCTCGCCGCTGACCTCGTACGCGAACCGGTCCACCAGCAGGTTCAGGCCCGCGCTGGCGCCGAGCTCGAGCAGCCGTACCGGGCCGCCGACGTGCAGCAGGCCGCCGTACAGCGCGGCGCTCCGGCCGACCTCGTTGGTCTGCACCGGCCGGCGGACGTGCTCGCGCAGCTCGTCGAGGTGCTCGGCGATGGTGCGGCGGGCGGCCGGCCACACCTCGCCCGGGAGCCCGCCGACGCTCGGGTAGTGCAGGGCCAGCTCCGGCGCCCGCCGCTCCAGGACCAGCCGGTGCAACGCGCCAGTCAGCCGCAGCGCCGGCACCGACCCGCTGGGATCCTCGGCGTGCGGGCTCAGCAGGTCGTACGTCGGCCCGCCCGCGTCGTAGTCGTCGGCGGCGGCGAACAGCAGCGCCCCGGTGAGCGGGCTGCCGTGCAGCGCGCACTGCTCGGCCTGCGCCCGCAGCCGGTCCTGCAGCGTCATGCCAGCGACACCTCCGCCCGGTGCGGGTCGCGCAGGTCGGTGCCCGCGGCGAGCCACCGCTCCTCGAGCGCCTCCGCTCCGTGCACCCGCTTCCAGGCGGCCTCGTTCGGAGTCATGGGCAGCAGCGGCAGGAACCGGACCGGCTCGTGCCCGTCGACCGGCAGGTCCGCGACCAGCCCGCCGGGCTCGCCGACCAGCACCGCCGTGAAGCGGCCGCCCTCCCAGAGCGGCTCGCCGAGGTCGAGGCCCGCGCCGGGTGCGAGGACGACGCCCTCGACCGAGGGGCTGGCGGCGAGGACCGCGAGCCGGCGCAGGACGCTGTCCTGCAGGCCGCGTACGGACAGCAGCAGCTCGGCGCGTGGCCCGTCCACGAGCACCACCTCCGCGCCGGGATCGCCCATCGGCGCGCGGGACATGCCGAGGGTGGCGTAGCGGACGAGGCCGTCAGGGTCCGGCCCGAACCGCAGGACGTCGATCCGCTCGGTGCCGAGGAAGGACACGCCGGCGCGGCCGCTGTCCTGCCCGAACGCCGTCAGCAGGTGCGCCTCGACGTGCACGAGCAGCTCGTCGGCGTCGACCACCCGCTCAGGCTAGGGGCGACCGTGCGCCGCAGCACCAGGTCCTGCAGGCGGCGCCCGGCGCACGCTCAGCACCGGCCACGGGGACAGCTGGGAGTGCTTCTGCGCACTACGGGTGGAGCGGTTGCCGACTTCCGCGGACCGGAGAGGCGTCAGCCCTGCAGCTTGTAGTCCTTGAGCAGGCCGCGGCTGATGATGGTCTTCTGGATCTCGGACGTGCCCTCGCCGATGAGCAGGAACGGCGCCTCGCGCATGAGGCGCTCGATCTCGTACTCCTTCGAGTACCCGTAGCCGCCGTGGATCCGGAACGACTCCTGGGTGACCTCGGCGCAGTACTCGCTGGCCAGCAGCTTGGCCATGCCGGCCTCGACGTCGTTGCGCTTGCCGGCGTCCTTGAGCCGCGCCGCGTTGACCATGAGCGCGTGGGCGGCCTCGACCTTGGTCGCCATCTCTGCCAGCTTGAACTGGATCGCCTGGTGGCCGGAGAGCGGCTTGCCGAAGGTCTCGCGTGTCTGCGCGTACGCGATCGCGAGCTCGAAGGCCCGGATCGAGATGCCGCAGGCGCGGGCGGCGACGTTGACGCGGCCGACCTCGACGCCGTCCATCATCTGGTAGAAGCCCTTGCCCCTGCCGTCCTCGCCGCCGAGGATCGACGACGCCGGCACGCGAGCGGCCTCCATGACCATCTCGGTGGTCTCGACGCCCTTGTAGCCCATCTTCTCGATCTTGCCGGGGATGGTGATCCCCTGCGCCGTCTGGCCGAAGCCCGGCTCCTTCTCGAGCAGGAACGTCGTCATGTTCTTGTAGACGGAGTCGCTGCCCTCGTCGGTCTTCACCAGCGTCGCGATGAGGCCGGCGCGGGCGCCGTTGGTCAGCCACATCTTCTGGCCGTCGAGGACGTACTCCTCGCCGTCGCGCACACCCTTGCTCTTGATGGCGGCGACGTCGGAGCCGCAGCCCGGCTCGGACATCGAGAAGCCGCCGCGCAGCTCGCCGGTCGCCATGAGCGGGAGCAGCCGCTCCTTCTGCTCGGCCGTGCCGTGCTGCATGAGCATGTAGGCCACGATGAAGTGGGTGTTGATGACGCCGGAGACGCTCATCCAGCCGCGGGCGATCTGCTCCACGACCAGCGCGTAGGTCAGCAGTGACTCGCCGAGGCCGCCGTACTCCTCCGGGATCATGAGCCCGAACAGGCCCATCTCCTTCATGCCGTCGACGATCGCCTCGGGAAACTCGTCCTTGTGCTCGAGGTCGGTCGCGTGCGGGATGATCTCCTTGTCCACGAACCCGCGGACGGTCGAGAGGATCTCCTGCTGGATCTCGGTGAGACCCTCGGTCGCGGCGAGGCGGGGCATGTCGTCACTCCTGATGAGGTGCGCGGCGGACTGCCGCCGAGTCTCCCACTCGCCAGGTTCCCCTCACCACCTCAACGGGGTGAGACCGGTCACCCGCGGCGGACGCTGTCGTCGTAGGCGCGACGCGGCGCCGGCAACGTCAGGTCGAGCGAGCGCTCGACGTTCGCGAGCGTCATCGGGCGAGCGTGCAGGAAGCCCTGCACCAGCGAGCAGCCGAGCAGCCGCAGCGCCTCCTGCTGCGACGGCGTCTCCACGCCCTCGGCGATCGTCTGCATCCCGACGGCGCTGGCGAGCCGGATCACCGCCTGCACGATCTCGCGGTCGACCGGGCCGGTCGTGAGGCCGTCGATGAACGACTTGTCGATCTTCACCGCGTCGACGGGGAACCGCTTGAGGTAGCTGAGGGAGGAGTAGCCGGTCCCGAAGTCGTCGATCGACAGCCGCACCTTCAGCTTCTTCAGCTCACGCAGCATGGCGAGCGTCGCCTCGGTGTCCTCCATCACGACCGTCTCGGTGATCTCGAGCGCCAGCAGCCACGGGTCGAGCCCGGTCCGCGCCAGCACCGCCGCGACCCGCTCGCACAGGTCCGGCTGCTGGAACTGTCGCGCCGACAGGTTCACCGCCATCACCATCGGCCGGCCTGGGTGCGCCACCTGCCACTGCACCGCCGTGATGCAAGCCTGCTCGAGCACCCACTCGCCGAGCGGCAGGACGAGCCCGCTCTCCTCGGCGACGTCCATGAACTGCCTGGGGGACAGCAGTCCCAGCGTCGGGTGCCGCCAGCGGACGAGCGCCTCGAGCCCGTACAGCTCGCTGGTCTGCGTGTGCACGACCGGCTGGTAGTGCACCTCCAGCTCGGCGTCGGTGATCGCCCGGCGGAGCTCCATCTCGAGGTCGAGCCGGGCGAGCGCCTTCTCGTCCGCGTCGGCGGTGGCGAGCGCGTGCCGGTTCTTGCCGCGGCTCTTCGCCTGGTACATCGCGATGTCGGCGGCCGCGAGCAGGTCGGCGGGCGCGTTGCCCGGCTCCGCGATGGCGATGCCGATGCTGACGGTGACGACCACCTCGCGACCGGCAGCCTGCATCGGCAGCTGCAGCGCGCTCAGGATCCGATCCGCTGTCTGGGCGGCCTCCTCCGGAGAGTCGACCCGCTCGAGCAGCACGGTGAACTCGTCACCGCCGAACCGCGCGACCGTGTCGCTCGGCCGCAGGACGCCGACGACGCGGGACGCGACCGTCTGCAGCACCTGGTCGCCGACGCGGTGGCCGAGGCTGTCGTTGATGACCTTGAAGCGGTCGACGTCGATGAACAACACCGCCTGCGTGCCGCCGTCGTGGGCGCTGCGGGCGCGGGCGTGCTCGAGCCGGTCGAGGAACAGCGAGCGGTTCGGCAGTCCGGTGAGCGGGTCGTGGAAGGCCTGGTGCAGCAGGCGGTTCTCCAGGGCCTTGCGGTCGCGTACGTCGCGGAAGACGACGACGGCGCCGACGACCGCGCCCTCGCGGACCACGGGGCTCGCGGTCAGCGCGACGTCGAGCGGGCTGCCGTCGCGGCGGGTCACCACGTGCTCGTCGATGCGCAGCGTCTCGCCGGCGCGCAGCCGCGGCAGGTGCACCCACTCGGGCGTCCCGTTCGGCCGGAGCGCCCGGCCGTCCGGGTCGACGGCGTCGGCGATCTCGCGGCCGACCAGCTCGCCGCGCCGCCAGCCGAGCAGCGTGTCCGCGGCGGGGTTGGCGAACGTGACCAGGCCGTCCTCGTCCACGGCGATGACGCCCTCGCCGAGGCTGCGCGTGATTGCGTTCATCTGCTCGTACAGGAACGCGTTGGCCAGCGCTCCCTTGGCCACGGCAGCGAGCGCCTGCAGCAGGCCCTGCTCGCCGCGCGTCCAGGCGCCGCCGGTGGCGCGGTCGCGGACCTCGATGGAGACGGTCGGGTCGAGGACGACGCGCAGCGCCCCGTGCGGCGACACGGAGACGTTCCCGACGATCCGCACATCGCCGGCGGCCAGCAGCTCGCGAACCGAGGTGACGAGCTCTGCGCGGATCGCGTCCGTGGTGACCTTGGTCCGGATGCGGTCCGCCGCCTCGTACAGCGACTCGGACGTGCGCCGCTCCCGCCACTGCTGCAGCGCGCCGGCGTAGGCCAGTTGCAGAACGACGGCGGGGACGGCCGCGACGACGAGCGCCAGCGGGCTCGTCTCGAGGGCCAACACGGCCAGCATCCCGACGCACAGCGAGCCGAACCACGTGGCGAGCCGGACCAGAACGCCGTCGAACAGGACGGTGCGGATCTGGACGCCCTGCGCGACGGAGATGATCCACGAGACGGACGCCGAGCTCGCTGCGCAGTGCACCAGTCCGCCGGCGGCGGCGGCCGCGAGGTCACGGCCGGTGACCTCGCCCGAGACGCCCAGCAGGTGCGCCGTGCCGACGCCCAAGCCGATCGTGCAGGTCATGCTGCCGACGTTGAACAGCCCCTTGACGAGCCCCCGCTTCGACACCACCGCCGCGACGGCCAGCGCGCCGGTGAACGCGCCGACGGTCTGCACCGGGGCCAGCAGCAGCACCATCGGCACGAAGAACACCTCGTCCAGGTGCAGCGCCTCGGACTGACCGCCGTGCACCAGGTGCAGCGGGAGCAGCTGCGTCAGCAGCAGCGCGGCCGTGAAGGCCGCGACGACCCACAGCTCAGCGACGTCGTCGCTGATCAGCCCCGAGCAGGCGAGCGCGAGGGCACCGGCAGTCGCCGCACCTCCGCATATCCGCCGGACGCGCTGCTCGCGGCTGACGTCACTCACGCCCAGGTGTCCGCGTACCAGGTCGACCCATACCAGGTGCTGCCGTACCAGGTCGACCCGTACCAGGTGGACCCGTACCAGGTGCTGCCGTACCAGGTCGACCCGTACCAGGTGGAGCCGGTCCACTCGCCGGTCGTGTACGCCACCTGGTCGAACGGCTGCAGCTGGGCGGTCACGTTGCCCGTGACGGGGCACAGCAGCGGCGACACGACACCGAGGGCGTCCACCGCGGTGCCGGTGACGACGGCGGTCTGCAGGGTGCCGCGCGACGCCTGTAGCGAACCCGTGCCGTGGGACGGCGTCAGCCCCTGGTTGGCCGCAGCCATCGAGTTGCTCACGGTCGCCGCGTACGCGTCGAGCGTTCCGGAGCCGACCCGGTTCGGGTCGCTGACCGGACCGGGGCGGGTGGTGCCCACGAGGCGCGCCTTGACCTGGTCGGGCGTCAGCGACGGGTTGCGCGACAGGACGAGGGCTGCCGAGCCAGACGCGATGCCGGCCGCGAACGAGGTGCCGGAGCCCTTGAAGTACGAGGCACCGACCCGGCCGCCGGGGAAGTTGGTGTCGATGAAGGAGCCGGGGACGCGGGTGGAGACGACCGAGCCACCGGGCGCGGCGAGGTCCGGCTTGACCAGGCCGTTCGCCGCCGTCGGACCGGATCCGGAGAAGTCGGGGACGGTGTCGTCGCCCGTGCCCGGCGTCGTCGCGTCGTGGACAGCGCCGACGGTGATGACGTACGGGTCGTCGGCGGGCTTGGCGATCGTGCCGGCGCCGGGCCCCTTGTTGGACGCGCTGACGACGACGGCGATGCCGGCCTGCCACGCGCGCTCGACCGCCATGTTGAGCGGGTCGATCCGGTAGTCCTGCGTCGAGTCCGTCCCGAGGGACAGGTTGACGACGCGGATGTTGTAGACGTCCTTGAAGCTGACCGCCCACTGCAGCGCGGCCATGACGTGCGTGATGTCGGCGGAGCCGTCGCGACCGGCGATCTTCAGCGAGATGATGTCCGCGTCCGGAGCCACGCCCTTGACGCCACCGACGGACGCGGCGCCGCTGCCGGCGATGAGGCCGGCGATGAAGGTGCCGTGGCCGAACCGGTCGACGCCGTCGCCCTCGCCGCTGAAGTCCTCGCTGTGCACGACGCGCCCGGCCAGGTCGCCGACCCCGTTGACGCCGGTGTCGATGATCGCGACGCCGATGCCCTTGCCGGTCCACCCGCTGCGCCAGGCCTTGTCCGCGCCGACGACGGTCGGGTACACCGCGCTGGCGACGCCGGAGCCCTGTCCGTACGAGCCCTCGAAGCTGACGCCCGCCGCATCGGTGACGTCCCGCACGACGCCGGGCAGCGCGCGCAGCAGCGACACGGCCCGCTCCGGCACCTCGGCGGCGAACCCGCCGATGATCGGCAGCTGCGAGGTGACGGTGCCGCCGACCGCGGCGACCGCGCGCTCGGCAGCGGACGAGCCGGGGGCGGCCTCACGGACGAGCACCGGGACGGTGCGCCCGTCGCCGCCCGTGGACAGCGCCGGCGCCGAGGTGGCGAGCAGCGCCCCCGCGGCGGCGAGCGCGATCGCGATGCGTCCTGGAAGCCGTCGTACGTCTCGTGCCTGCGCCATGCCGGGCCCCTCTTGTCGTCACACCGGGTGAGTGATCCACAGCCTTGCGTGAACTGACGTGGCCGTCCCTGCCTAGCGATGATCAAGTTCGAGTGGTCCATAGGGACTACGCGCTGCGCCGTTGGAAGCAGCCGGACGGCGGTGCGGTGCCCAGATGCGGCGGGATGTCCGGTTCGCCCGCGGGCCTGCTCGAACCGGCGGCGCGCCTACTCGACCGGGACGCTCACCCGCGTGCTGTCCCGGATCACGATCGCCAACCCGGCGAGCAGCAGCAGGGCGGCAGGGATCGCCAGGACCGGCGGGCGCTGGCCGAGGAAGACGGCCGCGATGAGCGCGGCACCCGGGATCTCCAGCAGGATCGACAGGCTCACCACGGTCGCGCTGATCGAGCGCAGCACGACGTTGAACAGCGAGTGCCCCAGCAGCTGCGCACCCGCGGTGATGGCCAGCAGCTTCAGCCAGGTCTCGCCGTCGTACCCGCTCAGCTCCTGCCGCCCGACGACGCAGACGACGAGCAGCAGCGCGGCGCAGGTCGAGTAGCAGAGCGCGGTGTACGTGGTCGTGCTGACCGACCTGCGGACGGCGCTGCCCGCGGTCATGTACGCGGCCGCGAAGACGCCGCCGGCGATCGCGAGCAGGTCGCCGACGAGGGCGCGGCCGCTCACCTGCAGGTCGGCACCGGTGAGCAGCAGCGCGCCGACCATCGCCACCGCGATGCCGGCCCAGACGCGGCCGCTCACGTCGACGCCCTGCCGCCGCGCGATCAGCGCCACCCACACCGGCTGGGTCGCGACCAGCGCGGTCGCGGAGGCGACCGTCGTGTAGTCCAGCGCGGGTACCCACGTGGCGAAGTGCAGCGCGAGGAAGACGCCGGCGACGAGGGCCAGCCGCCGCTCGCGCCGGTCCAGCCCGCGCAGCTCCGCGCGCGCCGTGAGCAGCGCGGCGGGAACGACGGCCGCGCTGCCGAGGGCGTTGCGCCAGAAGGCGATCGCCAGGGCGGGCGCAGCCGTGGCCGCCATGAGCGGCCCGGAGGTGGCGACGGCCAGCACGGCGATCGACATGAGGACCGCGTCCGTGCCGCCGGGGCGCTGCATCCCCGGCGCCGTCACGGCCACCACAATGCCAGGGTGCAGATCGGCGAGCTGACGCGGCGGACGGCCGTCCTGTGGCTGACGCCGGAGGGAACGGACCACGCGTTCCCGCTGTGGCACCTGTGGCACGACGGGGCGGCGTACGTGGTCGGCGGCGGGCTCGAGCAGCCGCTCCCCGACTGCCGCCGCGGCGTCGTGCGGGTGCGGACGAAGGACGGGCCGATGGCGTGGACCGCCGACGTCGAGGCAGTCCCGGTGGGCGGACCGCGTTGGGACGAGGTTGTGCCGCTGCTGCACGCCAAGCGCCTGAACGCGCCGGACGGCGATCGGCAGCCGGACCGCTGGGCGCGCGAGTCCCAGGTCCTGCGCCTGGTACCTGCAGGAGAAGACCCGCACGTACCGAACAGAACGGGATGAATCGCCGCCGCCTGTCCCTGGTCGCCCTCGCCGCGCTCGCCCTCGGTCCCGTCGTCACCACGGCGATCGCCGCGACACCGGCGTCGGGAACGGTGGGTCCCAGGAAGCCGTCCGTCACCTGGCAGGGGCAGACCTACGCGGTCGGCGCAACGGCCGGCGGGACCGCCGACTCCGCCGCCGCCTGCCCGCCGGTCAACGCGGGCGGTCAGCCGTGCGACGTCTTCACGATCACCTCGGACGTGCCCGCGTCGTACTGGACGGGCAAGAAGGGCGGCCTGACGGTCTCGATCACCTGGCCGGACGCGTCGAACGACTTCGACCTGTACGCGTACAACGCCAACGGTGACCTCGTCGCCTCCTCCGCCTCGTCCGCGCCCAAGGAGACGCTCACGATCGACAAGGCCGTCGGCGCGTACGAGATCCGCGTCGCCCCCTTCCTCGTCGTCGACTCCGGCTACACCGGCACGGGCACGTTCGCGAGCGCGCCGCAGGGCGGCGATCCCGCACCGGTCGCGGCGGCCAGCTACCGGGGCCTCGCCGTCGCCACCAGCCCGAAGGCGGAGCCGCGGACGACCGCCATCGCGCCGTTCGGCCCGCCGCTCGTCCTGCAGACGGTCGACATCGGCCGGGAGGCCGCGGAGCCGACGATCGGCGTCGACAAGAAGGGCGCGGCGTTCGTCGCCGCCGGCGCGTTCGACGCGCTGCCCGACGCCGCGCCGGTCGGCCTGGCCCGTACCGAGATCTACCGCTCCAAGGACGGCGGCAAGACCTTCCAGGACATCACCAACAACCTGGGCCGCGACAGCAACCAGACCTCGCTCGACCCGTACGTGTACGTCGAGGAGGACAGCGGCCGCGTCTTCATCGTCGACCTCGCCGGAGCCGGCGCGTTAATCCCGTACAGCGACGCCCAGGGCGAGACC
>JAODNS010000205.1 GCA_025465145.1 Frankiales bacterium
GACGGCGCGCTGCTGCTGGCGACGGCCGAGCCGCGCCGCACCGTGCTCCGGCCGCGGCCGCCGCGACACGCCGAGCCCGTGCTCGGCGAGGAGCAGGCGAGGCTCGCCGTCACCGCGCTGCGGGCAGGGGACATCGCCGCGAAGGCCGCCCGCCGTACCCCTGTGCAGTCGCGGACGAGCACCGCCGACACGCTCGCCTTCCTGCAGGACGCGGCCCGCGAGGGCCGGCAGGTGTGGATCGGCTACGTCGACGCGCAGGGGCGGTCGACCAGCAGAGTCGTCGAGCCGCGCAGCGTCGAGGGCGGCTTCGTCGCGGCCTACGACCACCTCCGCCAGGAGGACCGGACCTTCGCGGTGCACCGCATCACCGGCGTGGCGCCGATCGAGGAAGGGGACTGACCCCGCATGCGTTGGACTTCGAGATGACCACTCCCAGCGGGCCCCTGATCGTCCAGTCCGACAAGACGCTGCTGCTCGAGATCGACCACCCGCAGGCGCAGGAGTGCCGGATGGCGATCGCGCCGTTCGCCGAGCTGGAGCGCTCCCCCGAGCACGTCCACACGTACCGGCTCACGCCGCTCGGCCTGTGGAACGCGCGCGCCGCGGGGCACGACGCCGAGCAGGTCGTGGACGCACTGGTGCGCTTCAGCCGCTACGCCGTGCCGCACTCGCTGCTCGTCGACGTCGCCGACACGATGGACCGGTACGGCCGGCTGCGCATCGAGCAGGACCCGGTGCACGGCCTCGTCCTGCGCACCACCGACCGCGCCGTCCTCGAGGAGGTCTACCGGTCGAAGAAGGTCAGCCCGATGCTCGGCGCGCGGCTCGATCCCGAGACGGTGCTGGCGTTCCCGTCCGAGCGCGGCCGGCTGAAGCAGGCGCTGCTCAAGGTGGGCTGGCCGGCCGAGGACCTGGCCGGCTACGTCGACGGCGAGGCGCACGAGATCGCGATGGCCGAGGACGGCTGGGAGCTGCGCGACTACCAGAAGCTCGCCGTGGAGGGCTTCTGGCACGGCGGCTCGGGCGTCGTCGTGCTGCCGTGCGGAGCCGGCAAGACGATCGTCGGCGCGGCCGCCATGGCCCGTGCGTCGGCGACGACGCTGATCCTCGTCACCAACACGGTCAGCGGCCGGCAGTGGAAGTCCGAGCTGCTCAAGCGGACGTCGCTCACCGAGGAGGAGATCGGCGAGTACTCGGGCGAGCGCAAGGAGATCCGGCCGGTCACCATCGCGACGTACCAGGTGATGACGACCCGCCGAAAGGGCGAGTACGTCCACCTCGAGCTGTTCGGCGCGCGCGACTGGGGCCTGGTGGTCTACGACGAGGTGCACCTGCTGCCGGCGCCCGTCTTCCGCATGACAGCGGACCTGCAGTCCCGCCGCCGGCTCGGCCTCACCGCGACGCTGGTGCGCGAGGACGGCCGCGAGGGCGACGTGTTCTCGCTGATCGGGCCGAAGCGCTACGACGCGCCGTGGAAGGACATCGAACAGCAGGGGTACATCGCGCCGGCCGACTGCACCGAGGTGCGGGTCACCATGACGGACGCGGAGCGGCTGACGTACGCGAGCGCCGAGCCGGAGGACAAGTACAAGCTCTGCTCAACGGCGCACACGAAGATCGCCGTGGTGCGCAAGCTGGTCGAGCGGCACGACGACCAGGTGCTCGTCATCGGCGCGTACCTCGACCAGCTCGACGAGCTCGGCGAGGCGCTGAACATGCCGGTCATCCAGGGGTCGACGAAGAACGCCGAGCGCGAGCGGCTGTACGACCTGTTCCGCCGCAAGGAGATCCCTGGGCTCGTCGTCAGCAAGGTCGCGAACTTCTCGATCGACCTGCCCGAGGCCGCCATCGCGATCCAGGTCAGCGGCACGTTCGGTTCGCGTCAGGAGGAGGCGCAGCGGCTCGGACGCGTCCTGCGCCCCAAGGAGGACGGCCGGACCGCGCACTTCTACACGGTGGTCAGTCGAGACACTCTCGACCAGGAGTACGCCGCCCACCGGCAGCGCTTCCTCGCCGAGCAGGGCTACGCGTACACGATCGTGGACGCCGACGACGTCCTGTCCGGAGGCTGAGTGTGACCCTCGTCGTCGGCGGCGCGGACGCTGCACTCGACGCGGCGTTCTACGAGCGGCACGTTTCGTGGAGTTCGCGCGCACCGAGGGGCTGCCGGTGGAGGGACAGGCGGACGTCCACTTCGTGAAGCTGCTCGGGAGTCCGTAGCGGCGCATCCCGGACGACTCGTGCTGGCCGTGCGCTGGGCATGCGCGGCGCGGTTCCGCCGTCCACCGGCCTGCCAGCTCGCCACAGAGACGTGGGCGCGCCTCAGCCGCAGACCTGCGCGTGCTGGTCTGCGGGCGGCGGTCGGGTGGGCTGTGACGGGTGTCAGAAGCCCTTGGGTTGTCGCCGGAACTGCCAGCCACCTCGGCTGGTCCAGAGGTAGCTGCCGTCGGCGTCGACCGTCACCGTGAAGACGGCGTGCTTCGCCCGGTGGTGGTGCCGGCACAGGCACTCGCCGTTGTCGCTACTGGTCGGGCCGGCGGGCCACGGCCGCCGGTGGTCCTTGTCCGTCAGACGAGCCGGCCGGCCGCAGCCGGGGAACACGCACGTCCGGTCCCGCGCCTCGAGGAACCTCCGCAGCCGGGGTGGGAACCGGTAGCCGCTGCCGCTGAGCTCGCGCACCACCGGCGGCGCCGTGAGCCGCTGGAGCACCCGCAGGCTGAGCGCCGGCTCCAGCCGGACCGGATCGCCCACAGCGACGACGACGCCCACCTCGTCGACGGCAACGGAGACCGCGGTCTCGCACCGGTCGAGGAGCTCGCGCGCCGTCGACGGCAGAACAGGTCCGAGGCCGGGGATCTCGGCGGGCTCCAGCTCCCCGCCCTGGGCGACCGAGAACGGGACGACCACCTCGGCCTGCCACCTACCGGCCTCCGCCCCGCCGGTGAGCAGCTCGAAGAACAGGTCGAACTCGCGAGCGGCACGCGTGCGATCGTCGCCGGCCGCGAGGTCGTGCGGCAGCGTCGCCTCGAGCGACGCACGGATCGCCGCGATCGCCGCGGCGGGACCGCGCGCCAGCAGGAGCGCCTGTCCGTCCACGTCGCGGGTGAACCACACCTTCCGGCCCGCGGTCGCCTTGGCGTCACGGGCCGCAGCGGCCGCCCGGTCGACCTGCACCACGAGCCGGGACACGTCCGCGGCGAGCTCACCAGGTGCCTCGCCGCGGTACCGGGCCAGCATGACCAGCACGACCGCGTGCCGCTGCTCGATGCTCAGCTCGACCTTGTCGAGCTCGCGCAGCACCGCCATGACGTGCCGCTCTGTCAGCTGCCCCGCCTCGATGGACTCCAGCAGTCCCGGCAGTGCGCTGATCGCCAGCGCCTGCGCCACCAGGTTGCCGCCCGTCGTGGAGGTGGCGCGGATCGCCAGCCCCACCTCGTCCGCGGCGAACTCACGCTCCTCGGCGCCCGCCCGGTTGTAGGCGGCGACGATCGCGCGCGCCTGACCGGCGAACGCCTGGTCCTTCAGCTGCTGCCAGCGGCCGATCTCGTCGAGCTCCTCGGTGGGAGTCGCGGTGAACAGCAGCCCGCCCGCACGGGCCACCGACCGGTCGACGAACGCGCCCAGCCGCTCCGGCGACATCGCCGTCGGAACCGGCCGCGACGGCCAGTCGACAGGAGCGGGAGAGCTGGGAGCCATGCCCGGAACGCTAGCTGCCACCTCCGACAGATTTGCGGCGAGAAGCCTTGCTGTACAGGGGATTTTCTCATCGGCGAGACGCAGCGAGCGCATGTCCGCCAGGCTCTGCAGGCGGATCGGCGAGGCGCAGCGGACCGGGTGCGAGCACGCCGTCTGACACGCTGCTCGCATGCCGTCGCTGGTGCCCGGTCTGCTGACCGGCTTCCCCGAGCAGCAGCCGGTCCTGACCGCCGGCGACCTGGTGCTCCGGCCGTGGGAGGACGACGACGCGGCCGCCGTGCGGGCCGCGTACGACGACCCGGGGATCCAGCGCTGGCACGGCGAGCAGCTGACCGACGACGAGGCCGCGACGTACGCACCGACGTGGCGTGAGCGGTGGCGGACGTCGGAGCGCGCCGGCTGGGCGGTGACGCTCGACGGTCTGCTCGCCGGCCGGATCAGCCTGGTGCGCCTGGACTTCTGGCAGGGCCAGGCGGAGGTCACGTACTGGGTCGTGCCGGCGGCGCGCGGTCAGGGCGTGGCGCCGCGGGCGGTGCAGGCAGTAGCGGCGTGGGCGTTCGACCTCGGCTTCCACCGGCTCGAGCTGGGCCACTCGACGCAGAACACGGCGTCCTGCCGCGTCGCCGACAAGAGCGGGTTCCGCCTCGAGGGGACGCGGCGCGACCAGGGGCTGCACGCCGACAGCTGGCACGACATGCACCTGCACGCCCGGCTCGCCAGTGACCTGCACCCCCGCTGATCACGTGGCCGCCTAGGGTCGGCGCGTGGAGCAGCGGGTCAGCGTCATCACGCTCGGCGTCCGGGACGTGACGCGGGCGGTGGCGTTCTACCGCGCGCTGGGGTGGGAGCCGCAGCAGGACGAGCACGACGACGTGTTCTTCTTCTCGGCCGGCGGCATGGTGTTCGCGCTGTGGGGACGGGCGCAGCTCGCCGAGGACTCGTGCGTCAGCGACGAAGGCGGCTGGGGCGGCGTGACGCTGGCGCACAACGTGCGCTCACCGGCCGAGGTGGACGCGGTGCTCGAGCAGGCGCGCGCGGCCGGCGCGCGGATCGGGCGCGAGCCGGCGGCGACGTTCTGGGGCGGGTACTCCGCGGTGTTCGTCGACCCCGACGGCCACCCATGGGAGGTCGCGCACAACCCGGGCTGGGAGCTCGGGCAGGACGGCGCCGTCCGGCTCTAGCCGATCGCGTCGACGACCAGCCGGGCGACGACCTCGTACCCGGCGTCGTTCAGGTGCAGCCCGTCCTCGGCGAGGTGGCGCCGGTCCAGGGCGGCGTGCAGCGGCACGAAAGCGGGCGCGACCTGCGCCGTCGCCGCGGCGTACTGCGCGACCAGCGCCGAGGTCCGCCCGCCCTCCTCGTCGACGACCGGCGGCAGCCCGAGCACCAGCACGCGGCCAGGGAGGGTGCTGAGCAGCCGTCGGTACGCCTGCACGAAGTCCGGCACCGCGACGGCCTTCCACGGGGCCGCGTCGTTGCTGCCGAAGCAGGTGGTCGCCGGCACGTCAGGAGGCGGAGCCGTGCGCGTGGTCGCACAACCGGGCCTGCCCCGCCGCGATGCGACCGCCGGCGAGCCCCTCCAGCGCGGCGAACGGGCCGCACCCGTGCTGGGTGATCCAGACGTGCACCATCGGCGACGGCAGCGGCTTGAACAGCCCGCGTGGGCAGGCGCCGAACTGGTCGGTCACACCGCGCACCTTGCCACCGCTGGTGAAGCACAGGTCCTCGTGCGTGTGCCACTGCACGAGCGGACCGCCAATGTCCGGCACGGCGGTCAGCGCCGTGCCCGGCTTGAGCATGTACATCGCCGCGACCAGCTTCCGGCGGCCGCCGGTGGTGTCGTAGACGAGCGACTCCGGCCGGTCCGGGTCGAGCGTCGTGTCGTCGTCGAGGAAGGCCTGGTCGATCAGGTGCTCGGTGCCGGTGAACGCGTCGCCGATGCTGCGGAAGCCGGCCTTCTCCGCGACTGCCGGGTCGGCCCACTGAGGCAGCCGGGCGAGCGTCAAGGTGACCAGCCGCTATGCTGCCGCCTGCTGCTGCCGCGACACACCTGGCGTGCCGCCGAGGTCGATCGGCAGCGCCGGGTCGTACGGCACCGGGACGTGCGGCTGCGCCGAGCACGGCGGTCATGCTCCGACGGCACGACCGGCTGTGCCGCGCATCCCGGTTACCGTCGAGCGGGTGAGCCTCGACGACGCGAAGGCGGCGCTGCTGCGGGACGCCGCTGCGTACGCGGGCCTCGTCGACGAGGCCGCCGACGCTCGCCGCTGGTGGCTGCAGGAGTGGCCGGCGGGCGCGCCGTACCTGCTCTGCCTGCTCGCGCAGGACGTCCAGGAGGCCGTGCACGCGCTCGACCCGCTGTGGCCGCTGTGCCCGGAGCACCGGGACCACCCGCTGTTCGTCGAGCCCGACCTGGGGCCGGACCCGTTCTGGGTCTGCCACCGCACCGGCCTGCCGGTCGCCGCCGTCGGCTCGCTGCTCTGACTGACAAGCCGCGGACGACGGCGCATCCTGAGCGGGTGCGCCGCCTCCTCGCCCCGCTGCTCCTGCTCCTGCCGCTGCTCGCCACGCCGGCACACGCGGCCGTCCCGCCGCCCACGGGCCGCTCCGACCTGCGCAGCTTCACCGGCCTCGGCACCTGGGTCGACGGGTACGACTTCGCGCGCGAGCTGACCCGCAGCCCGTCGGTGACCGCGCGGACGGTCGGGTTCATGGCACAGCGCGGCGTCAAGACGATCTACCTGCAGGGCGCCAAGCAGTCGGCGAAGACGCCGAACGCGATGCTGTCCCGCGACCGGGTCGGGCAGATCCTGCTCGCCGCGCACGCCCGCGGCATCCGCGTCGTCGGCTGGTACCTGCCCACCTTCGACAGCCCGGCGGCCGACTGGGCACACCTCGACGCGATGATGCAGTTCAAGGTGAACGGCCAGCACTTCGACGCGATCGGCCTCGACATCGAGGACAAGGACGTGCCCGTCGCCACGCGCAACGCGCGGCTGGTCGACCTCACCCGGCGGGCGCGGGCGCGCACCTGGCTGCCGATCGCGGCGATCGTGCTGCCGCCGGTGCTCACCGAGATCGTGCACCCCGGCTACTGGGGCGGCCCCTTCCCGTGGGCCGCGCTGAAGCCGGCGTACGACGTGTGGATCCCGATGGGCTACTACACGGCGTACACCAAGTGGCCGAGGTGGCGGAACGCCGCGACGTCCACGACGGAGGACATCCGGCGGATCCGCGAGCACCTGCAGGCCCGTGTCCCGGTCGCGTACGCCGGCGGCCTGGCCGGCAGCTCCAGCGCCACGGACTACCAGCGCTTCACGTCGGCGGCGCGCGGCGAGGGTGCGCTGGGCGTCTCGGCCTACGACTACGCGACCACTCCCGGCTGGGCGTGGTCGCACCTGCAGGCAGGGGCAACGGCTCGATAACGATCAAGAACCGGCCTCGCGCCTGAGCACCTCCGGCTGACAGCGTTGGCCGGCCCGTCGCTCGCGGGCCGACAGGAGGCGCAAGGGCATGGCGGCAGGGTCGGTGACCGTTGCCGCGCTGCGCTCGCGACCGCGCCAGGCGCTGCTCGTCGCCGCGCTGTCGGCCGTGGTCACGGCCGCCGCCGCCCTGGGTCCGCTGTACGCCCGGGCGGTCGAGCAGTCCGTCGTGCGGCACGCCGTTGCGGTCGGCGCGCCCCGCCTGGTCGTGGCGGACGAGTCGACGCCGGTCGCCGCTCCTGGCGAGCTGGCCGCCGCCCTGCGCCTGCCGCCGGAGCTCGGCAGTCCGATCGGCGGCAGCGACGCGCCGGTGCGGGTGGGCGACGTGGGGGCGCGGCTCACGGCGCGCGAGGACGTCTGCCGACACGTGCGCATCACCGACGGCCGCTGCCCTGGCGCTGCCGGCGAGGTGCTCGTCAGCCGCCGCACTGCCCAGCTGCTGAAGACCGGGAGTGGCCGGTTGCTCCCGCTGACCGGCGACCGTGTGAGCGCCAAGGCGACGGTCGTCGGGACGTACGACAGCCTCGACGCTGCTGACCCGTACTGGGCCGGCCGGACCACCAGCACCAGTGACGCCGAGGGCCGGCGCGTCGTCGACGACCTCCTGACGACGCCCGAGACCCTGACGGCGACGGCGTGGCCCGAGCTGCACAGCCACCTCGACGTCCCGCTGGTCGCGCAGCGGGTCGACCTGCGCCGGCTCGCCGGGCTGCGGGCGGACCTGCGCGACGTCGACGCGCAGGCCAGCCGCCTCGGCGCGTTCGCCACCTCCGGGATCCCCGCTCTGCTCGACGGCACGTCCTCGCAGCGGAGCAGCTCGCGGTCGGTCGTGCTCCTGCTCACCGTCCAGCTGTGCGTGCTCGGGCTGGTTGTCCTCGGCTTCGTCGGCGCGGCCGTGACCGAGCAGCGACGGCCCGAGATCGCGCTGGCCCGGCTGCGCGGCCTCGGCGCGACCGGCGCCGGCGGCATGGTGCTGCGCGAGGTCGGCCTGCTGCTGCTCGCCGGCGCCGCCGCCGGCACCGCCCTGGCCGTCGCCGTCGGACGCCTCGCCGCCCTGCGCTGGCTCGAGGACGGGGTTCCTCTCGAGGTCGGCCGGCCCGTGCTGCTGGCCGTCGTCGCGGCCTTCGTCGCCGGGCTGCTCGCCGTCACCGCCGCGGCCGCGCCGACCCTGCGTCAGCCGCTGACCTCGCTGCTCCGGCGGGTCCCGCCGCGGTCCTCAGCCCTGCGCGTCGGCCTCGTCGAAGGCGCCGTCGCGGCCGCGGCAGCCGCCGGTGTCGTCACCCTCCTCGCCGGCGAGCGGGGAGCCGTCGCGCTGCTCGCACCCGGACTGCTCGCCGTTGCCGGCGGGCTGCTCCTGTCGCAGCTCGTGGTGCCGGTGTCCGCGCGGCTCGGGCGGCGCGCGCTGCGGGCCGGCCGAGTGCCGTCGGGGCTCGCGTACGTCCAGCTCGCCCGCCGCCCCGCGCTGCGCCGGCTCATCGCCATCGTCACGGTCGCCTGCGCGCTGCTGGTGTTCGCGGTCGACACGTGGAGCGTCGCGGCGCGCAACCGCACGACGCGTTCGGAGGTGGAGGCGGGCGCGGCCGTCGTGCTCACCACCGATGCGGGTGACGCGTCGACGCTGCGCGCTGCCGTGCTCGCCGCCGATCCCGAGGGCACCTTCGCGACTCCGGTCGTGACGGCGCGGTCGGCGACGGAGGTCGGCCCCCGCACCCTCGCGGTGGAGCCCGCGTCCTTCGCGGGCATCGCGCAGTGGGGGCCGGCGGGGAACCGGCCGGACCTGCGGCAGCTCGCGCCACTGACGCCGGAGACCGTGGACCCGGTACGACTGCCCGCCGGCACCGAGTCGCTGCAGGTCACGGTGTCGTTCCGGTCGACGCCGCTGCCCCGGCCCATCAACTTCCAGGGCGACCCGCAGGGCATCAGCCTCGTCGTCGTGTTCCGCCGACCGAACGGCAACGTCGAGTACGTGCCCTTCGGCGTGCTCCGGCAGGGCCGCGGCACGTACAGCGGTCGCCTGCCGTGCCCGGACTGCACGCTGGCCGGCTTCGTCATCGAGCGGCGGTTCGGCGACTCGTACCCGATCACGTGGGCCGCCACGATCGAGCAGGTGCGCGCCGGAGCAACGACGGTCGACCTCGGCCCCGCGACGGACGCCGCGTGGCAGGTGCTGCCGTCCACGGGCGGGCCGACGACGGCGACGATCCGGCCGACGCTGGTCCTCGCGGACGCCGAGTCGACCGACTCGGCCGAGGTGCGCCGCGGGAACGTACCCGCCGTGACTCCCGCGCTCGTCGCCGGCGCCGTGCCGGAGCCGTTCCGCTCCAGCCCCGACACCCGCTCGGACCTCGCCGTCGCGCCGGACGCCTCCGGCGGCGACCACCTGTACGCCGTCGTCGACCGGCTGCGGCTGGTGCCCCGCTCCGGCACCCGCACGGTGCTGACCAGCCTGCAGGCGCTCGGCGGAGGAGGAGCGTCGGGCGGACGCACGACGTACGAGGTGTGGCTGGGGGCCGACGACGCCGGCCGGGAGAAGCGCCTGCGCGACGTGCTCGGCGAGCGGCGGCTGCAGGTGATCGGCCGGGACACCACCGACGCCCACCGGGACGCGTTCGGCCGCGAGGGCCCGCCGCTGGCGCTGCGGCTCGCCCTGCTCGCCGGGCTGGTCGCGCTGCTGCTCGCGGCGGCCGTCCTCGTCGTCGGCATCGCCACCTCCGGCACGGGGCGCGGGCGCGACCTGGCCGGCCTGCGCGTCGTCGGCACATCCGCCGCGCTGCTGCGGCGAGCGTGTGTCCGCGAGCACCTCGTCGTCGCCCTCCTCGGCGTGCTGGCGGGCAGCGGGCTCGGACTGCTGGCCGCCCAGGCCGCTCTGCCCGACCTGCCAGTGGCCGCGACGCGCAGCGCACTGCTGCCGGTCGTCCTCGCGCCGGCGTGGGGTCCCGTCGCGGCCACGGTCGGGCTCTGCCTGCTCCTGCTCGGCGCCGTCTCGATCGCCGTCGGCCGGGCGCTGGCGGCGTCCGGCACGCCGGCCCGGCTGCGGGAGACGACGTGATCGGGCTGCGCCTCGCCCTGGCTGGCCTGCTGTTCCGCCGCAGCACCGCACTGATCGTGCTGGTGCTGGCGACCGTGGCCAGCGCGGCCGCGGTCGTCGCGCCGCTGTACTCGCGCGCGGCCGAGGAGTCGATCCTGCGTGACACCCTTGCCCGCACCGACCCGTTCAGCCTCGCGGTGCAGCTGTCGGTCCCCAGCGCCGGCACCGGCGCCGGCCGCGGCGCGGCCCGCAACGGCAACGTCCTCGCGGCCGCGGCGAAGGAGGTGCTCGCGCACCCTGCGTTCGGCGAGCCGCGGGTCTCGTACGTCGGCAGCGGCCGGTACGCGCCGACGGCCGGCCCCTTCCGCGGCGACGCCGTCGCCGGGTCGGTCGTGGAGCGGACGGGACTCTGCGAGAACGTCACGCTCACCTCCGGCCGATGCCCCACCGCCGCCGGCGAGGGCCTCGTGACGAACCGGAGCCTCGCGCTGATCGGCGGCCAGGTGGGGCGCGACGTCGTGCTGGGGCTGGAGAACACCGCGACGCTGGCCGACCAGGCAGCGACGCCGGCGCTTCCGGTCCGCATCGTGGGCACCATCGACCCGGTGCCGGTGTCCAGCCCCTACTGGGCCGGGCGTCCGTACTTCGCCTCCTACTACCCCCAGGAGTCGCCGCTCGGCCTCGGCGAGGTGCCGCCGACGGCGGACCCGGTGTTCGTCGGTCCGGGCACCGCGAGCCGTGCGGGCATCACGCGGTACACCGTCGACATCCCGCTGGTCCCGAACCGGGTGCGCCTCGACGACGTGCCCGTCCTGCGCCGCCAGCTCTCGAGCGTGTACGACGTGTCGCGCGCGGCCGCACTCACGCCCGACTCCCAGCTGCCGGCCGCACTCGCCGTGGCTGATGAGGGTCGCCAGCTGGTACGGGTCGCCTCTCCGCTGGCGGTGACGCAGCTCGTGCTGCTCAGCTGGTGGGCGCTTTTCCTCGTGGTCGGTTCGGCGACCGAGGAGCGCTCGCCGGAGCTCGGGCTGGCGAAGCTGCGCGGCCTGAACGGCAGGCAGACCAGCAGGTTCGGGCTCGCCGAGGTGCTGCTGCTGCTCCTCATCGCCGCGCCCGTCGGCACGGTCCTGGGCTACCTCGCCGTCCGTGCCGCGGCCAGCCGCGTCTTCGCGTCGGGCACCTCCGTCGTCCTCGCCTGGCCAGTGCTGGTGACCGTCGTCGGCGCGCTCGCGGGCGGGCTCGTCATCGCGGTGCTGTCCTCGCGGCAGGTGCTCCGCCGGCCGATCGCCGAGCTGCTGCGCCGGGTGCCGCCGCGCTCCGCTGGCCGCCGCGCCGGCGTGGTCGAGGGAGTCGTGCTCGTGCTCACCGTCGTCGGGGTCGTCCAGCTCGCGGCAGAGCGGGGCGGCCGCCCGAGTCCGGTGGCGCTGCTCGCGCCGGGCATGGTCGCCGTGGCCGGCGGCCTGCTCGCCGGCCGGCTGCTGGTCCGGGTCGCCCGTGCCCGCGCCGTCGGAGCGCTCGATCGCGGACGCGCCGCCGC
>JAODNS010000222.1 GCA_025465145.1 Frankiales bacterium
CGGCGGCGAACGGCGCGGCGGCCGCGAGCAGGCGCGGGCCGGCGTCCTCGGGCCGGCCCTCCCCGAGCACGCCCAGCGCCCCGGTGCCGGCGGTGCCGTAGTGGGCGACGACCGTGTAGCGCGGGAAGATCGTCCGGCCGCCGCGCGGGAGCTGCAGCGTCGCGGGGGGCGGTGCGGCGACGGCCTCGGCGAGGACGCGCAGCGGGGCGACGTCGGCGGACTGGGTGACGGCGATGGTCTCCGTACGCGCGGTGCAGGCGGTCACTGCGGCCAGGGCGGCGACGGCCACGGCAGCCCGCCGCATCAGACCTTCTCGCCGACGACCACCCGGGGCGGGGGCAGCCGGAAGCGGCGGAACTGCGCGGTACGCACGACGGCGTACAGCAGGTGCCCGCGCATCTTGGTTTCGTCCGGGTGGTCGGCCTTGATCCGGCCGCGCACCACGAAGGTCGTGATCACGAAGTCGCTGATCGCGGCGAGCAGGGTGGCCAGCCACAGCGTGGTCGCGAGGGCGAGGACCTGCGCGTTGTGCGCGAGCTGCGCGAGCACGGGCAGCAGCGCCGCGGGGAGCAGCAGCACGCCGATGTGCCGCCGCGAGTCGACGAGGTCGCGCACGAGCTGGCGGACCGGGCCGGCGTCGCGCGGCATGAGGTAGCGCGTGTCACCGGTCTTCGTACCTGTCTTGATCTTCTTGCGCTGGTCCGCGGCCTGCTCGCGCATCCGCTTCGCCGCCTCCCGGCGGTTCGCCGGGGGAGGGGCCACCGGGCCGGTGCCGCGCTTCGGGCGCTTGGGCGTGGGCCGCCCCTTGCCCTGCGCGGGCGTCTCCGTCACGGGACGGAAGGGTACGGCTAGGGGAGCGCCAGCATCTGGTCCAGCGCGCGACGCGCCCAGCGCGCCGTCTCCGGCTCGACCGTGATGCGGTTCGGGACGCGGCCGGCAACGAGCTCCTCGAGCGACCAGACCAGGTGCGGCAGGTCGATCCGGTTCATGGTCGCGCAGAAGCAGACGGTCTTCTCGAGGAAGACGACGGTCTTGTCCGGGTGCTGGGCGGCGAGCCGCTTGACCAGGTTGAGCTCGGTGCCGATGGCCCAGGCGCTGCCGGGCTCCGCGGCCTCCAGCGCCTTGATGATGAAGTCGGTGGAGCCGACCAGGTCGGCGGCGAGGACGACCTCGTGCTGGCACTCGGGGTGGACGAGCACGTTGATGCCCGGCACCCGCTCCCGCACCTCGGCGACGGACTGGGCGGTGAAGCGGCCGTGCACGGAGCAGTGGCCCTTCCACAGCAGGACCTTCGCGTCGCGGTACTGCTCGGCCGTGAGCCCGCCGTTCGGGCGGCGCGGGTTGTAGACGACGCAGTCGTCCAGTGAGAGGCCGAGCTCGAGGACGGCGGTGTTGCGGCCCAGGTGCTGGTCGGGCAGGAACAGGACCTTCTCGCCCTTGCCGAAGGCCCACTCCATCGCCCGCTTGGCGTTCGACGAGGTGCAGATCGTCCCGCCGTGCCGGCCGGTGAAGCCCTTGATGGCGGCAGAGGAGTTCATGTAGCTGACGGGGACGACCTGGTCGGCGACGCCCATCTCCTCGAGGACCGCCCAGCACTCCTCGACCTGGTCGAAGGTCGCCATGTCGGCCATCGAGCAGCCGGCGGCGAGGTCGGGCAGGATCACCGCCTGCTCCGGCCCGGTCAGGATGTCGGCGGACTCGGCCATGAAGTGCACGCCGCAGAAGACGATGAACTCGGCGTCCGGGCGGGCAGCCGCCTGCTGCGCGAGCTTGAACGAGTCGCCGGTGACGTCGGCGAACTGGATGACCTCGTCGCGCTGGTAGTGGTGGCCGAGGACGAACACGCGCCCGCCCAGCGCCTCCTTGGCCTGGCGCGCCCGCTCGACGAGCGACGGGTCGGACACCGCCGGCAGTTCGCCCGGGCAGTCCACGCCGCGCTCGGAGTCTGGGTCGCGCTGCTTGCCGAGGAGCAGCAGGGCCAGCGGTGACGGCTCGACGCCCGGCAGCAGGTCGAGGTCGTACGTCATCGGGTTCTCCTCAGCACGGGGATAGCGTCTCACGGACGACAACTACCGGCGCGGCCCTGTGCTTCCCTCCCCGGATGCGCGTGCTCATCGCCCCGGACGGCTTCGGCGGCACGCTCAGCCCAGCGGAGGCGGCGCAGGCGATCGCCGACGGCTGGGCCTCCGTTGCGCCTCGGGACCAGGTCGACCTCGCGCCGCTGTCGGACGGCGGTCCGGGGCTGGTCGAGGTGCTCGCCGCCGCGCTGCCGGACGCGCAGGTACGGGAAGCAGTCGTCGAGGACCCGCTCGGCCGCCCGGTGCCGGCGCGCTGGCTCCTCGACGGCGCGACCGCGTACGTCGAGTCCGCGCAGGCCTGCGGGCTGCACCTGCTGACGGCCGAGGAGCGGGACCCGACGCGGACGTCGACCTACGGCGTCGGCCAGCTGCTGCGCGCCGCGGCCGACGCGGGAGCCGAGCGGATCGTCGTCGGGCTCGGCGGCTCGGGCACGAACGAGGGCGGCGCCGGCATGCTGTCCGCCCTCGGGTTGCAGCGGTTCGACGCCGACGGCCGCGCGGGCGCCGCGCTGCGTGCCGTCGTACGGCTGGCGGGCCCGCCGAAGCTGCCCCCGCTGGTCGCGGCCACCGACGTCGACGCGCCGCTGCTGGGCCTGCGCGGCGCGAGCGCGGTGTTCGGCCCGCAGAAGGGCGCGACGCGGGAGCAGGTCGCGCTGCTCGACGGCGCGCTGACGCAGTGGGCCGACGTGCTGGAGGCGCACCTGGGGGTGGCCGTACGGGACCTGCCCGGGGCCGGCGCGGCCGGCGGGCTGGGCGCTGCCCTCCTGGCGCTCGGCGCGGTGCGCGAGCCCGGCATCGCGCTCGTGCAGCGGCTGGTCGGCCTGGCGGAGCGGGTGGCGCAGGCGGACCTCGTCGTGACGGGGGAGGGGACCTTCGACGTCAGCAGCCTGCGCGGCAAGGTCGTCTCGGGCGTGGCCGCCGCAGCCGCGGAAGAGGCGGTCCCGTGCCTGGTGCTGGCCGGCCGGGTGACGGTCGGGCGGCGGGAGGTCGCCGCCGCCGGCGTGGAGGCGGCATACCAGGTGCCGGACCTCGAGGCGTCGCTCGCGCACCCCGCACGGGAGCTGGCGGCGCTGGCCGCGCGGGTCGGCCGCGAGTGGTCCCGCGGCGTGGGAGAATAGGAAGGGTTCGGGCAGCCGCCGCGTTGTCCCGTACGAAGACCTCGACGATCTGGAGCGCCGCATGACCGAGACCACCACCGAGACCGCCACCGGCGTCGTCCTCACCGACCCGGCCGCTGAGAAGGTCAAGGCGCTGCTCTCCCAGGAGGGCCGCGACGACCTCGCGCTCCGCGTTGCCGTGCAGCCCGGCGGCTGCTCCGGACTGCGCTACCAGCTGTTCTTCGACGAGCGCTCGCTCGACGGCGACGCCGTGCAGGAGTACGCCGACGGCACCGTCAAGGTCGTCGTCGACCGGATGAGCGTGCCGTACCTCGCCGGCGCCACGATCGACTTCGTGGACACCATCGAGAAGCAGGGCTTCACCATCGACAACCCCAACGCGGGCGGGTCCTGCGCCTGCGGCGAGTCCTTCCACTAGTCCGCCCGACGGCGCCGTACCTCGCTGAGGTGCGGCGCTTCGTCGTTTCCGAGAGGCATACCCATGGCTGAGGCGTACCTGGTCGGCGGCGTCCGGACCCCCGTCGGGCGGTACGGGGGCGCGCTTGCCTCCGTCCGCGCCGACGACCTGGCCGCCCTCGTCGTGGGCGAGGCGGTCCACCGAGCCGGAATGGACCCCGACGCCGTCGAGGAGGTGGTCCTCGGCGCCACGAACCAGGCGGGCGAGGACAACCGCAACGTCGCACGCATGGCCGTGCTGCTCGCCGGCCTGCCGCTCAAGACCAGCGCCTACACGGTGAACCGGCTGTGCGCCTCCGGGCTCACCGCCATCGCCAACGCCGCGCAGGCGGTCCGCTCAGGGGAAGCCGACGTCGTCGTCGCCGGGGGCGTCGAGTCGATGACCCGCGCCCCCTGGGTGATGGCCAAGCCCGGCACGCCGTGGGCGAAGCCGGGCGAGGTGGCCGACACGGCGCTGGGCTGGCGGTTCGTCAACCCCAAGCACGACCCGGAGCACACGATCACCCTCGGCGAGACGGCCGAGCGGGTGGCGGCGCTCGACGGGATCACCCGCGAGGACTCCGACGCGTTCGGGCTGCGCAGCCAGGAGCGCGCGGCGAAGGCCATCGCCGACGGCCGCTTCGACGCCGAGCTCGTGCCGGTGGTGCACGCGAAGGGCGAGCTGACGGCGGACGAGACGCCGCGCGCGACGACGATGGACAAGCTCGCCGCGCTGAAGCCCGCGTTCACCAAGGACGGCGTCGTCACCGCAGGCTCGAGCAGCCCGCTGTCGGACGGCTCGAGTGCCCTGCTGGTCGTGAGCGAGGACGCGCTGGAGCGGTACGGGCTGACGCCGCGGGCGCGGGTCGTCCGCGCCGCCGCGGCCGGCGTCGAGCCGCACCTGATGGGGCTCGGGCCGGTGCCGTCGACGGAGAAGGCGCTCGCCGGCGCCGGCTGGTCGGTCTCAGACCTGGACGCGGTCGAGCTGAACGAGGCCTTTGCGGTGCAGGTGATCGCCTGCACCCGCCGACTCGGGCTGGCCGAGGAGACGCTGAACGCCGACGGCGGCGCGATCGCGCTGGGTCACCCGCTCGGGTCCAGCGGCGCGCGGCTGGTCGTCACGCTGCTCGGCCGGCTGGAGCGGGAGAGCGGCTCGCGCGGGCTCGCGACGATGTGTGTGGGCGTCGGCCAGGGCGCGAGCCTGCTGGTCGAGCGGGTCTAGTCGTCTGCGCTAGCTGCCGTAGAAGTCGTACCCGGCGAGCGCCTCGGCGGCGCCGGCCGGCACCTGGAACGGCAGCGGCGAGCGGGGCGTGGGGATCTTCGTCAGGTCGATGACGTACGGCGCGAGAACGCTGGACACCTCGCGGCAGTCCTCGACGAGGTCGATGATCGACGTGGGTTCGATGTCACTGGGAACGGCCATGACCCGACGGTAAGGAGTTACCGGCGGGTACCCAAGGCTTACCCGGCGGTAACGTTCGGCGCCGCTGGCTAGGGTCTCGCGGATGCGCATCGCCGTCACCGGATCCATCGCCACCGACCACCTGCTGACCTTCGACGGACGCTTCGTCGAGCAGCTGCTGCCCGACCAGCTCGCCAAGCTGTCGGTGGTGTTCCTGGCCAGCGACCTGCAGGTGCGCCGCGGCGGGACGGGCGCCAACATCGCCTTCGGCATGGGCGTGCTCGGCCAGCGGCCGCTGCTGGTCGGCAGCGTCGGCAAGGACGCGGCGGACTATCTCACCTGGCTGGCCGACCACGGCGTCGACACCTCCGGCGTGCGGGTCAGCGAGACGCTGGCCAGCCCGCGGTTCACGGTCACGACCGACAACGACCAGAACCAGATCGGCGCCTTCTACCCGGGCGCCATGGCCGAGGCCGCGCTCATCGAGCTCGCGCGGTTCGGCGAGCTCGACCTCGTCGTCGTCGCGCCCAACGACCCGGGCGCGATGATCCGGCACACCGCGGAGTGCCGCGAGCGCGGGATCCCGTACGCCGCCGACCCCTCGCAGACGCTGACCTTCCTCGACGGCGACAGCATCCGCCAGCTGGTCGACGGCGCGACGTACCTGTTCACCAACGAGTACGAGGCGGGGCTCGTCGCGGACAAGACCGGCTGGTCGCAGGAGGACGTCCTGTCGCTGGTCCAGACGCGGATCACCACGCGCGGCGCCGAGGGCATCACCGTCTCCCGCCGCGGCGAGGAGGACCTGCACATCCCGGTCGCTCCCGCGGAGAAGATCGCCGAGCCGACCGGCGTCGGTGACGCGTTCCGCGCCGGCTTCCTGTCAGCCACCGCCTGGGGCCTCGGGCTGGAGCGGTCCTGCCAGGTGGGCGCGCTGCTGGCCACCCATGTCGTCGAGACGGTCGGGACCCAGGAGTACGCGTACTCCTCCGTCCGGTTCCTCGAGCGGCTCGGGAAGGCGTACGGGGACGACGCCGCGGCCGAGGTGCAGCCGCACCTCAGCTGACGCGGCGCACCCGGTAGGTCTCCTCCTCGGCGCCGAGGTACTCCTGGCCGCGCATCCGGCACCACGCCGGGATGTCGTGCCGGCTGGCCGCGTCGTCGCTGAGGACTTCGACGACCTCGCCCACCTCCACACAGGGCAGCGCCCGGGCCAGCTCGATCACCGGCACCGGGCACGGCCGGCCGCGCGCGTCGACGATCACAGGTCGAGCCCCGCGCGCAGGTCGGCGACGACCCGGGGCAGCACGTCGAGGAAGGCGTCCACGTCCTGCTCGGACACCCCGCGGTGCAGCGACACCCGGACGTTCCCGTGGGTCAGCGCGCCCATGGCGGCGAGGACGTGCGACGGCTCGAGCGAGTCGGCGGTGCAGCTCGACCCGCTCGACACCGCGAAGCCCTCGCGGTCGAGCGCCGTCAGCAGCGCCTCGCCCTCCACGTACAGCACCGAGAACGTCACCAGGTGCGGCAGCCGGTCGACCGGGTCGCCCACGACGTCGACGTCCGGGAGCTCCGCGACGCGCGCGCGGATCCGGTCGACCAGCGAGCGCAGCCGGGCGTCCTCGCGCGGCGCCTCCGCGGTGGCCGCCTGCAGCCCGACCGCGGCCGCGAGGACGGCCGGCAGGTCGAGCG
>JAODNS010000224.1 GCA_025465145.1 Frankiales bacterium
ATAGAGCGCCTCCGTCCTAAGGAGGGCGTCGGGAGTTCGATTCTCTCCGGGGGCACACCAGCAACGCCACGGTCGCCGCAGATCCCTACGCCCGCCAGGCGCACGGCCGATGCACCGGACGCCCCGCGGACGCGCCGGAGCCCGGCCCCCGCGAGGGGAACCGGGCTCCGGAACGGGCGTGGTGGTGCCTAACGCGGCATGCCGTACGTCTGCGTGGGCTCCGTCGGGGCGCCGTAGACCGGCGCCGGCGGCGCGGCGTAGACCGGGTCGCTCGGGTACGGCGACTGCTGCGCCTTCTGCTGCTGGACCTGGGCCTTCATGTTGTCCTTCTCCTGCGAGGCCTTGTTCAGCGTGTCCTCCCAGCGCATCTGCATGGGCTTGATGAGGCCGCCGCCGACGCCGACGATCGTCACGCCGGCGATGCACGCAAGGGCCGTGTAGAGCAGCGCGTTGGTGACGTTCGTGGCGATGCCGATCTCGTCCAGCGCGGCCTTGGCGAACAGCACCATGACGAGCACGCTGACCGCGGTGGCGACGCCGTTGCCGTACGACAGCCCGCCGAGGACGCTCGAGATGAACTTCTTGGCGGCGGCGGCGAGGGCGGCACCGATGACCACGATGACCAGCGCCACCAGGATCTTCGGCAGCAGCGCGAGCAGCGCGGCGATCGGGGCGGACAGCGCCGAGATGTCGAGGACGCCGAGCGCCATCGAGATCGCCGAGACGAAGATGAACCAGAAGGCGAGCTTCGCGACGATGTCGCTGGCGTCGTACTGCGACTTGGCGAGCGCCTGCTTCACGCCGCCCCGCTCGACGGCCTTGTCGAAGCCGACCTTCTCGAGGACGGCGTCGACGACCTTCGCGACCAGCTTGGCGATGACGTAGCCGATGAGCAGGATGACCAGGAAGCCGATGAGCTTCGGGACGAACGTGGCGACCGTGCGGAAGCCGTCGGTGACGGGGCCTTCGACGTCGATCGCGGCGAGTGGTGCGGACATGGGGTTCCTTCCGGGGCAGGGGCAGGCGCTCGGGGGAGTCGCCAGCAGGGGGGAAGCGACTAGCTGCTGAGGCGGACCTGGTCGGCGCGGACGTAGGCGCCCTGGCTGGTCAGCTGGCGGGCGCCTTCGGCGTCGGTGACGCCGAGCTCGCCGGCGCCCTTCGGCGAGACGCGAGCGACGGTGCCGTTGAGGTCGATGCGCTGGCCGGCCTTCGCCTGGAAGCCGGACTCGCCGTTGCTCTTGCGCGCCTCCGGCGTCAGGTAGACGAACGCGCGGTCAGTGGCGCTGGAGCCGACCCAGAAGCCCTCGTCCGCGACGACGCTCTGGACCTGGACGCCCTTGCCGACGGCGGACTTGCCGTCGAAGCCACCGATCCTGCCGAGGCTGGCGCGGTCGGCGAGCAGGTCGGTGCCGGCGACGGTGAGGGTTCCGACGGCCGGCGCGGCGGCGACATTGCTGCCGTTGCTGCCGGTGCTCTTGCTCGCGTTGCTGCTGTCGTCGCGGCCGGCCAGCGTGCCGGCGAGCAGCGACATCAGGAGCAGGAGGGCGAGCAGGCCGAGCAGGGCCCACGGCAGCCAGCCGAGCGGCGTCTTGTGCTTGCGGCGCTGCGTCGGCTGCTCCACCTGGCGCGGCGGGAGCTGGGTCTGGACGGGCTGGACGGTCGTCACGGGGGCGACGGGGGTGACGGGGGTGTACTGGTCAGCCGGGGGCACGGGGGTGACCGGGCGGCTGCCGGACGAGCTGGGGTACGTCACGGCGCTTCCTCTCGTAGTGCGTGGTCCGCGAGATGCCCGGCAGCGCCTGCAGAGCACCTACCGCCGGGTGACACCGGCCTTCCCCTGCCGCCACAGGCCGAGTCGCGGGCTGCGACCGGCCCACCTACGGTCCGGGGATGCCCGTGCGCGTCCTGTGGTTCCGCCGCGACCTGCGGCTCGCCGACCACCCCGCGCTGCTGGCCGCGCGCGACAGGGCGAACGGCGTCCTGCCGCTGTTCGTCCTCGACGACGCGCTGCGCCGCCCGTCCGGCGCGGCCCGGCTCGCGTTCCTGTACAGCTGCCTGCGCGACCTCGAGGAGCGGACCGGCCTGCGGGTGCTGACCGGTCGCCCGGAGGAGGTCGTGCCGCGGGTGGCCCGCGAGGTCGGCGCGGACGCGGTTCACATCAGCAGCGACCACGGCCCGTACGGCCGGGAGCGGGACCGGCGGGTCGCCGAGGCGCTCGGCGAGGTGCCGCTCGTCGCCACCGGCTCGCCATACGGCGTGACGCCGGGCTCGCTGCGCAAGGACGACGACACCCCGTACCGCGTCTACTCGCCGTACGCCCGCGCCTGGCGCGCCCGCGGCCTGCACGCCCCGGCCCCGACCCCCCGGTCGGTGCCGTGGACGGACGGCGGTCTGCCGACGGACGGCGTGCCGGCGGACCCGGGGCTCGGCGTACTCGTCCTGCCCGAACCGGGCGAGCAGGCGGCCCTGCAGCGATGGGAGGCATTCCGCGACCGGGGGCTCGGCGCCTACGACGAGACCCGCAACAACCCTGCGGTGCAAGGGACGAGCGAGCTGTCGGTCTACCTCAAGTACGGCTGCGTCCACCCGCGGACGCTGCACGCGGACCTCGGGCACGCCGACGGCGAGAGCCGCTACGCGAGCGAGCTGATCTGGCGCGACTTCTACGCGGACGTGCTCTGGCACCGGCCCGACTCAGCCCGGCAGGACTGGAACCCGGCCATGTCCGGGATCCGGTACGACGACCACGAGACGCGCTTCCGCGCCTGGGCGGAGGGCCGGACCGGCTACCCGTTCGTCGACGCGGGGATGCGTCAGCTGCTCGGCGAGGCGTGGATGCACAACCGGGTCCGGATGGTCGTCGCGTCCTTCCTCGTCAAGGACCTGCACGTCCACTGGACCGTCGGCGCGCGGCACTTTCTGCAGCACCTGCGCGACGGCGACCTCGCATCGAACAACCACGGCTGGCAATGGGTCGCCGGCACCGGCACGGACGCATCGCCGTACTACCGCGTGTTCAACCCGGTGAAGCAGGGCCAGGACCACGACCCGGACGGCGACTACATCCGGCGCTGGGTGCCGGAGCTGCGCGAGGTGCCCGGCAAGCTGGTGCACGAGCCGTGGAAGCTGCCGGGTGGGCCGCCCAACGGCTACCCGGAGCGGATCGTCGATCACGCCGTCGAGCGGGCCGAGGCGCTGCGCCGGTACGGCGACGTGCGCTAGGTACGGTCCGACCGTGCGCATCCCCCTCCGCTACAACGGCCCGGCTGGTTCCGGCAACGGCGGCGTCACCTGCGGCCTGCTCGCGCAGGCGGTCGGGCTGCCGGTCGCGGAGGTGACGCTGCGGCAGCCGCCGCCGCTGGACGTCGAGCTGCGCCTCGATGGCGGACACCTGCGCGACGGCGAGCTGCTGGTCGCGACCGTTGAGGCCGGGGTCGTCGACGTGGACCCGCCGCCGGCCGTCGACGTCGAGCAGGCGCGCGCGGCGCAGCAGCGGTACGCCGGCCTGGTGGACCACCCGTTCCCGACCTGCTTCGTCTGCGGTCCGGACCGCCCGGACGGCCTCGACCTGCGGCCCGGACCGGTGGCCGAGGACGTCGTCGCCTGCACGTGGACGCCGGGCGCGGACGAGCCGTTCCTCGTGTGGGCAGCGCTGGACTGCCCCGGCGGCTGGTCGACCGACCTGCCGGGCCGGCCGATGGTCCTGGGCCGGATGGCGCTCGAGCACCTGCATCCGGCCGTCGTGGGTGAGCCGCACGTGGTGGTCGGCCAGGCGCTGTCCACCAGCGGCCGCAAGACGCTGACCACGGTTGCGCTGTTCGACGCGGACGGCGAGCTGGTGGCGCGGGCAAAGCAGACCTGGATCGCGCTGCCCGCCGGGTGATCAACGTCGACCGCACGACCGTGGGCGGACGGGCTGTCACGGTTGTGCACACCGCGATGATCACGGGCGCGGGCGCTTGCCTCAGGCGTAGGGCTCGCGCACGTCGTACTGCCGGAAGCGCGGAACCGCCGCAGCGCACGCAGCCGTGAGCCCGATGACGGCCAGCCCGCCGGCGACGACCGCGCCCTGTACCCCGACCAGCTCGGCGCCGAGACCGGCGCGGCCGTCACCGAGGCGCGGCCCGCCGGCCACGACGACGATGAAGACGCCGCCCAGCCGGCCGCGCATCTCGTCCGGCGCGGCGGTCTGCAGGATCGCGTTGCGGAAGACGGCGGACACCATGTCGGACGCGCCGGCACAGGCCAGCATGAGCAGCCCGAAGGCGAGGCTGCTGGTCGCGCCGAACAGCGCGATGGACACCCCCCACGCGACGATCGCGGCCAGGACGGCGACGCCCTGGCGGTGCACCCGGCCGAACCAGCCGGAGAACAGCGCGCCGAGCAGCGCGCCTGCGGCCAGGGCGGAGTAGAGCGCGCCGGCCGTCTGCGCGCCGCCGCCGTACACGTCGTGGGCGATCGATGGGAACAGCGCGCGCGGCATCGCGAAGACCATCGCGATCAGGTCGACGACGAACGTCATGAGCAGCACCGGGCGGGTGCGCAGGAAGGCAAGTCCCTCGAGCACGCTGGCCGTGCCGGCACGACGGCCTCCCCCGTGGGGCGGCATCGGCGGCAGCGAGGCGACGGCCCAGATCGACGCGGTGAAGGTGAGCGCGTCGAGGCCGTACGCCCAGGAGTACCCGGGGCCGGCGACGAGGGCGCCCGCGAGCAGCGGCCCGATGGTGACGCCGAGGTTGAACTCCACCTGCCGCAGCGCGTTGGCCGCCGGCAGCAGCTCCTTGGGGAGCAGCCGCGGCGTGAAGGCCGAGCGCGCAGGCGAGTCCATCGAGAACAGCGCCGCCTGGACGGCGATGACGACGTACAGCAGCGCGGTCGAGTGCAGCCCGGCCAGCGCCTGCAGCAGCAGCACGGTCGACAGCGCGGCCTGCCCGACCGTCGTCATGAGCACCAGCCGGCGGCGGTCCACGGCGTCCGCGATCGCGCCTCCGTACAGCCCGAACACGATGAGCGGCAGCAGCCCGGCGAGGCCGACGAACCCGACGGCCGCCGCGGACCTCGTCTGCTCGTACACCTGGATCGGCACGGCGACCGCGGTGATCTGCGTGCCGACGACGGAGACGGCGTCGCCGATGAGCAGCCGCCGGTAGGCCGCCGTGCGCAGCGGGGTGACGTCGAGCGCGGCCCGGCGAAGTCGGCCGGGCAGCGTCACGGGGACAGCCGCTCGACGACCCATCCGTCCTCGGTGCGGCGGTACCGGAGCCGGTCGTGCAGCCGGTCGCTGCGCCCCTGCCAGAACTCCACCGTCTCGGGTACGAGGCGCAGGCCGCCCCACCAGTCCGGCAGCGGCACGTCCTGGCCGTCGAACCGCTCCTCGAACGCGCGGTGCCGCTGCTCGAGCTCGTCGCGCGACGCCACCACAGAGGACTGCCGCGACGCCCAGACGCTGATCTGCGCACCGCGCGGCCGGGTGCGGAAGTACGCCTCGGACTCCTCTACCGACGTCCGCTCCACCGCGCCGACCACGACGACCTGCCGCTCGAGGTCGACGTACGGCATGACGAGCGACGCCGTCGGGTTCTCCGTGAGCTCCCGGCCCTTGCGCGAGCCGTAGTTGCTGAACACCACCAGGCCGCGGTCGTCGAACGCCTTGAGCAGGACGGTGCGCGCGCTGGGCTGACCGTCGGCGGACGCGGTGGCGAGGACGACGGCGTTGAGCTCGTTCACGCCGGCCGCGTCCGCGTCGTCGAGCCAGCGGCCCAGCTGCTCGTGCCAACTGCCGGCCAGATCGGCCTCCGGCAGCCCACCGGCGGCGTACTCGCGACGGAGGGCGGCCAGGCGCGTGGGGTCAGGCACCTGCCGAGGCTAGCCATCGGGAGGTCGATCCCGCCCGCTGGCAGAATGACCAGCACGGGAGATCCCCCGGCGGCGCTCGCGTCGTCATCGACAGGGAGCCGCCACATGGCTGACGAGTCCGTCTTCAAGCCGGGCCTGGAGGGCGTCGTCGCCTTCGAGTCCGAGATCGCCGAGCCCGACAAGGAGGGCAGCGCGCTCCGGTACCGCGGCGTCGACATCGAGGACCTCGTCGGCAACGTCTCCTTCGGCAACGTCTGGGGCCTGCTGGTCGACGGCAAGTTCAACCCCGGCCTGCCGCCCGCCGAGCCGTTCCCGCTGCCCGTCCACTCCGGCGACATCCGCGTGGACGTGCAGTCCGCGATCGCGATGCTCGCGCCCGCCTGGGGCCTGCAGCAGATGCTCGACATCGACGTAGACCAGATCCGCGACGACCTCGCCCGCACCTCGGTCATGGCGATGGCGTTCGTGGCGCAATCGGCGCGTGGCCTCGGCCGGCCGATGGTCCCGCAGCGCGAGGTCGACAAGGCGAGCACCATCGTCGAGCGGTTCATGATCCGTTGGAAGGGCGAGCCGGACCCGGCGCACACGAAGGCTGTCGACGCCTACTTCGTCTCTGCCGCCGAGCACGGCATGAACGCCTCCACGTTCACCGCGCGCGTCATCGCCTCCACGGGCGCCGACGCGGCCGCCGCCATCTCCGGCGCCATCGGCGCGCTGTCCGGCCCGCTGCACGGCGGCGCGCCCTCGCGCGTGCTGACGATGCTCGACGAGGTCGAGAAGTCGGGCGACCCGGTCAAGTACGTGAAGGGCCTGCTCGACCGCAAGGAGCGCCTCATGGGCTTCGGGCACCGCGTCTACCGCGCCGAGGACCCGCGCGCCCGCGTGCTGCGCCGCACCGCGAAGGAGCTCGGGTCCACGCGGTACGAGGTGGCCGACGCGCTCGAGCAGGCGGCGATCGCCGAGCTGGCCGAGCGCTACCCGGACCGCCCGCTGCGCACGAACGTCGAGTTCTGGTCGGCGGTCGTCCTCGACTTCGCCGAGGTGCCCGCGCACATGTTCACGTCCATGTTCACCTGCGCCCGCACCGCGGGCTGGTCGGCGCACATCCTCGAGCAGAAGAAGCTGAACAAGCTGATCCGCCCGAGCGCCAAGTACGTCGGCCCCGGTCCGCGCCCGGTCGCGGACGTCGCGTCCGACACGCTGCCCGCCGGCAACCAGGTCTGATGCAGGCGATCCCCCGCGAGCTCCTGCCGGCGGACGGCCGGTTCGGCGCCGGCCCGTCGAAGGTGCGCCCGGAGCAGCTCGCGGCGCTCGTCGCCACGGGCACGTCGTACCTCGGCACGTCGCACCGGCAGGCGCCGGTGAAGGACGTCGTCGGCCGGCTGCGCGCCGGGCTGCGCGAGCTGTTCTCGCTGCCGGACGGGTACGAGGTCGCGCTCGGCAACGGCGGCGCGACCGAATTCTGGGACATCGCCACGTTCGGACTGATCGAGAAGCGGTCGCAGCACCTGTCGTTCGGCGAGTTCTCGTCGAAGTTCGCTGCCGCTGCCGCGGCGGCGCCGTGGCTGGACGACCCCTCGGTCGCCAAGAGCGAGCCTGGCACGCACCCGCTGCCGAAGGCGGAGCCCGGGATCGACCTGTACGCGCTGACGCACAACGAGACCTCGACCGGCGTGATGATGCCGATCCGGCGGGTCGAGGGTGCCGACATCGGCGCGCTCGTCGCGGTCGACGCGACCTCGGGCGCCGGCGGGCTGCCCGTCGAGGCCAGCGAGTTCGACGTCTACTACTTCTCCCCGCAGAAGTGCTTCGCGTCCGACGGCGGGCTGTGGCTCGCGCTGATGTCCCCGGCCGCGCTGGAGCGGGTTGCGCGCATCGCCGAGACCGGCCGGTTCGTGCCGGCGTCGTACGACCTGACGATCGCGCTGGACAACAGCACGAAGGACCAGACGTACAACACGCCGTCGCTGTCGACGATCCACCTGATGACCACGCAGGTTGAGTGGATGAACGCCCACGGCGGCCTCGCCTGGTGCGTCGAGCGGACCGCCGACTCGTCGAGCCGGCTGTACACGTGGGCGGAGAAGTCGCCGTACGCCACGCCGTTCGTCGCCGACGTCGACAAGCGGTCGCAGGTCATCGGGACGATCGACTTCGACGAGCGGGTCGACGCCGCCGCGGTGGCCAAGACGCTGCGCAGCAACGGCGTGGTCGACGTCGAGCCGTACCGCAAGCTCGGCCGCAACCAGCTGCGCGTGGCGATGTTCCCGGCCGTGGAGCCGGCGGACGTCGAGGCGCTCACCGCCTGCATCGACTGGGTGGTCGAGCAGAGGCCGTGACCGAGCCGCTGCGGCAGGCCTGGGTACCGCGGGTCGTCAACGTGACCCTGGCCGCCGTCCTGCTCGGCTGCCTGTCCCCCGCGGTGACCCGGTTCGGCGGCCACCCGGTCTGGGTGCAGGTGCTGCTGGTGTTGTTCTGCGCGCCGCTGCTGCTGCTCGCCGTGGCCTGCCTCGCGTCAGCGGCCCGTCCTGGCTCCCTCGGCCGGCTGGCCCGGAAAAGGCGTCGCGCCCGCTCCTAGGTGGAGCGAGTGCGCCAGCTGCCCCTGACCGACCCCGGTACGCCGGACCTCCGGTCGCCCGGCCGGTTCCTGCTCCGGGTCCTGGCGCTGCAGCGGCTGTCGATCCTCGGCGGCGCCTTGTTCGGCATTCTCTGGATGGGCTCGCAGGCGCTGCTGCCGTACGTCGTCGGCCGGGCGATCGACGACGGCGTGGCGGCGCGCGACACCGACGAGCTCGTCGGCTGGTGCGTCGTCCTCGGCGTCGACGGGCTGCTCCAGGGGGCGGCCGGGCTGATGCGGCATCGCTTCGCCGTCACCAACTTCCTCGTCGCCACGTTCCGGACGCAGCAGTGGCTCGTCCGGCACAGCGCCCACCTCGGCGCCGCGCTGCCGGCGCAGCTGTCGACGGGCGACGTCGTCAGCGTCGGGACCACCGACACCCTCGCCGTCGCGCGGTCGATGGACATCACCGCGCGGCTGTCCGGCGCGGTGGTGTCCTTCGTCCTGGTGGCCGTGCTGCTGCTGACCGCATCGCTGCCGCTCGGCCTCGTCGTCGTGCTGGGCGTGCCGGCGTTCGGGCTGGTGCTCGGCCCGCTGCTGCGACCGCTGCACGCCCGGCAGGCCGAGCAGCGACGGGTCGTCGGCGACCTCACCTCCCTCGGCGCGGACACCGTTGCCGGGCTGCGGGTGCTGCGCGGCATCGGCGGCGAGGACGCCTTCGTCCGCCGGTACCGCGCGGAGTCGCAGCGGGTCCGCGCCGCCGGCGTCCGGGTGGCACGCAGCCAGTCGCTGCTGGACGCGACGCAGGTCCTCGTCCCCGGCACGTTCGTCGCGCTGGTGACCTGGCTCGGCGCGCGGTACGCCGTCGAGGGCGAGATCAGCGCGGGCGAGCTGGTGGCCTTCTACGGGTACAGCGCGTTCCTGCTCACCCCGCTGCGGACGCTCACCGAGGCGGTCGACAAGGTCACGCGCGCGTTCGTCGGCGCGCGGCGCACGCCGACCGCGTCCTGCTGCTGGACGGTGGACGCGTCACCGCGGAAGGGACGCACGCGCAGCTGCTCCGCGACTCCGGGCGCTACCGGGACCTCGTCCTGCGGGGCGGCTCATGAGCACCGCCCTGCCGGTCGCGCACAGCGCCGAGGTCCGCGCGTACGCCCGTTCCCTCCTGCGCCGCCACCCGCGGGCGATCGCGCTGACCCTGCTGCTGTGACGTCCTCGCCGCCGTCGCCGGCCTGGCCGGACCGCCGCTGCTCGGGCACCTCGTCGAGCAGGTGCAGCAGGGCACCACCCGCACGACCGTGGACCGGGTGGCCCTGCTGCTGGCCGCCTTCGTCGTGCTGCAGACGGTGCTCACCCGCTGGTCGCACTGGCTCTCGCTGGTGCTCGCGGAGCGGGTGTTCGCCGGCCTGCGCGAGGAGTTCCTGGAGCGGGTCGTCGACCTGCCGCTGTCGACCGTGGAGAGCGCGGGCTCGGGCGACCTGCTCACCCGCATGACGTCAGACGTCGACCAGCTCGCCCGCACGGTGCGGTACGCCGTGCCCGAGGTGGCGATCGCGCTGCTCACCACCGTGCTCACGGTGGCGGCCGCCTTCGTCGCCGGGCCGCAGGTCGCGGTGGCGGCGCTCGTCGTGGTGCCGCCGCTGTGGCTGAGCACCCGGTGGTACCTGCGGCGGGCACCGGACGGCTACCTGCGGGAGCGGGCGACGTACTCGCAGATGAACGGCGGCCTGACCGAGACCGTCACCGGCGCGCGGACCGTCGAGGCGCTCGGTCTGCAGGAGCGGCGGGTGCAGCGCGGGGACGAGGACATCCGCCGCGCGTACCTCGCCGAGCGATACACCCTGAAGCTGCGCTGCATCTGGTTCCCCGTCGTCGACGCGTCGTTCGCGCTGCCGGTGGTGGCCGTTCTCGGACTGGGTGGCGTGCTGGTCGCGCACGGGCACGCGTCGCTCGGTCAGGTGACGGCGGTGACGCTGTACGTGCGGCAGCTCATCGACCCGCTGGACCGGCTGCTCGGCTGGCTCGACGAGCTGCAGGTCGGCGCGACCTCGATGGCGCGGCTCGTCGGCGTGACGGCCGTGCCCGTCACCGGCACCCGACGGACCGGGAGCCGGCGGACGAGCGGCTGCGGGCGGAGGACGTGCGGTTCTCCTACGTCGAGGGGCGGGACGTGCTGCACGGGCTCGACCTGGACGTCCGTCCCGGCGAGCGGCTCGCGGTCGTCGGCCCGAGCGGCGCGGGCAAGTCCACCGTGAGCCGGCTGCTCGCGGGCATCCACGGACCCCGTACCGGCCGCGTCGACCTCGGTGGCGTGCCGCTGCTGGAGCTGCCGCTCGACCGCCTGCGGCGTGAGGTCGCGCTCGTCACGCAGGAGCACCACGTCTTCGTCGGCACCCTGGCCGACAACCTCCGGCTGGCGGCCGAGGACGCGACGGACGAGCAGCTGCTCGCGGCGCTGGAGGCGGTCGACTGGAACGCGCAGCTGCCGGACGGGCTGCAGACCCGCGTCGGCTCCGGCGGCCACCCGCTCACGCCTGCGCAGGCCCAGCAGGTGGCGCTCGCCCGGCTCGTGCTCGCCGATCCGCACACGCTGGTGCTCGACGAGGCCACGGCCCTGCTCGACCCGCGGGCCGCCCGGCACCTCGAGCGATCGCCCGACGCGGTGCTGCAGGGGCGCACGGTCGTCGCCGTGGGGCACCGGCTGCACACCGCCTACGACGCCGACCGCGTGGCGGTCGTCGAGGCCGGCCGGGTCACCGAGCTCGCCAGCCACGACGAGCTGATCGAGCGGGGCGGCAGCTACGCGGCGCTGTGGGAGTCGTGGCGCAGCGACGGATCGGCGTCCTGACAGGGCATCCTGAGCAGGTGTCCCGCCCCCTGATCCCGCGCCGGCCGGCGTCCGGCGGCAAGGTGTTCCGCGGCGTGCTCGACAGCCGGCCCTACCCCGCGCCCGAGGTCACCTCGCGCGACTGGGCGCAGATCCCGCCGCGCCAGGTGCGGCTCTGCGACCTCATCACCGTCAAGGCGGAGCTGCGCCTCGACGTGCTCCTCGCCGAGGACTCGACGTTCTACGGCGACATGTTCGGGCATGTCGTGGAGTGGCTCGGCGAGCTGTACCTCGACGACGGCCTGCACCGCGCCGTGCAGGCCGCGCTGCACCAGCGGACGTCGATGCACGTGCGGATCGCGCGGCTGGCCGACGACGGGACGTGGCTCGGCGCGTGATGGAGCCTGCCGCGTACCGGAACAGCCGCCCGCGCAAGCGGATGGGAGCGGGTGTGCTGTTCCGCGATGAGGCCGGCCGCGTGCTCGTCGTCGAGCCGACGTACAAGCCGGACTGGGAGCTGCCGGGCGGCGCGGTGGAGGCGGACGAGTCGCCGCGGACCGCCTGCGTCCGGGAGGTGGAGGAGGAGATCGGGCTGCGGATCGAGCTCGGCCGCATGCTCTGCATGGAGTGGCAGGGAGCTGAGCCGGACCGGACCGAGTCGCTGATGTTCGTCTACGACGGCGGCGTCCTCGCACCGGAGACCGAGCTGTGGCTCGCGCCGGACGAGCTCGCGTCGTACCGGTTCGTCGAGCCGGCCGACCTGCACGTGCTGATGTCGGAGCGGGTCGCACGACGTACCCGGGCCGCGGTACAGGCGGTGGCCCAGGGGCGCCTCGTGGAGCTCGAGCACGGCCTACCGGTCCGCCCCTGACGTACGTTCCGCGCATGGACTACACGCACCTCGGCCGTACCGGACTGCGCGTCTCGCGCCTGTGCCTCGGGACCATGAACTTCGGCCCGCAGACGACGGAGGAGGACTCGCACGCGATCCTCGACCAGGCGCTCGACGCCGGCATCAACTTCATGGACACAGCCAACGTCTACGGCTGGAAGACGGGCGAGGGCGTCACCGAGCAGATCCTCGGCCGCTGGTTCGGCCAGGGCGGCGGACGCCGTGAGAAGACCGTGCTCGCGACCAAGCTGTACGGCGGGATGGGCGACTGGCCGAACCAGACGTTCCTGTCAGCGCTGGCGATCCGGCAGCAGTGCGACGCGTCGCTGAAGCGGCTGCAGACCGACTACATCGACCTGTACCAGATGCACCACATCGACCGGTCCGCTCCGTGGGAGGAGCTCTGGGAAGCGTTCGACGTCCTCAAGCAGCAGGGCAAGGTGCTGTACGTCGGCTCGTCGAACTTCCCCGGCTGGGGCATCGCCCGCGGCAACGAGCGGGCCGCAGCGCGCCACTCGCTGGGCCTGGTCAGCGAGCAGAGCTACTACAACCTGATGACCCGCACGGTGGAGCTCGAGGTCGTGCCGGCGTGCGAGCAGTACGGCGTCGGGCTCATCCCCTGGTCGCCGCTGAACCGCGGGTTGCTCGGCGGCATCCTGCGCAAGACCTCCGAGGGCAGGTCGGCCTCCGAGGCGACGCAGAAGGCGCTCGAGGAGAACCGGCCCGCGATCGAGGCGTACGAGGCGTTCTGCGACGAGCTCGGCCAGGACCCGGCGCACGTCGGGCTCGCCTGGCTGCTCGCCCAGACGGCGGTGACCGCTCCGATCGTGGGGCCGCGGACGGCCGACCAGCTGGCCGGGTCGCTCAAGGCGCTGGATGTCGCTCTGGACGACGCATCGTTGGCGCGGCTGGACGAGATCTTCCCGGGTCCCGGCGGCCCGGCTCCGGAGGCCTACGCCTGGTAGAGCGGGTACGCGCGCAGCACCGTGTGCACCGCGCGCTTGCCCAGCACGCTCTGCACGAGCTGCAGCTCGTCGACCCGGAACTCCGGCCCCTCGTAGCCGTCGAGCAGCCGCGGGTCGAGCCGCCCCACGGTCAGGTGCGGCCGGTACGTCCTGGGCTCCAGGTCGCAGGCGTCCTGCACGTGCTGCGCCAGCGAGCGGAGCACGTCCACGTCGCCAGCAACGCCGGCCCAGGTGGTGCGCGGCCCGAAGGTGCCGCCGCCGGCCAGCCGCAGGCGAAACGGCGGGTGCAGGTCGGCGGCGGCCTGCAGCCCGTCATGCAGAGCGTCCGCGTCGTCGACCTCGCCGAGGAAGGCCAGCGTCACGTGCCACTGGTCCGGCTTGCCGGTGCGAAGCCGACCCAGGTGCGCCTGCAGGTGCGCAACAGCTTCGCCTGACGGCCGTACCTGCACGAAGAGCCGCACCGGCTCAGCGTAGGTTCGCCGCCATGTCCGACGACGAGCTGCAGCCCATCACGCGGGAGGAGTCCCCAGCCGAGCGCGCGGACCGCAACTTCGACGACATCCTGCAGGAGCTCCGAGTCACGCAGACGGGTGTGCAGGTGCTGTTCTCCGTCCTGCTCACCGTGCCGTTCTCCCAGCGGTTCGCGAAGGTCACGCCGTTCCAGAAGGACGTCTTCTACGCCGCGCTGCTGCTGGCGGCGGCCACCGCGGTGATGCTCGTCGCACCCGTGGCCACGCACCGGCTGCTGTTCCGCAGCGGCGAGAAGCCGTGGGTCGTCAAGGTGTCCAGCGGCTACGCGATCGTCGGCACCGTCCTGCTGATGCTCACCGTCACGGCCGTCCTGCTCTTCGTCAGCGACGTCCTGTTCTCGAGCGCGCTGGCCACGACCGTGGCCGTCCTGTTCGGAGTCGGCACGGCCGTCCTGTGGTTCGTCCCGCCCCTGGTCCGCCGCAGCAAGACCAGCTAGGTGGCGACGAGCGTCCGCTCCCGCTGAGCGCTCAGGTAGAGCCCCGCGGCGACCGCGGCGGCCGCGCTGACGCCGCCGCCGATGAGCAGGCTGGAGCGCGGGCCGAGCACCTCCGCGAGCGCACCGATGACCGGCGCGCCGAAGGGGGTGCCGCCGAGGAACACCAGCACGTAGAGCGCCATCACCCGGCCGCGCATCTCGGGCGCGGTGCTCAGTTGGATGGTGGCGTTGGCCGTCGTGGTGAAGGTCAGCACCGCCATGCCCGTGGGCACCAGGAGCACGCACATCACGGCATACGTGGGGGCGAGGCCGACCAGCACCTCGCAGATGCCGAACGCGAGCGCGGCGCCGTACAGCACCCGCTTCTGCGGCGGCCCGTCGCGGCGCGCGCTGCCGAGCGCGCCGAGCAGCGAGCCCAGAGCGAGCATCGCGCTGAGCGCGCCGTACGAGCCGGCGCCCTTGCCGAACGTCTGCTTCGCGATCAGCGCGAGGGTGAGCTGGAAGTTCAGCCCGAAGGTGCCGATGACGGCGACGAGCAGGATCGGCACCAGCAGGTCGGCCCGCGACCGGACGTACCGCAGCCCCTCGACGAGCTGCCCCTTCGCTCGGGCGACCCGGCGAGCGTCGAACAGCTCGCTGCTGCGGATCGCGTACAGCCCGGCGACGACCGCGACGTAGCTGGCGGCGTTGACGAGGAACACCGGCCCGGTGCCGACCGCGTTGATGGCGACGCCCGCCGCAGCCGGGCCGAGGATGCGGGACAGGTTGAACGTCGCGCTGTTGAGGCTGACGGCGTTGGGCAGGTCGTCCGGCCCGACCATCTCGACGACGAACGCCTGCCGCACCGGCGTGTCCACGACGCTGGCCAGGCCGAGCAGGAAGGCGAGCGCGTAGACGTGCCACAGCTCGACCACGCCCGTGACGTCGAGCAGCCCGAGCGCCAGAGCGAGGACGCCCATGGCGACCTGCGCGCCGATGAGCAGCAGGCGCTTGTCGTACCGGTCCGCCAGCACGCCGCCGTACAGTCCGAACAGCAGGACCGGGAGGAACTGCAGCCCGGTGGTGATGCCGAGCGCGAGGCCGGAGTTGCCGGACAGCTCGAGGACGAGCCAGTCCTGCGCGACCCGCTGCGCCCAGGTGCCGGACAGCGACACGATCTGGCCGGAGGCGAACAGCCGGTAGTTGCGGACCTTGAGGCTGCGGAAGGTAGGGCTGCTCACGAGTCGGCCAGCGTGTCGAGGATCGCCGCAGCCTGTCGCAGGACGGCCAGCTCCTCCGGGTCGAGGGCGCGCATCTGCTGCGCCAGCCAGGCGTCGCGGCGCCGGCGGTCCTCGCGCAGGATCGCCGAGCCGGCCGGGCTGGCGGTGACGACGACCTGCCGGCCGTCGGTGGGGTGCGGAGCGCGGGTCACCAGCTCGCGCGCCTCGAGGACCGCGAGCAGTCGGGTCATGGACGGCGGCTGGACCTTCTCGTGCGCGGCCAGCTCGCCGGGAGTGAGCGCGCCGTGCCGCTCCAGGGTGGCGAGGGCGGCCAGCTGGGAGAGCGTCAGGGACGTCTCGGCCCGCTGCGCCCGCATCCGCCGGGCCAGCCGCATCACGGACAGCCGCAGCGTGCTCGCCAGCGCGGTGTCGGTGGAGGTGGGCATGTCGTTAGCCTAGGTCATTACCTGTGCTAACGACAAGTGCCTTTCGCCGAGTGCTGCGTTGCGCCTCACGAACGGGCCGCTGGCCGGGGCGCAACGCGGCAGTCGGCGCGCGCTGGGAACGGCAGCGGCATCCAGTCGGCCCGCCGCCGCCGAGCCACGCGGCGCGACGCCCGGGCGCCGCGCAGGTGGGTGCCGGTTGTCGCCGGGAGCGGCAGCCGAAGGTGATCAAGGTGCAGCTCGTGCGCTCGCGGCGGTGCTGACCAGCACCTCGATCACCTTTGGGGCGGCGGATGGAACGGCCGCGGCCGGCCACCCCGCGAGGGATGGCCGGCCGCGGCGGGACGGGCTAGTCGACGAGCGCGCTCTGGATCGGGTCGATCGCGAAGTAGACGAGGAACAGCCCGGCGATCAGCCACAGCAGCGGGTGGACGTCGCGGGCGCGGCCCGAGGTCAGCTTGAGCAGCGCGTACGACACGAAGCCGGCGCCGATGCCGTTGGTGCTCGAGTACGTGAACGGCATCACGACGATCGTGAGGAACGCGGGGATCGCGATGACGTAGTCGTCGAAGTCGATGTTCTTGACCTGCGTGATGAGCAGGAACCCGACGATGACGAGCGCCGGCGACGCCGCCTCGAACGGCACGATCTGCACCAGCGGCGTGAAGAACAGCGCCAGCAGGAACAGCGCCCCGGTGACGAGCGAGGCGACGCCGGTGCGAGCCCCCTCACCGACCCCCGCGGCCGACTCGATGTACGTCGTGTTCGACGAGACCGAGGCGGCGCCACCGGCGGCTGCGGCGAGCGAGTCGACCAGCAGCACGCGGTCCGCACCGGGCAGCCTGCCGTCCTCGTCCAGTAGGTCGGCCTCCGCGCCCACGCCGACGACCGTGCCCATCGTGTCGAAGAAGTCGGCGAGCATCAGCGTGAACACGAGCAGCACGGCCGCGACGGCGCCGACGCGGTCGAAGCCCCCGAACAGGGAGAAGTCGCCGAGCAGGCCCAGGTCCGGCGAGCCCACGACCTTGTCGGGCAGCGACGGCACGTTGAGCGACCAGCCGGTCGGGTTGACCTTGTCCGGCGGCGTGAAGGACGGCCCGATGTCGACGACCGCCTCGACGACGATCGCGATGATGGTCGTGGCGATGATGCCGAGCAGGATCGCGCCGCGGGTGCGGCGGGCCACCAGCACCGCCGTGATGGCGAGGCCGATGACGAACACGACGGTGGGCCAGCCGCGCAGTTCCCCGGAGGCGCCGAGCTGGACCGGCACGGGACCGGCGTCGGTACGCCGGACGAAGCCTGCGTCGACGAGCCCGATCAGCGCGATGAACAGGCCGATGCCGACGCTGATCGCGGTCTTGAGCTGCATCGGGATCGCGTTGAACACCGCCTCGCGGAAGCCGAGCAGCACCAGCAGCGTGATCACGAGTCCCTCGAGCACGACCAGGCCCATCGCGTCGGCCCAGCTCATCTCGGACGCGATGGAGAAGGTGACGAAGGCGTTGAGGCCGAGGCCGGTGGCGAGCGCGAAGGGATACCGCCCGACCAGGCCCATCGCGATGGTGAGCACACCGGCGACCAACGCGGTCGCCGCTGCCACGCGCGGGATGCCGAGCATCCGTCCGTCGACATCCTTCGCGGTGCCGATGATGAGGGGGTTGAGCACCACGATGTACGCCATCGTGAAGAACGTGGCGAACCCGCCGCGCACCTCCCGCTGCATCGTGGATCCGCGTTCGGTGATCTTGAAGTAGCGGTCGAAGCCGCTACGGCCGGCGGGCTGCTCGGCGCTCGGCGGCGCCGTGTCCAGGGTCGTCATGGGCCGCAGGATCCCAGAGCGGGAGCCGTCGTCGGTGGACGCGCGCCGGGCGTACCGTGCCGCACATGGAGCGCCGCCCGGATCCGGAGCCGCTGGAGACCGACGACGTCCGGATCGTGGCGGGCGGAACCGCTCTGTGGGGTATTGCCCTGCTCGTCCTGGCCGTGGCGCGGCTGGCCGGCGCGGACGTCCGCATGTGGTGGATCGGGATGTGCGCGTACGGGCTGGCGCTCGGGCTGCTCGGCGTCCGGTACTGCCAGCGCCGGCGGGACGCGATCGCGCGGGACCGGACGGTGGCGGAGTAGCCGGCAGGGTGAAACGCTGTGGCCTCCGTCGCCCCCGGAGGTAACGCCTTGCCCGAGCTCACCCCCGTCCAGCGCGAGGTCCTGCGCGCCCTCGTCGACACGGCCGTCCCCGCGCTTCCGGTCGACGACGACCCGACCGGCTTCTGGTCCACCCCCGGCTCCGCCCTCGGCACGCACGAGATGGTCGAGCTGTTCCTGAGCACCGTGCTGCCCGAGGCCGACTTCCTCGGCATCCAGCAGCTGCTCGACGGGATGGCGACGCTCGGATTCCAGCATCAGGAGCGAGCCGCACGCGAGGCGATCCTCGGCAGCGCGGCGGCGCTCGCGCCCGAGGCTGCCGTGGGTGTGCAGACGCTCCGCGGCGCGGCCTGCCTGTTCGCGAACGCGCTGCCGGACGCGGAGGGCAAGAACCCGTTCTGGGCGCAGTACGGCTATCCCGGGCCGCAGGTGCAGCCGCCGCAGGACGAGCCGTACATCACGCCGTACGTCCCCACCGACGGCGAGGTGCTGGAGACCGATGTCGTCGTCATCGGGTCGGGCGCGGGCGGCGGCACCATCGCAGGCGTGGTCGCGGCGGCGGGCAGGCAGGTGGTCGTCCTCGAGGCCGGGATCGCCACCAGCGAGCGCGACTACAACCAGCTCGAGATCGTCGCCGGGCAGGCGATGATGTACAAGGGCGGCGTCGCGCTGACGGCCGACAGCAACGTCGGCCTGCTGGCCGGCCACACCCTCGGCGGCGGCACGACCATCAACTGGCAGAACTGCGTGGCGCCGAGCCCCGAGGTGCGCCGCGAGTGGGCGGCCGAGCACGGGCTGACCGACCTCGACACCGACGAGTTCGACCGGCACCTCGAGGCCGTCCTCGCCCGGATGGGCGCGAACCAGGAGTGCAGCGACCTCAACGGCCCGCACCAGCGGATGGTCGAGGGGGCGAAGGCGCTCGGCTGGTCCTGGCACACCGCGACGCTCAACGTCGACCCGGCGCGGCACAAGCCGGAGCTCGCGGGCTACACGCAGTTCGGCGACGTCACCGGCGCCAAGCGCGGCACGCTGACGACGTACCTGCGCGATGCGTACGACGCCGGCGCCAGGATCCTGTGCTCGACCAAGGCGTTGCGGGTCCTGCACGAGGACGGCCGCGCGACGGGTGTCGCGGCGACCTACACCGACCCGGCGACGCTGGAGACGCGCACGGTCACGGTGAAGGCGAAGGACGTCGTCGTCGCTGCCGGCGCGCTGGAGACGCCGGCCGTCCTGCTGCGCTCCGGCATCGGTGGGCCGGACGTCGGTCAGCACCTGCGGTTGCACCCGTCGAGCGGGATGTTCGGCGTCTACGAGGACGACCAGCGCGCATGGTGGGGCCCGCCGCAGGCCGCGGTGATGGACGAGTTCCGCGACCTGGGCGACGGCTACGGGCTGCTCGTCGAGGGGTCGCAGTACTACCCGGGCGTCTTCGCCTTCCAGCTCGCGCTGACCAACGGCAAGAAGCACAAGGAGCTGATGGCGAAGTTCGCCAACATCAGCGACCTGCTGTTCATCACTCGCGACCACGGCGGCGGCACGGTCACCATCGACGAGGCCGGCGAGGCAGTCCACCACTACTCGCTGGACGACGAGCGCGACCAGGAGCAGGTCCGCAAGGGGCTGCGCGTGCTCGCCGAGCTGCACCTCGCGGCCGGCGCGCAGGAGCTGTGGCTCAACACCCCCACTGCTCCCCCGTTCGTGCGCGGCGGCGACCTCGAGGCGTGGCTGGCCGACCTGTACGCCAAGCCGTTCGGCGCCGGTGGCATCGCGATGGGCAGCGCCCACCAGATGGGCTCGGCCCGCATGGGCGCCGACCCGGCGACGTCGGTGGCCGACGTGCGCGGAGAGCTGCACGACACAAAGCGCGTGTGGATCGGCGACACCAGCGCGTTCCCGACGCCGTCCGGCGCCAACCCGATGCTCACCTGCATGGCGCTCGCGCACCGCACTGCCGAGCACATCGTCGGCACAGAGTCCCCCAGCCCGTCCGCCCCGGTGCTCGACGAGACCCCGGTCGCTTAGGAGATCTGCATGAACCACACCCGCGACACGATCTACGTGGACGGCGCCTGGATCGCCTCCACGGGCACCGGGACGCTGCCGGTCACGAACCCGTTCACCGAGGAGGTCATCGGGACGGTCCCGGAGGGGACGCCGGAGGACGTCGACAAGGCGGCCAAGGCCGCCCGCCGCGCGTTCGAGGAGTGGTCGCAGGTCTCGCTCGACGACCGCGTGAAGGCGTGCACGCAGATCGCCGAGGGGCTGCAGGCGCGGCAGCAGGAGATCGCGCTGTCAGCGGCGACCGAGATGGGCGCGCCGTGGCAGATCGCCGTCATGGTGCAGGCGGGACTGCCGATCATCAGCTTCGCGTCGCAGGAGGACCTGGTACGCCACCTCGACTGGGAGAGCACCTCAGGCAACTCGCTGCTGGTCCGTCAGCCGGTCGGCGTCGTCGGCGCGATCACGCCGTGGAACTACCCGCTGCACCAGATCGCGGCGAAGGTCGCGCCCGCGCTGGCCGCCGGCTGCTCCGTCGTCGTCAAGCCGTCCGAGCTGGTGCCGGGTGTCGCGTACATCCTGGCCGAGGTGATGCACGAGATCGGCCTGCCCGCCGGGCTGTTCAACCTCGTGCCGGGCGTCGGCCCGGTGGTTGGGGAGGCGATCGCGTCGCACCCGCTCGTCGACATGGTGTCGTTCACCGGGTCGACCCGCGCCGGGCGCCGGGTCGCGGAGCTGGCCGCCGCCGGTCCGAAGCGGACGTCGCTCGAGCTCGGCGGCAAGTCCGCGAGCATCCTGCTGGACGACCTCACCGGGGACGCGCTGACGAACGCGCTCGCCGGCTCGCTGACCGGCTGTCTCATCAACTCCGGCCAGACCTGCTCAGCGCTGACCCGCCTGCTGGTGCCGCGCGCGGTCATCGACGAGGTGCTCGGCAACCTCGAGGTGTTCGTGCAGTTCGCGCCGATGGGGGACCCGCTGGACCCGGCGACGCAGCAGGGGCCGCTCGTGTCGAAGGTGCAGCAGGAGCGGGTGCGCGACTACATCCGCTCGGCCGTGGACGACGGAGCGCGGCTCGTCGCCGGCGGGCCGGAGCAGCCGGAGAACCTGCCGAAGGGCTTCTTCGTGAAGCCGACCGTGCTGCTGGCCGAGGCCGGTACGCGGATCGAGCAGGAGGAGGTGTTCGGTCCGGTGCTGACGGTCGTCCCGTACGACGGCGGCGACGAGGAGGCCATCCGGATCGCGAACGGCACGCCGTACGGGCTGTCCGGTGCGGTCTGGGGTGCCGACCGCGAACGGGCCATCCGCGTCGCTCGCAGGCTCCGGACGGGCCAGGTCGGCGTCAACGGCGGCGTGTTCAACCCGACCGCGCCGTTCGGCGGCTTCGGCCAGTCCGGCTACGGGCGGGAGCTCGGCGCGCTGGGGCTCGAGGAGTTCACCGCGATCACCTCGCTGCAGCTCTAGCCGACCGTCGCGAAGGTGGCCAGGGCGTCGGCGACGACGTCGCCGTCCTGGACCACCTCCGCCTCGACCACCGTCAGCCGCTTGCCGCGCTTGCGGACGCTGGCCCGCGCCTCGAGCCGCCCCGGCTGCCCTGGCTCGAGGTAGGTCACCGTCAGGCTGACCGTGACCGGCGCCTTGTCGGTGCCGCTCGCGACCGCCTCACCCATGGCGACGTCGATCATCGTGGCGAGGACGCCGCCGTGGACCGTGCCGTGCGGGTTCAGGTGCTGGTCGCTCGCGTCGAGGACGACGAGGCCCTCGGACACCTGCAGGTCGACGTGCTCGCGGAAGCCCATGCGCTCCGCGCTACCCGGTCAGGCGATGTCGAAGCAGGCGGTCAGCGCCCGGACCATCAGCGGCACGTCCGCGGCCGACGCCAGCTCACGGCACGAGTGCATGCCCAGCATCGGCGAGCCGATGTCGACAGTAGAGATGCCGAGCCGCATCGCGGTCAGCGGGCCGATGGTCGACCCGCACGGCAGGTCCGCGCGGGTGACGAAGTGCTGCACCGGTACGCCCATCTCGGCAGCGCGCGTGGTGAACCAGGCGCCGCTGCGCGCGTCGGTCGCGTACGACTGGTTCGCGTTGACCTTGAGCACCGGGCCACCGCCGAGGAGCGGCGTGTGCGCCGGCTCGTGCCGCTCGGCGTGCGTCGGGTGCTGCGCGTGCGCCATGTCGGCAGACGCGAGGTGCGACCGGGCGATGGCGACGTGCAGGTCCTGCGGACCGGTGCCGCCGGTGGCCGCGACGATCCGCGCGACGACGTCGGCGAGGAAGGAACCGCGAGCACCCTCCGCGGAGCCGCTGCCCACCTCCTCGTGGTCGTTGGCGACCAGCAGCTGGGTGTGCGGCTGAGGGCGCGCGGCGAGCAGGGCGCGGGTGCCGCTGTGGCAGGAGCCGAGGTTGTCCAGCCGCGGCGCGGCGACCCACGTGCCGTCGGAGCCCGTGGCGGCCGCCGGCTGCGTGTCGGCGAGGACCAGGTCGTGGCCCATCACGTCGCCGGCCTCGACACCGGCGGCCGCGGCGAGCGCCTGCAGCAGCGACGGCTCGTCGTCGACGTCCGGCCCCCACACCGGCACCAGGTGCGCCTGCGGGTCCAGGACGAGGCCGTCCCGGACGCTGCGGTCCAGGTGGATGGCCAGCGACGGCAGGCGGACCGCCCCGCTGGGCAGCACGACGCGGTGGACGCTGCCGTCGCGCAGGGCCAGCCGGCCGGCGACCGTCAGCTCGCGGTCCAGCCAGGTGTGCGCCAGCAGGCCGCCGTACGGCTCGACGCCGACGAGCCGGTACCCGGCCCGGCGCACCTCGTGCCGCGGCCGCACCTTGAAGGTGGGCGAGTCGGTGTGCGTGCCGACCAGGCGCAGGCCCGCGTCGGCGGCCGGCGCGGTGCCGACCCGGAAGGCGACGATGCTGCCGCCGTCGCGGACGACGTACCGCTGGTCACCCGGCGCGAGCTGCCAGACGTCGCGCTCGGACAACTCGGTGAAACCGCCCTCGGTCAGCCGCCGCGCCATCTCGGCGACGGCGTGGAACGGCGACGGGCTCGCGTCGACGAACGCGCACAGGTCGGCGCCGGCGTCCTCGGTGCTGAGCGTCATGCGGGTCAGCTGTGGCCGAGCGGCTCGGCCGGGTCGTCGTCCTCCACGGTGCCGTGCGGGTGCCCGGCCGGCGCGTGGTGCTCGATGTCGATCTCGTCGTGCTCCACCGTCATCTCGGCGGCGACGGTCGGCGCGGCCAGCACCTCGCTGTGGGCGCCGCAGCCGTGGTCGTACGAGACGACCCGTGAGTCGTCCGGCGCGAGCGCGTTGGCGCAGACGCCGAACGCCTGCCGCAGCGAGCCCGCGAGCGGGACGAGAAAGCCGCAGTCGAAGCAGGTGGCCGGTGCGGCCTTGGCGATCGGAGCGAGCGGCCCGCGGTCGCCCTCGTACCAGCGCTCGGCGGCTTCGGCGCGGCCGTCCAGTGACAGCACGCGCACCCGGCCGAGGCCGAGCTCCCACCGGACCTCGTCGGCCAGCTCGGCGTCCGGGTCGGCGTAGGCCGGCACCAGGCGCGGGTCGTCGGGCTTGGGCGGCAGCAGGTCGCCGGGCGACAGGTCGCCGGGCTGGACGCGGTCGGCGTACGGGACCCACGGCGGCGAGACCAGCGCGCCGCCGCCGGGCAGCAGCACCACCTCGTCGACGGTCACCTCGTCCGCGCCGTCGGCGCGGGCGACCGTGACCGCCCACCGCCAGCCGGTGTAGGCCTTCTCCGTGGTGGCGAACGAGTGCGTGACGACGAGCGCCTCGTCGACCTCCACCCCGAGGTGCTCGCCGACGGCAGGGCCGGCCACCTCGACGGCGGCGGCCCGCGCCAGCTCGACCGCACCCACGCAGACGGGGTCGCCGTTCGCGACCTCGGTCACCGTCACAGCCTCGTCCTCCCGAACGTCCTCGGAACCCTCGTCGCGCGCTCCGGCGAGCACGCCGGATATCTTCGACAGCACGCGTCTCATCCCTGGCACGCCCCTAGTCCACCACCTTCCGCAACGGAGCCGTGCATGACCGCCCGAACCCGCCTCGTCGGGGGCCTGTCCGCCGCGGTCTCACTGGTCGCCCTGACGGGGTGCCAGCAGCCGACGCCGCTCGTGTCGATGGTCAGCAGCGGCAGCACGGTGCACACCGACGCGACCATCTACTGCTTCGAGGGGCAGAGCGCGCAGCAGCAGAACTGCCGGACGGCCGAGGACACCGCGCCCACCGTGCTGGAGGTGAAGCCGGGCCAGCAGGTCGGCATCGACGTCGCCAAGGAGCTGGCCGAGTCCGGCTGGGTCGTCGTCCTGCCGGGCGACGACCAGGACCCAGCCAACGACCAGGCGTCCGGCAAGCAGGACAGCCACTACTTCGCGTTCACGCCGCAGTTCGAGAGCGGGCCGCTGAAGGTGGAGGTCCGGATGCTGGACGACGGCAAGACCAATGCGCCGACGGTCGGCAACTGGCAGTTCGTGCTCGTCCCCAAGACCTGACGATGGCCCCACTGGGCCCCCGGCGGTCAGCCCTCGAGGTCGCTCGCGATCGCCCGCATGATGGTCGCGATCCGCTTGCCGGTCTCGCGGTCGACCGGCTTGCCGCGCCGCAGCGACGGCTGCACCTTCGCCTCGAGCAGCTTGATCATGTCCTCGACCATGAGCTGCAGCTCGTCGGGCGAGCGGCGCGCGGCGGCCAGCTGCGGCGGGGCGTCCAGGACGCGCACGGACAGCGCCTGCTCGCCGCGCTTGCCGGCGGCCACGCCGAACTCGAGCCGCGTTCCCGTCTTGAGCTCGTCCACGCCGTCAGGCAGCGCGGAGGACGGCACGAACACGTCGCCGCCGTCGTCGCGGGACACGAAGCCGAAGCCCTTGTCCTTGTCGTAGAACTTCACCTTGCCGGTGGGCACCGCAGACCTCCTGAGTCGAACGGTCCAGGCTAGCCGGCTAGCCTTGGGAACGTGTCCCACGTCGCGCCCACACCGCCCGCTCCCGGTGAGCGGCTGGTCCAGGTCGGGGCCGTCCTCTTCGGCCTGGGACTGCTGGCCGCACTGGTCGTCGTCGTGCCGTTCTTCCTCGGCCGCAGCAACGCCCCGCTCGCGCTGACGCTGGGAACGCTCCTCATGCCGCTCGGCCTGGGCGTCGCCCTCAGCGGTCTGCTGCGAGGAGCGCGTCGTTCATCGACCCGCTCCGGTACGCGGCGACGCTGACCGTCTCGAACCCACTCGCCCGCACCAGCTCCAGCGCCTGCTCGTCCACTGCGGCCAGGGCCACCGCGTCGAGCTCGACCCGCGCCGCTCCGTCGCCGAGGTCGCGCACCCGCAGGTCGGTGACCAGCTCGCCGAGGTGCGCGCGCAGCGCGGTCTCCGCCGCGTCGACCCGCGCCAGCCGGGACGGCGTGACCTGCACGCCGTACGCGATCCGACTCGCGAGGCACGCCAGCGCCGACTTGTCGGCGGTGACGAGGCCCCAGCGCCGCGACGCCTCGCGGATCTGCTCCTTCGTCAGCTCGGAGTCCAGCAGCGGAGTCGCCGCACCCCGCTCGGCGGCCGCACGGATGCCCGGGCGGAACCCGGCGAGGGCGTCGTCCGCGTTGGTACCGGTCGCGACGTGGGCGAGCCCCAGCGACACGGCGAGCGGCCGCAGCGTGTCCAGCAGCGTCGCCTTGCAGTGGAAGCAGCGGTCACCGGCATTGGCCACGTACCCGGGCCGCGAGCCCTCGTCCGTCCCCGGCGTCAGGTGCCGCACCCCCAGCCCCTCGGCGTACGCGGCGGCGGCCGGCAGCTCGGCCGCGGCCAGCGACGGGCTGACCGCGGTGGCCGCGACGACCCGGTCCGGCCCGAGCGTCCGCACGGCTGCCGCGAGCAGGAAGGCCGAGTCCGCGCCCCCCGAGAAGGCGACGAGCACGGAGCCGAGCTCGCGCAGCCGAGCGTCCAGCCGCGCGAGTCGCGCGTCGAGGCCGGACCACCAGGCGGGGAAGTCGGTCAGGTCGTCGAGCAGCACGTCGGCCTCGAGCGGCGGCGTACCGCCGGTTCGCACGCCCACGCTCAGCGCGCCGGCGACCCGGGCGCCGTCCACGTCGTGCGGGTGGTCCCCCACGTAGACCGCCGCACCCTCGGTCAACAGCGCCTCGCCCTTGGCCGCGCCCCACAACCAGCCGTGCACCGCGTCGACCTCGAGCCCGACCGCGGCGAGCGTCTGCTCGGCCAGCACGGCCTGCTTCGCGGTCACCACGACGACCCGCCCGGCGGACCCGCGGACAGCCGCGACAGCCTCCGCGGCTCCGCGCAGCGCGCTGCAGTTGGCCGCGCCGGCCTCGGCCATCAGCTGACGGAACCGGTCTGCCGCGGCGGACACCTGCGACTCCGGCAGCCAGTGCGCCAGCTCGACCTCGAGCGGCGGCCCCAGCCTGCTGACGACGACGTCCGCGTCGATCGGCACGCCGAGCTCCTCGGACAGCCGCGTCATCGACCAGTGCACGCCCGGCCGGGTGTCGACCAGCGTCATGTCCAGGTCGAATCCGACGGTCAGCGGCACAGCCCGAGACTAGAGGTGCAGCGTCTTCCCGCAGCCGGCGAGCACGACGTCGACCGGTCCGTCGCTCTTGACGGTGACCTTCGCGCCGCAGGTCAGACCGGCCCGCGCCACATCGACGGTGACGTTCTCGAGGTTGGTCACGGTCAGCCGCAGCGCGTCGGCCTTGGGGGCCTTGCCGAACGGCCCCCACTGCTGCGAGCGCGAGACGTACGCCATCGCCGGGATCTCCCCGCCGGTCAGGACGCCGGCACCCGGCTGGACGCCGAGCACCGGCGCGTCCGTCGTGCCGAAGGCCGCGGAGACGGCGTCGACGGTGCCGTTGCCCGCCTTGCGTGTCTTCAGGCCGGACAGCCAGTACGCGTGGTCGGCGACGGCGGTGGCCACCGCGTTGTCCTCGCGCGGGTCGACAACGTACGTCACGTGGTACGGGTTGCGGTCGACCTTGCCGGTGCCGAGGAAGGCGGCACCCGGCCCGTACTCGTCGTTCGCCGCCAGCGTCAGGTGGTCGGCGGTGACGAACTTGTCCTCCTCGAAGCGGATCCCGGCGGCGGTGTTGTCGTTCACCGCCTGCTCGCTGGTGTTGATGTTCACGAGCTCGTCCTCTGCGGAGTTCCAGGCGAGCAGGGGGGTGTTGCGGAGCGAGACGAGCTGGTCGTCGACGCTGCCCGGCTCGCCGACGACGGAGAAGCCGCGCGAGAACAGGTCGGGCCAGCGGGCCAGCAGGCGGTACGTGCCGAAGCCGCCCATCGAGTAGCCGCTGACGACCGACCAGTCCGGGTCAACCGCGTAGTGACGCGCGACATCGGCCCACGTCTCGAAGGTGTCCGCCTCCGCGATGCCCTGGTAGAAGCCGTCCGGGCCTCGGCCGCCGGGGGTGACGACGAGGGAGCCGGCGCCGCGGTCGCCCAGCTGCGACTGGTTCTTGCTGGCGGAGTACTGGTTGTAGTTGGCCGACAGCGAGTGCAGCAGCAGCGTCATGCCGTAGCCCTTGGCGGGGACCGGCTTGGCGGGCACGTACAGCGCGTACGGCTGCAGCTGTCCGACGTTGCGGCCGACGCACGTGGACCCGGCGTTGAAGCTCGCGGCCAGGTCGAAGCAGACCTTCGTCGGGTCGATGCCCTGGCCGAAGCTGTAGTGGCTGGCGAGGATCCGGTTCATCGGGCCGGTCTTCGGCACGCCGCTGTCGTCGCGGACCTTCCTGGCCAGCTTGCCGAAGTCGACCTCGACTGCGAAGGGGGTCACGTCACCGCGCGTCAGCTGCAGCGACTGGGTCCGCTCGCGCCACCAGGGGGCGAGGGCCGCGCCGCCGACCGCGGTGTCGGCCATGGTGGCGCCGGCGATGAGCGGGAGCGGCTCGTCCAGGCGCGGGCCGACGTTGACGATGGCGACGCCGTTGGGCGTGCCGCCACCGGGGGTGTCCGCCGTCGCCGACCCGGTGCCGGGCTTGAGGTACGTGCCGCCGTCGACGTCCCAGAGGCCGACGCCGACCGAGGTGCGGAGCTTGCCGGCGCCGGGGTTGATCGCACTGTGCGGCACGGAGACCGTGACCTGCCGGCGGAGCAGGTCGACCTTCGCGGTTGCGCCCGCGACCGCCTTGCCGGCGGCGTCCACGGCGTCGACGGCACTGCCGTGCCAGGTGACGAACAGCGTGCCGGGGCTCGAGACGCCGGCGCCGTGGGGCCACGCGACGGAGGCGCCGCCGCCGAGCGCGAGGGTGAAGGCCGTCCGCTTGGCGTCCAACAGCGTGTTCAGCGTGACGCGGAAGGCGGTCGCGCTCCGCATCGGCCGGACGCGCAGCTCGACCAGATCCGCGGCGTTGTTCGCGTAGACCTTGTCGGTCGGGTACGTGAACGTGCCGCCGGCGGGCGAGTACAGGTGCGCGGAGATGCCGTACGGGTCGTTCGGGTCCTTGCTCCCGGTGGCGCCGTGGTCATCGCTGAGGAAGTCCTGGTACAGCCACTCGCCGTCGCGGTAGGAGTGCGCGCCGGAGATGAGGATCGGCTCGGCCTTCCAGCCGTCGACGTTCTCCAGCTGCGGCGCCTTCGCGGGCGGCGCGTAGAGGATCGCGGGTCCGGGACGGACTCCCGAGGTGACGGCGGGGGTGCCGGTCGAGGCGGTGGCGACGCCGGCGCCCGCAGCGAGGGCGGACGTGAGGATCAGGGCGAGAGCGGTCGTGCGCGACATGCCTGACCGGTTCGACGTGCTGCGCGCGTTTCCTGCCTGCTGCTAGCCCTCCCCGGCCTGCAGCTGCTGACCGTGTTGCGCCTGCCGGGACTCGGGCGTCTCCACGAGATCGGGCGCCGCGTCCTGCTCGTCGTTGACGGGTCCGCCTGCGGCGGACGGGCCGACCCCGTCCACGTCCGGACCAGCGTCGCCCTCGCTCGACATCTTCGCCGACCCCTCGTCGACGCCTTCCTCGGCCACCAGGTCCCGCTCGCTGTCGGTCATGGTGCCGCCGTACCCGACTAGCGTCGTCCGGATGCGCAGCCTCGCCGACGAGCTCCGGGGGTGGCCGGACGACCGGCTCGCCCGGCTGCTCCAGGCCCGGCCCGACCTGGCCGCTCCGGTGCCTCCGGACATGGGCGTCCTGGCTGCGCGCGCCGCCGTCCGCCTGTCCGTCCTGCGCGCGCTCGAGCACCTGGAGGCGTTCCCGCTCGCGCTGCTCGACGGGCTCGTCCTGTCCGAGACGACGACGTCGTACGACCGGCTCTGCGAGCTCGCCGGTGAGGCGAAGGGGTACGTCGGCGACGGCCTGACCCGGCTGCGGGACCTCGCCCTCGTGTGGGGCGAGAACGACGCCGTGCACGTCGTCGGCGCCGTCCGGGACGTGGTCGGCAGCAACCCGGCCGGCCTGGGCCGGCCGCTCGCGCAGTGCTTCGCGCGGCACAGCGACCGGCAGGTCCAGCCCATCGCGGAGGCCGCCGGCGCGGTCGGGCTGCCGGGGCTCGTCGAGCTGTTCGGCGAACCTGAGCGGCTGCGGGCGCTGGTCGACGGCACCGGCGACGAGGAGCGCACGGTC
>JAODNS010000265.1 GCA_025465145.1 Frankiales bacterium
GTCGGGTTCTGGGAGAAGAGCTTCGACGTCCTCGTCTGCACCACGATCGTCGAGAGCGGCCTGGACATCCCCAACGCCAACACGCTGATCGTCGAGCGCGCCGACGCCTTCGGCCTGTCGCAGCTGCACCAGATCCGCGGCCGCGTCGGTCGTGGCCGCGAGCGCGCCTACGCGTACTTCACCTACCCGGCGGAGAAGCCGCTCACGGAGACGGCGTACGACCGGCTGGCGACCATCGCGCAGAACACCGAGATCGGCGCGGGTATGGCCGTCGCGATGAAGGACCTGGAGATCCGCGGCGCGGGCAACCTGCTCGGCGGCGAGCAGTCCGGTCACATCGCCAGCGTCGGCTTCGACCTCTACATGCGGCTGGTCGGCGAGGCGGTATCGGACTTCAAGAAGGGCGGCAGTCTGGCGGACGAGCCGGAGCAGGTCGAGACGAAGGTCGACCTGCCGATCGACGCGCACCTGCCGCACGAGTACGTGCCCGGCGAGCGGCTGCGTCTCGAGGCGTACCGGCGGCTCGCGGCTGCCGGCGACGACGCGGCCATCACGGCGGTGCGGGACGAGCTCACCGACCGGTACGGGCCTGTCCCGACGCCGGTCGAGAACCTGCTGGCCGTCGCGTCGTTCCGGGTGCACGCCAAGCAGTACGGGATCACCGAGGTGACCCTGCAGGGCAACGCGATCCGGTTCGCGCCCATGAAGCTGCGCGAGTCGCAGGGAATGCGCCTGCAGCGGCTGTTCCCCGGCACGATCGTCAAGCAGACCGTGGACACCGCGCTGGTGCCGAGGCCGAAGACGGCGCGCATCGGAGGCCAGCCGATCCGCGACGTCGAGCTGCTCAACTGGGCGCGTGCGCTGCTGGACGCGGTGCTGGGCGAGTCGGTCGCCGCAGCCGCCGCCACGTGATCGTGGGAAACTGGTACCGATGCCCCGAACCCGAGGAGTTCCGCTCGTGACCCGCACCTCCCGCCGGCTCCGTGCCCGGAACCGGCTGCTCGCGACCGCTGCCGTGGCCGTCGTGGCCCTGAGCGGGTGCGGCGACAGCCCGGTCCGCTCCGGCGCCGCCGCCACCATCGGAGACACCCGCATCCCGATCAGCGACCTGAGCGGGTACGTCTCCCGCGGCCTCGCCGACCCGCAGGCGCAGCAGCAGCTCGGTGCCGACCGCGCCTCGTACGAGCGGCAGTCGCTCGCTCGGATGATCAACCACGTCGTCCTCACCGAGGCGGCGCGACGCAAGGGCGTCGCCGTCTCCTCCGGCGCGATCGACGCCAAGTTCGCCGAGTTCGAGCAGCAGGCCGGCGGACGTCAGCAGCTCGAGCAGCAGGCAGCGCAGAACGGGATCGCCAAGCAGGACCTGGAGCGGTTCGTCAGCGACGTCGTCCTCAACGACGCGCTCGCCGACAAGCTGACCGCCGATGTCGAGGTGCCGCAGGAGCAGCTCGAGCAGCTGTTCTCCCAGCAGGCTGCACAGAACGACACCGTCCACACGGCGCACATCCTGGTGCCGGCCCAGAAGCAGGCCGAGGGCATCCTGGGCCAGGTGAAGGCCGACCCGACGCAGTTCGCGGCGCTGGCGGCGAAGTTCTCGACCGACACCTCGAACAAGGACAAGGGCGGCGACCTCGGCTTCGCCGGTCGCGGCCAGTTCGTCAAGGCGTTCGAGGACGCCGTGTTCGGGGCGAAGCCCCCGACGTACCTCGTCGTGAAGACCGAGTTCGGCTTCCACGTCGTGCACGTCATCGAGCGCAAGACCACGACGCTCGCGCAGGCGACGCCGAACCTGCGGCGCGCGGCCCTGCAGAAGGAGCGCGAGACCCGCACGACCGAACTGCTGGCCGAGGTGAGCAAGGACCTGGGCGTGAAGGTCAACCCGCGGTTCGGCCGGTGGGACCCGACCCAGGGCAGCGTCGAGGAGATCACCGACAACGGCGTGACCAGCCCTGCTCCCGGCGGCGACGAGGTCTCCGTGGAAGAGCAGCCGCAGGGGTGACCGCGGGGCGGCTCGTCCTCGTCGTCACCTCGTCGCGGACGCCGCCCGGCCTGCTGTCCTGGCCGGCCTGGGAGGTGCTGCGGTCGGCGCCGGTGCGCACTGCGGACGCCGAGCACCCGCAGCTGCCGTACCTGCGCGACGCCGGGGTCCTGGTCGCGGTGGAGCCACTGACGGCGGAGGACCTGCACGCGCGCGCGGCCAGCGGCGAGGACGTCGTGTGGCTGACCGGGACCGGCGAGGAGGACCTCGCCCGCCGGCTCGGCATGCTGACGCTGACGTCGCCGGTGACGCTCGAGGTGGTCTACGGCGCGTACGAGCTGCCCGGATCGACGCTGCTGGACGTGGTCTCCGTCATGGACCGGCTGCGCTCGCCGGGCGGCTGCCCGTGGGACGCGGAGCAGACGCACGACAGTCTGAAGCCGTACCTGCTCGAGGAGGCGTACGAGGCGTACGAGGCGATCGAAGACGGCAGCGTCACCGACCTGCGCGAGGAGCTCGGCGACGTCCTGCTGCAGATCGTCTTCCACGCGCGGATCGCCGAGGCGTTCTCGATCGACGACGTCGCGCGCGACCTGGTGGACAAGCTCGTCCGCCGGCACCCGCACGTGTTCGCGGGCGCGTCCGCGGACGACGTCGAGGCGACGTGGGAGCAGCTGAAGACGGCCGAGAAGGGACGCACGTCCGTGACCGAGGGCGTCCCACTCGGCCAGCCGGCGCTGTCGCTCGCGGCGAAGCTGCAGAAGCGCGGCAGCCGCCTCGGGGCTCCCGTCCCGTCGTACGACGGACTCGGGGGAGAGCTCTGGTCGCTGGTCCAGCGCTGCCGCGCGGAGGGGCTCGACCCGGAGGTGGAGCTGCGCACGGTGGCCCGGTCGTACCGGGACCGGCTGGCCGAGCTCGAGCGGGCGAACCCGGAGGGCCTCGCGCCGGACGAGTGGGCGGCGCGGTGGAACTGATCGGGACGGTCGTGCGGCTGCAGGTGCAGCGGTCGCGGCTCAAGCCGGGCCCGGCCGGCGGGCGCGTCTACGACCCTGCCCCGCTGCTGGAGGTGCCGGCGTTGGAGGTCGCGGCGCGGGGCGTCACCGCCGCCGGGGTGCTCGACGTGCACCACGCGGACCACCCCGACAGCCGGAACGTCAAGCTGCGCAACGGGCTGTCGGTGATGACCCGACCGCGGTACGACGCGCTGCGTGCGCGGTTCGGGCTGCACCTCGTCGACGGCATCGCGGGCGAGTCGCTGCTGCTGGACGAGGGCGTGGACGTGCTCGGGGACGTCCGGCTCGAGACCGACGACGGGCTGCTGGAGCTGTCGGCCGAGCCGGCGCCGCCGTGTGTCGAGTTCTCGCGGTTCTGCCTGCGCGCCGACGGCACTGGTCCGGACGTGCTGGCGGCGCTGGCCGACCTGCAGGACGGCGCGCGCGGCTTCTACCTGCGTACCTCCGGCACGGGCCGCGTCAGCGCGGGCTGCCGCCTGTTCCGCGCCTGACCCCGCCGGGCTGGCCCGCGCGGGCCGCTCCTGCCCGTTGCGTCCGGGCACCGCCGCGGGGCGGCTCTACCGTCTGCCGGACGCAAGGCAGGGGCGCGGCCAGCCTTGGGGCCGAGGACGGTCCTCTCCTCCCCTTGCGTCCGGGCACCGCCGCGGGGCGGCTCTACCGTCCGCCGGACGGAAGGGGAGGGGCACGGCCAGCCTGCGGAGCAGGACAAACCCCCGCCGGTACGCTCGGCCGGACCTCTGCTGACCCACGAACCCAGGAGAACCGTGCCCTCCATCGAGGCCGTCGGCGCCCGCGAGATCCTCGACTCGCGCGGCAACCCCACCGTCGAGGTCGAGGTGGCCCTCGACGACGGGACCCTCGCCCGGGCCGCGGTCCCCAGCGGGGCGAGCACCGGCGCGTACGAGGCGGTCGAGCTGCGCGACGGCGACAGCGGTCGCTACGCCGGCAAGGGCGTCCAGAAGGCAGTCGAGGCGGTCCTCGAGACCATCGGCCCGGAGCTCATCGGCATCGAGGCGACCGAGCAGCGGATCATCGACCAGGAGCTGCTCGACCTCGACGGCACGCCGGAGAAGAGCCGCCTGGGCGCCAACGCGACGCTCGGCGTCAGCCTCGCCGTCGCCCGCGCGGCCGCCGAGTCCTGCGGCCTGCCGCTGTTCCGCTACGTCGGGGGGCCGAACGCGCACGTGCTGCCGGTGCCGATGCTCAACATCCTCAACGGCGGCGCGCACGCGGACACCAACGTCGACGTCCAGGAGTTCATGGTCGCTCCGATCGGCGCGCCGACGTTCGCCGAGGCGCTGCGCTGGGGCGCGGAGGTCTACCACTCGCTCAAGAGCGTCCTGAAGGCCCGCGGCCTCACGACGAGCGTCGGCGACGAGGGCGGCTTCGCTCCCGACCTGCCGGCCAACCGCGACGCGCTCGACCTCATCCTCGAGGCCATCAGTGCCACCGGGCTCACCCCCGGCCGCGACATCGCGCTCGCGCTGGACGTCGCCGCGACGGAGTTCTACGAGGACGGCGCGTACCGGTTCGAGGGCGGCGCGAAGACGGCCGACCAGATGACCGAGTACTACGCCGACCTCGTCGCGTCGTACCCGATCGTCTCCATCGAGGACCCGCTGTCCGAGGGTGACTGGGACGGCTGGGCGCGGATGACCGCGGTGCTCGGCGCGAAGGTGCAGATCGTGGGCGACGACCTGTTCGTCACCAACCCGCAGCGCCTGGCCGAGGGGATCGGCAAGGGCACCGCCAACGCGCTGCTGGTCAAGGTGAACCAGATCGGGACGCTGACCGAGACGCTCGACGCCGTGCAGCTCGCGCACCGCAGCGGCTACCGCTGCATGATGAGCCACCGCTCCGGCGAGACCGAGGACACGACGATCGCCGACCTGGCCGTCGCCACGGACTGCGGCCAGATCAAGACCGGGGCCCAGGCCCGGTCGGAGCGCGTCGCGAAGTACAACCAGCTGCTCCGCATCGAGGAGGAGCTGGACGAGGCGGCCCGCTACGCCGGTGCCGGCGCGTTCCCCCGCTTCACCGCGGGCGAGGGCAGCGTCTGACCCGTGGGCACCAACCGCCGCCCCGACTCGAGCCGCCGCCGCGCGGCCCGGGCGGCGAAGCGTGTCCCGAGCAAGGCGACCGCGGGTCAGCCTGAGCCGACCCGTCGTGCTGCCGGGCTGACCACCCGTGCCGCCGTCCTCGGCCTCGTGGTCTGCGCGCTGCTGATGAGCGCGGCGCTGCCGCTGCGCGAGTTCCTCGGCCAGCGCAGCGAGATCGCCGAGCTGCGGCAGGCGCAGGCCGCCGCGCGGGCCCGGGTGGCGGCGCTGGAGGAGCAGAAGGCGCGGCTGGAGGACCCGGCGTACGTGGCCGCCCTCGCGCGCGACCGGCTGCACTTCGTCCGGCCGGGGGAGACGGCGTACGTCGTCATCGCGCCCAGCGCCGCGCCGGCTGCTCCGAAGGACGCGCAGCGCGCGGCCGCCGCACCGGCCGGACCCGAGGCGCCGTGGTACTCGCAGCTGTGGGGCAGTGTGCGCAGCGCCGACCGCCCCGTGCAGGTCCGCGCCCCGCGGTGAGCGAGCTCTCCGACGAGGACCGCGCGGTGGTGGAGGCCCAGCTGGGTCGCCGGCCGCGCGCGATGCGGGCCGTCGCGCACCGCTGCACCTGCGGGCTCGTCGATGTCGTCGAGACGAACCCGCGGCTCGAGGACGGCACGCCGTTCCCGACGCTGTACTACCTGACCTGCCCCAAGGCGGCCTCGGCGATCGGCCGGCTCGAGTCCGAGGGCCTGATGAAGACGATGACGGCGCGGCTCGCGGAGGACGACGAGCTGCGGACGCAGTACGAGGCGGCGGCGAAGGACTACGTCGGCCGCCGCGACGCTCTTGACCGGCTCGGGCACGGCGAGAACCAGGGCGGCATGCCGAACCGGGTGAAGTGCCTGCACGTGCTGGTCGCGCACGCGCTGGCCGTCGGCCGCGGCGTCAACCCGTTCGGCGACGAGGCGCTCGACCTGCTGCCCGACTGGGGCGCGGGCGGCCCGTGCGTGAGCCCGTGAGCCGCGTCGCGGCGGTGGACTGCGGCACCAACTCGATCCGCCTGCTGGTGTCGGACGTGTCCGAGGGGACCAAGCGGGACGTCCATCGCGAGATGCGCGTCGTCCGGCTGGGGCAGGGGGTCGACCGCACCGGACGGCTCGCTCCTGAGGCACTCGCCCGTACGCGCGAGGCGCTGGTCGACTACGGCACCACCTGCCGCGACCTCGGGGTGGCGCGGATCCGGATGGTCGCCACCAGCGCCACGCGCGATGCGGAGAACCGCAGCGACTTCGTGGCGATGGTCGAGGCGGTGCTCGGCGTGCAGCCGGAGGTGATCTCCGGCGGAGAGGAGGCCGCGCTGTCCTTCGACGGCGCGACCCGGGGGCTCGACCGGGAGCTCGGCCCGTTCCTCGTCGCCGACATCGGCGGTGGGTCGACCGAGATCGTGCTGGGCACGGACCAGGTCAAGGCCGCGCGGTCGGTGGACGTGGGCTGCGTACGGCTGACCGAACGGCGCCTCCTCGACGACCCTCCGACCCCGGAGCAGGTGGCCGCGGCCGAGGCGGACATCGACGCCGCGCTGGAGCTCGTACGCGCGGATGTGCCTGTGGCACAAAGGAAGACGTTCATCGGGCTGGCCGGCTCCGTCACGACCGTCGCCGCGCTGGCGCTCGGACTGAAGGCGTACGACCGCGACCGGATCCACCTGTCGCGCATCTCCGCGGACGACGTGCGGCGGGTGACGGGCAGCCTGCTGGGGCAGACCAGGAAGCAGCGCGGGCGCCTGGGTCCGATGCACCCCGGCCGCAACGACGTGATCGGCGCAGGCGCTCTCGTCCTGCGCACGCTGGTCGATCGCCTCGACGTCGACGAGGTCCTGGTCAGCGAGTCCGACATCCTCGACGGCATCGTCTGGAGCATCCCGTGAAGTCAGACTGGGTCACCACCGCCCCCCGTACCGACAAGCCGTGGGGGCACGAGCGGCTGTTCGCGCTGGTCGACGGCCGCTACGCCGGCAAGACCATCCACGTGACCGAGGGCGAGTCGCTGTCGCTGCAGTTCCACGAGCGCAAGGAGGAGACCATCAGCGTCTTCTCCGGCCGGCTGAAGGTGGAGGTCGGCGAGCACGAGTCGCAGCTGGAGGAGTTCGACCTCGAGCCGGGGGAGTCGGTGCACCTGCGCCCGGGCGTACGGCACCGGGTGACGGCCCTGGTCGACACGGTCATGCTCGAGGCGTCCACGACCGAGCTGGACGACGTGGTGCGGCTGGAGGACCGGTACGGCCGGGAGGGCACCAGCGCGCCGTGATCGAACCGGGCACCGGGTTCCCCACCGACCGCGCGGATGCGACGACGCCGGTGGCGCGGTCTGCAGCTGAGGTCGAGCGGCTGGCCGCAAGCGCGCCGACACTGGATCGCGTCGACGCCCGCTCGAGCGTCTGCCGGACCTGCCCGCGGCTGGTCGCGTGGCGCGAGGAGGTCGCCGCCAACCCGCGCGCGTCCTTCGCCGGCGAGCAGTACTGGGGCCGGCCGATCACCGGATGGGGAGACCCGAAGCCGCGGATCGTCGTCGTGGGCCTCGCCCCGGCGGCGCACGGCGGGAACCGGACCGGCCGGATCTTCACGGGCGACCGGAGCGGAGACTGGCTGTTCGCCGCGCTGCACCGCGCCGGCCTCGCCCGGCAGCCGACGTCGGTGTCGGCGTACGACGACCAGGAGCTGCTGCACACCCGGATCACGCTGCCCGTCCGGTGCGCTCCGCCCGCCAACAAGCCGACGCCCGCGGAGCGGGACGCGTGCGCGCCGTGGCTGCACCAGGAGCTGCGCTTCCTGCTGCCGACCGCGAAGGCGTTCGTCGTCCTGGGCGGGTTCGGCTGGACGTCGACGTGGTCGGCCTTGCGCGCCGCGGGGGCCGCGGTGCCGGCCCGTACCCCCGCCTTCGGGCACGGCGTGCAGGTCGAGCTCGACAGCGGCCAGGCTGTGATCGGCTGCTACCACGTCAGCCAGCAGAACACCTTCACGGGACGGCTGACGGAGGCCATGCTCGACGACGTCTTCCTGGCTGCCCGTCGCGCATCCGGGCTGGTCGAGTAGCCCGGTCGGTGCCCCACGCGGCGGATCTGTCCCGTCCATGCGGCCTGTGGCAGAGCGCACGGGCTAGCCCCTTCGGTCGGTCCGGCCCCCTGCTGTAGAGCCAAAAGGGTGAACTTCCACGGGGATACGCCCCAGATGTCCGATCCGAGTCACATCAACCACTAGCGCAACTCACGATTACTCCCTACCTTGATCGCCAGTGGGCCGGATGGAGTAGTCCGGCAGCGGCCAGGTGGAGGTGGACAGATGCGCGTGAACAGCTGGAAGTAGACGTGCAGTCCTGACAGCTCGGACTGCCCCAGCCCACGTCCAGGGGCTGGGACTGGGTGGTGCTACACCCGGTCCCAGCCCCTGGAACGCTTTTCAGGCCCGGTTCGACGTCTCCCGGCGCCGCAGCCACTGAGAGGCCTCGATGGCCGGCATCGGCCGGGCGTGCAGGTAGCCCTGGATCTCGTCGACGCCGAGGGCGCGCAGCAGGTCGTGCTGGTCCTGGTCCTCGACGCCTTCGGCCACGACCTTCAACCCGAGGGTGTGCGCGATGTCGACGACGCCCCGCACGACGGCACGGTCGGCCGGGTCCGCGACGAGCTGGTCCACGAAGCCCTTGTCGATCTTCACCTCGTCGACGGGCAGGCCCTTGAGGTACGTCAGCGACGAGTACCCGGTGCCGAAGTCGTCGACCGACACCTTCACGCCGAGGCCGCGCAGCTCGCCCAGCCGGACCGCCGCCAGCGCCGGGTCGGCGACGACGACGCCCTCGGTCAGCTCGAGCGTCAGCAGTCCCGGCTCGACCCCGACCGCCGTCAGGATCGCCGCCACCTCCGTGACGAACGCGGGATCGAGGACGGTGTCGGCGCTGACGTTGACCGCGACGCCGACGTTGCGGGCGCGCCGCTGCCAGCCGCGGCACGCCGTCAGGGCCTGCCGCAGCACGCCGCTGGTGAGCGGCCCCATGAGGCCGGAGGCCTCGGCCAGCGGGATGAACTCGTCGGGTGCGATCGGGCCGAGCGCCGGATGGGTCCAGCGGGCCAGCGCCTCGACCCCCGTCGTGGCGCCGCTCGCGGCGTCGATCTTGGGCTGGTAGGCAAGGCCGATCGCCCCGGTGGCGAGCGCCTCGCGCAATGCCGTCACGACGGCGAGCCGACGCTGGCCCGTGATCTCGTACGCGGGCGCCCAGACGACGGGGCCGCCGTGCACGTCGCGCGCCGAGGACATGGCCGTCTCGGCGCGGCGCAGCAGAGTCGAG
>JAODNS010000291.1 GCA_025465145.1 Frankiales bacterium
GGCCTTGCGCGCGTCGATCATGACCAGGCCCTTGCGCAGCCGCTCGCGCCGGCCGTCGTAGACGGAGACGGCCGTCTCCGAGCCGAGCAGCACGACGCGCCCGGCGGTGACGAGCGAGACCGAGCCACCGGGACCGGTCGTGACGGTGGCGCCCTTCGGCACGGTCGTGCCGCTGCTCGCCGCGCGGGTGGAGCCGTCCGGCAGCTGCAGCGTCGTGGCGCGGGCGTCGCGCAGCACCGTGGCCGCCTTCGCGACGTCGGTGCCGCAGGCGGACAGGCCCAGGGCGGCCAGCAGCGACCCGGCCGCGAGCACCGCGGTCGAGCGCCCGACTTGCCCGAGTACGCCCGTCATGCCCTCATGGTGCGTTCTGCAGCCCGGCAGCGCCATGGCCCGAAGTGACTACTCGGCAGGTCCGGCAGCCGGGTTGAGGCCGTTGTCCGCGGCCCAGGCGAGCAGCGCGGCGACGGCGTCGTCGTGCGGCAGCGGACCATGCTCGAGCCGGAGCTCCAGCAGGTGGGCCAGCGCCTGCCGCACCAGCGGTCCGCCGGGGATGCCGAGCAGCTGCATCACCGCGTGCCCGTCGAGGTCGGGCCGGATCTTGGACAGCTCCTCCTGCTCGGCGAGGCGGGCGATGCGCGCCTCCAGGTCGTCGTACGACGCGGCGAGCGCGGCCGCGCGCCGGCGGTTCCGGGTGGTGCAGTCGGACCGGACCAGCGCGTGCAGGCGGTCGAGCTGGTCGCCGGCGTCGGTGACGTACCGGCGGACGGCGGAGTCGGTCCAGCCGGCGGACCCGTACCCGTGGAAGCGCAGGTGCAGGTCGATGAGCCGGCACACCGGCTCGACGACGTCCTTGCCGTAGGTCAGCGCGCGCAGCCGCTTGCGGGCCATCTTCGCGCCGACGACCTCGTGGTGGTGGAACGAGACGCCGCCGCCGGGCTGGTGCCGCCGGGTCGCCGGCTTGCCGATGTCGTGCAGCACGGCGGCCAGGCGCAGCACCAGGTCCGGACCGTCGGTCTCCAGCCGGATGGCCCGCTCGAGCACCTGCAGCGTGTGCTCGTACACGTCCTTGTGCTGGTGGTGCTCGTCGATCTCCAGTCGCAGCGCGGGCAGCTCGGGCAGCACCCAGGCGGCGAGGCCGGTGTCGACGAGCAGCTCGAGGCCGGCCCGGGGAGCGGCTCCGACGAGCAGCCGGGTGAGCTCCTCGCGGACCCGCTCGACGCTGATGATCTCCAGCCGGTCGGCCATGGCCGCCATGGCCGCGACCACGGACGGGTCCACGCGGAACCCGAGCTGGGACGCGAACCGGGCGGCCCGCAGCATCCGGAGCGGGTCGTCACCGAAGGACGCCTCTGCCGTGCCGGGGGTGCGGATGACCCGCGCCGCCAGGTCGTCGATTCCGCCGTACAGGTCGACGAACGCCGACGGCGCGCGCCAGTCCGGCAGGGCCAGCGCCATCGCGTTGACGGTGAAGTCGCGCCGCGACAGGTCGCCGTCGAGGGTGTCGCCGTACGTCACGACGGGGTTGCGCGAGGAGGAGTCGTAGGCCTCCGCGCGGTAGGTCGTGACCTCGAGCTTGAAGCCGCGCTTGAGGACACCGACGGTGCCGAACGCGATGCCGGTGTCCCAGGTCTGCTCCGCCCAGCCCGCCACCAGCGCGAGCACCTGGTCCGGCCGGGCGTCGGTCGTCAGGTCGAGGTCGTCGCCGAGCCGGCCGAGCAGCGCGTCGCGCACGGACCCGCCGACGAGGTGCAGCGCGTGCCCGGCGGCGGCGAACCGCTCGCCCAGCTCGACCGCGACGGGCGAGACGCGCATGAGCTCACGCACGGCGTTCTGCTGCACCTCGGTCAGAGCGGACACGAGCCGCAAGGGTAGGTGGGTTGCCGGGCCGCGGCACCGCTGTCATCGTGTTCGGCGATGAGAGGCGCCCTCGACGTGCACCGCGAGCTGCTGGCCGCGGGGGTCGCGCACGAGATGGTGCGGGTGCGCGGCAGCGTGCTGTCCGCGGACGACCTGCCGCGCGCGCTGGGCGTCGATCCGGAGGCGTGCGTGGCGGTGCGCTGCTACCTGGCGACCGATGACCACGGCGCCGAGCACTTCGTCGCGGTCGCGGTGCGCGCCGGCGACACGGTCGACCCGGCCTGCCTGCTGGAGGCGCTGCAGGCGACGGCGGTACGGGCGGCCACGGCCGCCGAGACGAACGCGGCCACCGACTGCGCCGCTCCGTTCGTCAGCCCCGTCGGGCTGCCGGACGACGTGCTGCTGCTCGTCGACGCGGCGCTCGGCGGCGTCGACGTCCTGTACGCGCCGACCGGCGAGAGCGGCGTGGCGCTGGGGATCCACACCCGCGACCTGCTCGTCGCCGCGGGCGCCCGGGTGACGACGCTGACGGCCCGACGCATGGCGCCCGCGGAGCGGTCCGGCTGGGACCTCGGCACCGGCATCGGCCTGCCCGGCGCGCAGGTCATCTCCCTCTCGTACAGCCGGGCGCGCTGACCTTCCCGCCGTAAGGTGCAGGGGTGGCCCCCACCCCCGCTCCGCCGCACCGGCGGCCGCTGCGCCGGGTGGACGAGACCAGCGCCGGCGGCCTGGTGCTCGACCGCCGCGGGCCCGAGGCGCGGGCCGCGCTGATCGGCCGGCTGGAC
>JAODNS010000308.1 GCA_025465145.1 Frankiales bacterium
CACGGCGTCGGCTCGGCGGCCGGTACGGCGGCCAACGGCGTGGGGTCGGCCGCCAGCAGCGCTGCCGGCGCCGTCGCGGCCGCGCCGCAGGCGGCCAAGAGCACCGCGTCCGGCAACCCCCTGATCGCCGGCGCGGTCGCGTTCGGCGTCGGCTGGCTGCTGTCGTCGCTGCTGCCCCCGACGCAGAAGGAGCAGCAGATCGCCTCGCAGCTGACCGACCAGGCGGCCCACTTCAAGGAGCCGGTCAAGGAGACGCTGACGGCCGCCGCCGGCGAGATCAAGGAGCAGGTCGCCCCGCAGGTCGCCGACGCCGCTGCTGCGGTCAAGGACGCCGGCACGTCCGCCGTCGCAGCCGTTCAGGAGACGGCCGGCTCGGCCGTCGCCGACGTGCAGTCGACCGCGACCGACGCGGCCAGCACCGTGGCGGCCACGGCGGCGTCGTCCGCGCAGACGGTCAAGGAGACGGCGCAGGACCCGTACCCGGCTCCTGTTGCGCCCGCCATCCCGGTCGACCCGGCGCCGACGTACACCGGCCAGGCGACGACGGAGTACCAGGACCGCAGCGGGATCCCGCCGCTGTAGGCCGCTGCACGGCACGAGGCCCCGGCACCGCGAGCGGTCCGGGGCCTCGTCGTGTCCGGCGTCAGTGCCCGGCAGCCTCGAGGGCGTCGGTGAGCAGTGCCACGAGGGCCTCGAGCTGCACGTCGACCGACGACGGCAGCTCCTCGTCCGACCCGTCGAGGGCGCGGGCAGCCAGACCGGCCTTGTCGTCGATGAGCTCGGCGATCCGGGCGTCGATCGTCTGCGCCGCGATGATGCGCCACGCCGTGACCGGCTGGTCCTGCCCGATGCGGTGCACCCGGTCAATCGCCTGCGTCTGCTCGGCTGCCGTCCACGACAGCTCGGCGAGCACGACGTTCGAGGCGACCTGCAGGTTGAGCCCGACGCCAGCCGCGGTGAGCGAGCAGACGACGACCGCGACGTCCGGATCGGTGGTGAACGCGTCGATGCTCTCCTGCCGGTTCTTGCGCGTCTGGTCGCCCCGGATCGAGGTGTACCGGATGCCGCGCTGTGCGAACGTCTCCTCGGCGGCGTCCATGACGTCGACGTGCTTGGCGAAGAAGACGACCTTGCCGACGTTGCGGGCTAGCTGCGCGGCGTAGTCGGCGGCGAGGACGGCCTTGGCCTGGCCGATCCGCCGCATCATGCTGAAGACGTTCTCGTCGCTGCTCTTCTCGTTCGTGTCCTGCCGCTCCCACCCGGCGACCTTGCGGACGAGCTCCCGGTCGATGCCGTCCAGGACGCGGCCGGAGTCGCGCGCCGCCAGCGCGCTCTCGTACCGCTTCACCAGGCGTCGTGCCAGCACCCGCTCCGCGTCGCGGATCGAGCGGCCGAGCGCGCCTTCGAGCTCCACCGGCAGGTCGGCGACCCGACGCGCGGGGATGTCCGCGGCCACGTCGACCTTGCGGCGGCGGACGATGCCCATCTCGATGACGGCCTGCCGCGCCGCCGGGTAGAAGCCGGCCTCGATCGGCGTCGTGCCGTTGGCCTCGAGCGCCGCCATCAGCTCTCCGCTGGGCTCGGTGTCGCTGATCCAGCCGAGGAACTGCCAGATCGCGAGGAAGTCCTCGATGTCGTTGATGAGCGGCGTGCCGGTGAGGGCCATCAGCAGCGGGCGCAGCGTCCGCTGGCGGATGCGGGCGGAGACCTCGAGCACGTGCCGGGACCGCTGCGAGCTCTTGTTCTTGATGAAGTGCGCCTCGTCGACGACCATCCCGCGGAAGCCGAGCTGGCCGAGCCAGCCGACGTGCCGATCGAGCACCTCGTAGTTGACGACCACGATGTCGGAGAACCCGTCGACGTCCGTGCCGTCGCCGTGGACGACGGTCACCTTGCGCATCGGCGTCCAGAGCCCGACCTCGCGCGCCCAGTTGGTCTTGACGACGTTGGGCACCACGACGAGGAGCGGGTACGCGTTCGCCGCCTCGGCCGCCAGCAGCGCCTGCGCGGTCTTGCCCAGCCCCGGCTCGTCGGCGAGCAGGAAGGTGCGGTGCCCGGCGGCCGCGGCGGCGATGACCTGCGCCTGGTGCGGCATCAGCTCGAGCCCTGCGCCGGCGTACAGGGATCCCGGCTCAGGCAGCCGCATGCAGGACGACGCGCCACCGCTGGCGTTCTCGAACGAGCGCAGCAGCGGGTTGAGCAGCTCCCAGTTGGCGAGCAGCCGCGGCTTGGGCGGGGGAGGCGGGGCGGCGGCGTAGTCCGGCTCGAGGAACGGGTTCGCCAGCTGCCGGGCGATGACCGAGCGGGGTACGACCTGCCGCTGCTCGGTCCGCGGCGCGGCCTGTGCGACCTCTGCCTGCTCCGTCTCCGGCTCGGCGAGGGGGACCTCGACGCCGCCGGCGATCCGCATGTCGCGCAGCAGGTCGGTCGCGCCCTCCACCAGCTTCGCGTCCTCGGCGAGGAGGGCGAGCAGCGCGCCGTCGCGCGCAGCCGCGCGGGCCAGGATCGCCGCGATGCCGTCGATGCGCTTCAGCTGGCCGGCGCGGGCAGACTCGCCCATGGCCGCGGCCTGGACGCGGCTGCGTTCCTCGCGGACGAGCAGCGCGACGGCCTGGAACGTCGCCCGCGTGGACGGCCGGACGCGGCCGCGCTGCACGGCGAGCTCGACGTCGCGCACCGCCTTGCTCAGCACGGGCAGGATCCCCTCGCGGCGCTGCTGCCCGGCGGCGGGCGCGCGGCCACGGGACGGCACGCGCTCACGTCCCGGCAACGACCATCCCTCCCCACCGCTCTGGCAGCAGCCGTCGCCGGTCGGCCGATGTCCGGCTGACCTGACTACCTCGCGAGGCGCACGTCCAGGAGGTGCGGCCGCTGTCGACGAGGTGCAGCGGCCGGCTCTGCCGGGCGCTGCGGCTCCAGGGCAAGCGTACGACCTGGCGCTGCGGACGGCCGCACAGGCCGGCCGCTACGGTCGCGCCATGCCGCAGCTGGAGCGACGTGGAGCCGTGTTCGTCCTCGATCTGGGCGACGGCGAGAACCGGTTCGCACCCGCCTGGGTGGACGAGGTGGAGCAGGCTCTCGCGGAGGTGTCGGCCACGGAAGGTCCACGCGCGCTGGTCACGACGGCCACCGGGAAGATCTGGTCGAACGGCCTCGACCTCGACTGGATGGGCGCCCACCCGGAGCAGAGCGCCGGCTTCCTCGACCGGGTGCACGGACTGTTCGCCCGCTTCCTCGGCGCCGACGTGGCCACGGTCGCCGCCGTGCAGGGGCACGCCTTCGCGGCCGGCGCGATGCTGGCGGTCGCGCACGACCGGGTCCTCATGCGCGCCGACCGCGGCTACTGGTGCGTGCCCGAGGTGGACCTGGGGCTGCCCTTCACCCCCGGCATGAGCGCGTTGCTGCAGGCTCGGCTGACACCCCCGACGGCGCACGAGGCAATGACCACCGGCCGGCGGTACGGCGGGCCCGCCGCGGTCGCCGCCGGCATCGTCGTCTCGTGCCATGCGCTGGACGCGCTGCTGGACCACGCCGTCGCCTGGGCCCAGATGCAGGCGGGCAAGGACCCGGCGACGCTCGCGACCATCAAGCGCCGGCTGTACGCACCGGCGCTGCAGGCGCTCGGAGCCGATCAGCCCTAGCGGACCGCGACCCGCACGTCCCGGCTCGACCCGGCCGTGCTGCTGGTGGTGGCGGACGCCCCGGTGTGGAAGTCGAAGGTCCCCGAGCCGCCGAAGGTCTTGGTCAGCACGTACCTGCCGTCCGCAGCCGTTCGGGCCTGCGCGACCTTGGCGTTGCCGCGGTACAGCGTCACGAGCTGGCCCTTCGCGCGCGGCGAGGTGCTGCCGGTGAACCGGTAGGCGCGGGTCCCCGTCCGGGTCGCGGACAGCGAGACGGCAGTGCGGACCGGCAGCGGCACGTTCGCGCTGGTGCTGGTGCCGCTGCTGTCGGTCGACGTCACGTACAGCCGCGTGTTGGTCGTCGGCTTGATCGTGAAGGTGAACGTGCCGTCGTCCGCGGCCGCACCCGTCCGGATGCGCCGGTAGGTGGTGGACGGGCGGCTGTACGCGAACAGGTCGAGCCGGCTGCCGGCCGTGGCCGTGCCGGAGACAGTGGCGGCCTGACCGGCGGTGATCGTGCCGGGGGAGACGCGGACGGTCGGTGCGCAGCTGCTGCCGCTGGCCGACGGGGACACGGTGGCGGTCGGCGTCGCCGAGGCGCTCGACGACGCGCTCGACGAGGCGCTCGCGGACGGGCTCGCGGACGACCCGCCGCCGCCGATGATCGGCGGGAGCGGGAAGGGCAGCGGTCCGCCGCCACCGGACGCGCTGGGCGACGCGGAGGCGCTCGGGCTGATCGTGGCGGTCGCCGTGGCGCTGGGACTGGCGGTGCTGGACGCGGTAGCCGTCGCCGAGCCGCTGGGACACGGGCCGGCCGCGCCGGCGGTGCCGCTGATGAGGACCAGCCCGGCACCGAGGACAGCGGTGGCCGAACCCGCCGCGAGCAGGACGCGCAGACCAGGGCGAATCGTCATGCCCCCATAGTTGCGCAAGCGCTCAGGAGCGGGTGACGCGGGAGACCGCCGCCGTGCCCGCGCGGGGGGAGACCCGCTTGAGCAGCCAGGCCGGGACGACCTGGTAGCGCGGCGTCGGGATGATCGTGCGGCCGGCGGACACCGCGTCCAGCGCGGCCCGCGCCACGACGTCCGGAGACGTCCCGCGCTTGGCGTACAGCTCGACCGCCTGCGCCTGGCGGGCCGCCGCCTCGCCGCGCATCGTCGCCGTCCGGACGATCGCCGTGTTGATGATCCCGGGGCACAGCGCGTGCACCCGGACGCCCTGCTTGCGCACCTCGACGTCCAGCGACTCGCTGAACCCGACGACCGCGGCCTTGGTCGTGCCGTACGGGACGAGGCCGGCGCTCGGCGTCAGGCCGGCCATCGAGGCGGTGTTCACGATGTGGGCCGGCCGCTCCTGCGCGAGCAGCCGCGGCAGGAACACGTGCACGCCGTGCACGACGCCCATCAGGTTGACGTCGATCAGTGCGCGCCAGTCCTCGAGGGTCGTGTCCGCGACCGGCCCGCCGTGGCCGATGCCCGCGTTGTTGAACAGCAGGTCCAGCGGCCCGGCGGCGAAGACCTCGTCCGCGAGCGCCGCCAGCGCCGCCACGTCGGTGACGTCGACCTGGTGCGCCTGCGCGCGCTCGCCCGCCTCGGCCGCGACAGCCCGGGCCGCCGCGGCGTCCC
>JAODNS010000329.1 GCA_025465145.1 Frankiales bacterium
GGCAGCTGCTCCACCCGCCGCGGCCGGACGTGCCGCGCCGGCGCGGCCTGTGCGGCGAGCCGGGACAGCGCCGCGGTTTGCGCCGGGCCGGAGGGGTCGGGGTCGAGCAGCGCGAGCTGCGTGACGAGCGGCGCGCCGGAGGTGGACCAGCCGCGGCCGGGCGGCAGGTCGGCCGGCACGAGCCGCGTCGGCAGCCCGGCTGCCGCGTAGTCGCCCTTGTCCGCGAGCCGCAGCAGGACGCGGTCCTCGATCATCGAGCTGACCCGGCCAACGAGCCCGCTGCGGTCGGACGTCATCACGACGTGCAGCCCGGCCGCGGGTCCCTCGCGCAGCAGCCGGTAGAGCAGGTCGACCAGTCGCCCCGCGTCCAGGTCCTGGAACGCGGACAGGAACGCCTCCCACCGGTCGACGAGCAGCAGCAGGTGCGGCAGGCGGTCGACCGGCGCCGCCTCCGCGCGCTGCTCGGCCAGGCTGCGCGACCCCAGCAGCGCCTGCCGCCGGACGACCTCGCCGGCGAGGTACGTGAGGACGCGGTCGATCCGCTCCGGCTGGTCGCGCGGCACGACCGCGCCGGCGTGCGGCAGCTCGGCCAGCGCTGCGAGCCCGCCGCCGCCCGCGTCGATCGCGTAGAGGTGCACGTCGTCGGCGGACCTCGACCGGGCGACCGAGCCGGCGAGGGTGCGGAGCGCGGTCGTACGGCCGGAGCGAGGCGAGCCAACGACGAGCAGGTGCGTGCCGGCGTCCAGGTCGAGGACGAGCGGCCGACGGGCCTGCTGCTCTGGCACGTCGCACAGGCCGAGCACGAGCCCGCTGGAGGAGCTGCCGATCTCATCGACGGTGACGGCGGTCGGCAGCGGGGGCAGCCACGGGCTGCGCGGGGCGGGCAGGCCGAGCCGCGCATCGGCCGCGCGGCAGGCGTCGACGAGCAGCGACAGGTCGGTGACGTCCTCCTCGCCCTCGACCGTGCGCGGCAGCGGGTCGCCGAGGTCGACGGCGGGGACGAGGGTGACGGCCGGTGCCTGGTCGCGGGTGACGACCGCGGGGCGGCGGCCGCCGACGCGGCCGGCCTGGAACGGCGTCAGCTCGTGGTGGCCGGTGCGGGCGTAGCCGCGTCCCGGCGTCGTACGGCTGATCGTCGCCGCGTCGGGTGCGTCGATGACGTCGCGCGACTCCGACTCCCGGGTCACCGCCAGGCACAGCCGCAGGTTGGTGTTGGCGCGGATGTCGGCCGACACGACCCCTTCCGGCCGCTGCGTCGCGAGGACGAGGTGCACCCCGAGGGAGCGGCCGCGCTGCGCGATGCCGACGAGGCCGCCGACGAAGTCCGGCAGCTCGGCGGCGAGCGAGGCGAACTCGTCCACGACGATGACCAGCCGGGCCAGCCGGCCGCCGCCGCGGACGTGGTCCTCGAGGTCCTTCGCGCCGCTGGCCGCGAGCACGGACTCGCGCCGCTTCAGCTCCGCGCCGAGGCTGGCCAGCGCCCGTTCGACCAGCGCGCCGTCGAGGTCGGTCACCATCCCGACGGTGTGCGGCAGCCGGACGCACGGTCCGAACGCCGCGCCGCCCTTGAAGTCCACGAACAGCAGGTGCAGCTCGTCCGGCCGGTTGCCGAGGGCGAGCGACGCGACGAGGGTCTGCAGCAGCTCGCTCTTGCCGGCACCGGTCGTACCGGCCACCAGCGCGTGCGGCCCGTCCCGCGCGATGTCGACGGCGAAGACGCCGTCCGGCCCGCGGCCGAGGACGGTCGTGGTGGTGCGGCCGGGGGAGGCCCAGCGGTCGAGCACCCGCGCGGCGTCGGCATCCGTGCCGGCCAGTGGCAGGTCCGCGACCTCGCTCCACCGGACCGACGACGGCAGCCCGGACAGCCGGTCGCGGCTGGAGTCGCGGATGGGGGCGAGGGCACGGGCGACGGTCTCGGCGTAGGCGAGGGTGACCGTGTCCGCCGGTACGCCGTCGACGTCCTGCCGGCCGGTGACCCGCACGTGCAGAGTGGTGCCGGTCGAGACGGCGGTGGCGCCGCACTCCTCCGGCAGCAGCTGCGCGTCCTGCTCGACGGCGATCGTGTGCACCCCCACCGCGGGTCCCTCGGCGAGCAGGGTGGCGAGGCCGGGTACCTGGCGCAGCGCCCGCGCGCCGTCGACGACCAGCAGCACCGGCCGGCCGGGCTCGCGGCTGCCGCGCCGCGCGTCGACCAGCTCGGTCAGCTCGGCGATCCGCGCAGCGGCCTGCGCGGTGCCCAGGCCCAGGGTGGCGCGGCACTCCTGCCGCCCCTCGGGCGCGGTGTGCGGCAGCCAGCGGGTCCACTCCCAGGCGGTCGCCGCGGCCGGCTCGGCCACGACGACGAGCTGCAGGTCGCGCGGGCTGTGCAGCACGGCTGCCTGCACGACGAGGCTGCGGGCCAGGGCCTGCGCTGATGGTCCCGCGACCCCGAGGACGCCGGCCCCGCGCAGGGGTACGACGACGGGTACGGAGCCGGCGGTCGCCGCCCCGTCCGGCACGTCGCCCTCGGCCTCGACGGCGGCCGGCTGGTCGGCCAGCCCGACCCGCAGGTCGAGCGCGTCGTCGTCGTCGCGGCGCCGCACCCACAGCCGGCCGCGGGGGCCGAGGGCGGCCAGCAGCAGCGCGGCCGGATCGGGTGCGGCGTCCCGTCGTGCCCGCTCGTCCGCCCGTACCGCATCCGCCAGCGTCCGCTCCGCCACGTCGCGTTGCGCCCGCCACAGCGCGCGCTGCTTGCGCGTCTGCCGCTTGCCGGCGCGCCGCTCGGTGACGACGTTGCCGATGACCATGACCGGCGAGAGCAGGGTGAACAGCAGGAAGGTCGCGTTGCCGAGCACCCGCCACATGACGACGCCGAGCACCAGCGGGGCGAGGACGGCGAGCACCGGGATCGGGCTGCGCTCGCGCTCCGCGGGCGGCGCGGGCACGACGACCTGGACGAGCTCGCGCGGTGGGCGCAGCCG
>JAODNS010000002.1 GCA_025465145.1 Frankiales bacterium
CTGGCGGTGGCCCGCCAGCGCGAGCGCTGCGCCTCGTCCGCCTGCCGCCAGACGAGCGCAACCCCGGCGACGGCAACGGCCAGCGGGAAGACGCCGGAGCGGCCCTGCAGCACCCCGACCTGCTGGAGGAGCAGCAGGACGCCCGCGCAGATGATCCCGAGCGCGAGCAGCTGCCCACGCGTCCCGGCGGGCTCACCCGGCTCCTGCCGCTGCGGGGCGAAGACCCACAGCGCGCCGTAGACGGCGAGCCCCGCGCCGCCCGCGAGGGTCAGCGCGCCGAACGCGAGGCGCACCACCACCGGCGACAGCCCCAGGTGCTCGCCGAGCCCGGCCGCCACCCCGCCGAGCACCCGGCCGCCGGTCGCGCGCTGCAGCGTGCGCGGTGCCGGAGCGGTCGCGGTGGTCACGCTGGACAGCGTCACACGCAGAGCGCCGGCGCGACTCAGGGTTCCGCCCGGGGATCCGGACCAGGGACGGCTCAGGGTGCGTCCCCGATGTGCGGGCCGTCGCGCGGCAGGATCGTGATGCCATGACCGAGACCGCTGCAAGCCCCGCTCCACCCCGGCCGCTCTACCGAGACCGCGACGAGGGCAAGTTCGCCGGCGTCTGCCTCGCCGTCGGTCGGTGGACCGACACCGACCCGCTGGTCTGGCGGGTGCTGACCGTCGTGCTGACCGTCTTCGGCGGCACCGGCATCGTGCTCTACGCGCTGGGCTGGCTGCTCATCCCGAAGCTGGGCGAGCAGGCGTCGACCGCGCAGCGGTGGCTGCACCGCGACCGGCCGCTCTCGCCGCTGGTCATCGTCGGCGTCGTCGTGGCAGCCGTGCTGCTGACGGCGGGCGCCGACGACACCGACGGACTCGGCGTGGTCGTCGTGCTGGCCGGGATGGCGTACCTCGTCCACCGCGAGCGGCAGGGTCGCCCCCTGGCGCCCCCGTACGTCCCCCCGGGTGAGGTGGCCGCGCCGATCGCGTGGGAGCCGACGCCGAAGCGACCACGCTCCCGCCTCGGCGCCCTGACGCTCAGCGCGACCGCGCTGCTGGGCGGCGTGCTGGTGCTGCTGCGCACGTACGGGATCGAGGACCTCACGCCGGCGCGCATCCTGGCCGCCTGCCTCGTGGCCGTCGGCGCGGGGCTCGTGGTCGGGACCTGGTACGGCCGGGCCCGCTGGCTGGCGCTGGTCGGCCTGCTGCTCGCCGTCGCGCTCGCCGCGACCGCGGCGGCGGACAGCGACACGCTGCGCGGCGGGCTCGGCGAGCGCCGGTGGGCTCCGACCACGTCGCAGGACTTCGAGCTCGGCGCCGGCGAGGCCGTGCTCGACCTGACCGCGCTGCCGGCGGAGGGGCCGCACGTGGTGGTGAACGCGCGGGTCGGCGTCGGTCACCTCGTCGTCCTCCTGCCGGAGGGGGTGCCCGTACGGGTGCACGCCGTCGTGCGCACGGGCAACGTCAACGACGTGGGTACGACGATCGAGAACGGCACTGGGCGGGTCGAGCGGACGCTCAGCCACGGTCCCGCGGGCGATCCGCGCATCGAGGTCGAGGCGCTCGTCCGCGCCGGCCAGGTGGAGGTGCGGCATGGCTGAGCGGCACGCACGCGACGTCTTCTCGCTGGTGCTCGGCCTGCTCCTGGTGTCGGTCGGCGTGCTGTTCCTCGTCCTCGACGGAACCGGCGCGGAGCCGGACCTGAGATGGCTCGCTCCGGGCGTGCTCATCGCGATCGGCACGACCGGGCTGCTGGCGTCGCTGCGGCGCTGAGACGGCGGTCGGGGAGGATGCCCTGTGGCCACCTCCCCGGCCGCCGGCGGCGGTCGGTGGGTCGTCGTCCCTCCCGAGCGGCTGCCGCGGTGGCTGGCCGGCTTCGAGGAGCGGCACGGTCGGTACGAGACGACGGCCGGGGCGGAGCAGGTCGTGCTGGTGGCCGCGGACGGGGCGCGCGCTGAGTGCGACGTGCCGTTCCCGCCGCTGACCGGTGACCTGGTCGAGCACGCCGGCCGGCCGCGGCGGGTAGGTGTGCTGCTGGTGCGGCTCGGCGGGTACGCGGCGGGCGTCTTCGAGGCCGACCGGCTGGTCGCCTCGAAGGTCGGCAGCCGGCAGGTGCACGGCCGGTCCGCCGCCGGCGGCCAGTCGCAGCAGCGCTTCGCGCGGCGGCGCGAGGGCCAGGCGCGGGTAGCGCTCGGGGCGGCCGCCGACAACGTGGTGCGGGTGCTCGTCCCCGAAGCCGCCCGCCTCGACGCGGTCGTCCTCGGCGGGGACCGGACGGCGGTGGACGAGGTGCTGACAGACCGCCGGCTCGAGCCGCTGCTCCCGCTGGTGACGGGCCGGCTGCTCGACGTGCCGGACCCACGGCTGAAGGTGCTGCAGAGCACGCCGGAGCTGTTCCGGGCCGTCCGGATCCGGGTCGTCGACCCCGCCTGACGTCACCCGTTCGGCCGCGTCCGATCGTGGGGTTCTCGCCGATCTGCTCCAGATCATGGGCATGCGCACCCGATGTCAGTCTTGTCCGCCGACAGAGGGAAGCCCGCCATGAAGCTCCGCGCCCTGCTCGCGGCGACCGCACTGCTGGCGCTCGGCGCGGTCCTGCCCGCCTCCGCCGAGACCGCACCGGCCGGGTACGCCCCGACCGGCAGCTGGCAGCTGCT
>JAODNS010000012.1 GCA_025465145.1 Frankiales bacterium
AGCAGCTGATGCGGCCCGGGCACGACCGTCCCGAGCAGGTCCGCACCGAAGCGGGACACGTCCGTGACGGGCCCGGTGACGGGCCGGTGCCCGAGCAGCTGGACCGTCAGTGGCCACGCGGCGCCGACGCTGAGGACGCCGGCGGCGATGAGCAGGCCGCGCGTTGCGTGCCGGACGCGCGTGCGGTTGAGCCGGGAGCGGTTCTGCAGGCAGAGAACGCCGAGCCCGACGACGCAGACGAGGAAGGTGGAGGCGAGCACCTCCTCGGTCGTGAGCAGCTGCGCCAGCGTGACGAGCCCGAGCAGCAGGCCGGCGACGAGCGGCCGCCGGCGCTGCCGGACGAGCAGCTCGTCGAGGCACAGCAGCACCAGCGGAGGCAGGGCGACCAGCTGCAGGTTCAGGTGGTCGACGCCCTGCGCCACCGCGTACGGGGAGAAGCCGTAGAGCAGCCCGGCCGCGAACCTGGCCGGACCCCACGGCGCCCACCGGCGGACGACCCACCACATGGACGTCGCGGACAGCGCGAAGGCGAGCACCGACAGCAGGGTGTGCGTGACGAGGACGTTGCTCATCGCGGTGACCGGTGCCATGAGCAGCCCGGGCAGCGGCAGCAGCGTGTTCCACATCAGGTTCACGCCGTCCGGCACGGCCAGGTGCTTGCTCGTCCACGGCGCCTGCCCCGCCCACAGCGCGTGCGGCGTCCAGCCGAGGAACCAGTCGGTCTGCGGGGTGTCCCGGCAGACGCAGCGCGTCATCGTCGTCAGCGACCGGAACGCCGGCAGGTGCCCGAAGAGCGCGAGGAGCAGGTAGGTCAGCGGCGCGTACCAGGACCTGTGGGGAACCTTCCTCACCGGGCGTTGAGGCGCCACACCCGCAGGTCGAGCGGGACCTGGTGGCTGCCCGAGGGCCGGTCCAGGTCGCTCTCGTCCCACATCGGCAGCGAGGTGGTGATGTGCGCGACGGGCGTCACGCGGGCGGGGTCGATGCCGGTCGGCAGGCCCTTGGCGCCGGCCAGCACGAAGATCGGCCGGTCCGGGAACGCCTTCTCGTACTCGTCCAGGACAGGTGTGCGCAGCCGCTCGTCGCCGGGCAGGAGCACTGACACCTCGTCGTGCGCGAGCCACACCGGGATCGCGAACAGCGCCGTCGGGCCGTTGCAGCAGGGCTGCTGGTGCTCCCAGACGTAGATGCCCCTCTCGCCGGGCGACAGGTCGCTGATCTGCTGCGCGATCGCGAACGAGCCCTTCCACTCGTCGTGCGCCCGGAGGGGCAGCGACTGCGACAGGAAGACGCCGACGAGCGCGCCCAGCACGAGCACCGACGGGACGCGCAGGACGACGTGGCCGCGGTACCGCCAGACGAAGCCGAAGGCGAGGGCCAGCGCGACCAGAACGAGCACCCCGGGCATCACCGTCGGCACGTACCGCCGGGTCCACCAGAGCATCCGGGTGCTGTTGCTGGCGGTGTAGCCGTACAGCGGGAACAGCACGAGGGTCGGCAGCACCACCGCCCAGACGGACGCCTGCCACCGGCGCAGGGCGGCCGCGGCCAGGCCGAGCAGCATGACGGCGAAGCCGGGGAGGGTGAAGAACCAGGACAGCCGGCGCAAGATCTGCTCGTCGTAGGAGCGGATCATCCGGCCGTTGTAGAGGAACAGGTCCGGGCCGAACAGGCGCGGCCGGAGGAAGCCCAGCACCAGCAGCAGCCCGGCGCCCGCGCACACGGCGAGGCCGACGCCGAGCTGCCAGGAGCGGCGCTCGAGCCGGTCGGTCAGCCGGTGCAGCGGGAGGAACCGGAGGACGCCTGCGACGAGGACGAGCACCGCGACCAGCGCGGCGAGCTTCGGCAGAGCCGGGATCTTGTTCGCGGCTGTGTAGACCGAGGCGAAGTCGTACGCCTGGCGCAGCGCGTGCGGCACGACGACGGCGAGCCCGGCGGCGAACCAGGTGGCGCGGCTGTCCCAGCGGCGGGTCGCGAGCAGCGCGCAGCCGATCCCCACGGCGAGCAGGACGAGCAGGACGCCGTCCGCGCGGTTCAGCCAGCCGATGCCGACGAGCAGACCGGCGATGCCGGCGGCCGGACGCCACCGGGTCTGCAGGGCCACCACGATGCCGAGCAGCGCGCCGAGGTACAGCGCCTCCGCGAGCACCTCCGTGGTCGGGAAGCGGGCCTGCCAGACCTCGAGCATGTTCGTCGCGAGCAGCAGACCGCCTGCCCCGGCGGCGAACAGGCCAGCCGTCGGCCCCGCCAGCGCATCGCCCACGCGGCGCAGCAGGGCGACCAGCAGGAGCACGGCCAGGACCCCCATGAGGGGCACGACCAATCGCATGCCGTCGTAGCCGGCGGCCTCGTACGCCGTGCCCAGCAGGGCCGGCCACAGGTGGTAGAACTGCGGAATGATCTTGGTCGTGGCGTCCTTCACCCACACGCCGGGGAGCCGCGCACCGGGCGAGAACAGCTGGACGTCGAGCGGTCGCCCGTCCGGCTGCTTCGCGGTCAGGATGGGGTCGGTAAAGCTGTAGTCGCCGGTGTGCGCGATCTCGACGGCATGCGCGACGTAGCCACCCGGGTCCTTGTCGGCGACGCCGTACGAGAACCCCGGGAACGTCAGCGCCGCCGCGACACCGGCGCACGCGACCGCGACAGCAAGGCCGCGCGGGTCGGGGCGCACCCGCACGCGGCCGCCCAGCAGCCGCGCCGCCAGCAGCACCGCGGCGAAGCCGGCGAGGCCGAGCAGCAGGACCGCGGGCAGCGAGTGCGCGCCGAGGTGCGCCAGCACCAGGCCGGCCCAGCCCAGCAGCGCCACGACGAGGACGGCGCCGCCGGCCAGCAGATCGGTCCCGGTGAGCAGCGGCGCGGACGCGTCGGGCGCCTGCTCCGAGCCCGACGACGTGGGAGCGTCGAGCGTCCGGGTCACCGTCCGAGCCTAGCGGTCGCGGGTCGTCGCTCCCCGGGCCGGGAGCTGCCGCTGGATAGACTCGCGGAGCCCGGAGCAACGGCCCCGGATCCCCCGCCTGGAGGCTCGGAACAGCGTGGCCACACAGGCTCCTGCCCAGCCCGGCGCGGACCGCGCCGCGCTGGCCCGCAGGCGGGCAGCGGCGCAGAACCGCATCCGCTGGGAGCTGCTGCGCCAGCTGGTCCGGACCAGCCTGAAGGTCAAGTACCAGGGCTCGGTGCTCGGCTTCGCCTGGTCGCTCGCGAACCCGCTGCTCCTCATGGGCATCTACTACGTGATCTTCACCAAGGTCTTCAAGAACGGCATCGAGGGCTACGCCATCTACCTGATGGCCGGGCTGCTGCCGTTCACCGCCTTCAGCCAGGCGGTGAGCAGTGCCGCCGGCAGCGTCACCGCCAGCGCCGGCCTGGTCCGCAAGGTGAGCTTCCCGCGGCTGGTGCTGCCGCTGTCGTCTGTCGGCTTCTCGCTGGTGCAGTTCCTGCTGCAGCTGGCCCTGCTGCTGTTCGTCGTCGTCGTGACCAGCTTCGGCCGGCTCGGTCCCGAGCTGCTGTTCGTGATCCCCGCGCTCGCGCTGCTGGTGCTGTTCAGCACGGCTCTCGGCGTCCTCGTCAGCGCGCTGAACGTCCGCTACCGGGACACCAGCCACTTCGTCGAGATCGCGATGCTCATCTGGTTCTGGGCCAACCCGATCCTCTACCCCGCCGGGCTGGTGAAGACGGTGCTCGACGCGCACTCCGCGTACTGGGCGTACTTCCTCAACCCCATGGCCACGGTGGTCACGACCTTCCAGCGGGCCATCTACAACCAGCCGTTCTACGACCGGGACGGGCAGCGGGAGCTCGCCCTCGCGGACCCCGGCTACGCCTTCTACGTCCGCAACCTCGCGATCGGATTCGTGATCGCCGGCCTGCTGATGCTGCTCGCCCGAACGGTGTTCAACCGGCTCCAGGCGGACTTCGCGGAAGAGCTGTGAGCGAGGTCGGGCGCCCGGTCATCGAGGCCCGCGGCGTGAGCAAGAGCTACCTGACGCACAAGAGCAAGGCGACCCAGCTCAAGGAGCGGGTGGTGCGCGGCCGCGGCATGGGCACCGAGACGTTCCACGCGCTGACCGACGTGACGATGGTCATCGGCGAGGGCGAGACCGTCGGGCTCATCGGGCCCAACGGCGCAGGCAAGTCGACGCTGCTGAAGATCCTCGCCGGCATCCTGCGCCCGACCACCGGGCAGGTCGAGGTGCAGGGGCGGATCGCCTCGCTGCTCGAGCTGGGGGCGGGCTTCAACGGCGAGCTCACCGGGCGCGAGAACGTCTACCTCAACGCTGCGCTGCTC
>JAODNS010000046.1 GCA_025465145.1 Frankiales bacterium
CGGCCCGGTCGCGCCGCCGGTGCTGCGCGAGCGGGCCGGCGTACGAGCCGCGCACTGGGAGCCGCCGGGTGTGATCGCGCTGCCCGTGCCCGCGCACGGGGAGCCGTGGGCGCTGCGCGAGAGCGTCCTGCTGCACGAGCTGGCCCACCACGCGGGCGAGACGTCCGGCCGCACGGCCGGGCACCTGCCGCCGTACCCCGCGCTGCTCCTCCTCCTCGTGGACGCCGTCCTCGGCGCGGAGGCGGCGCTGGCGCTGCGGGTGGCCTACGGCGAGCACGCGGTCGTGGTGGGCGCGCTGTGAGCGACCGGCTGGTGGACCGGGTCGGCAAGCTGCTGGCCCAGGCGGAGGGCACGGACAACGAGCACGAGGCGGCGGCGTTCGTCGAGCGCGCCCAGCAGCTGGCGACCGAGCACGCGGTGGACCTGGAGCTGGCCCGGGCGCGGCAGCGCGAGCGGCAGCAGCGGGGCACGGCCGAGCCGCTGGTGCAGGAGCAGCTGCAGGTGGGCGAGAAGGGGCGACGCGGCAACCGGCACCGGGTGCTGCTGTACGTCGTGGTCGCGGGCGTCAACGACGTGATGGTCAACGTCGCGCAGGACAGCACCTACGTCCTCGGCTTCGGGCACCGGACCGACCTCGAGGTGGTCGAGCGGCTGTGGACGTCGCTCGCCGTGCAGATGACGACGACCGCGCAGCGGCGGATGGACCGCGGCGAGCACCGGGCGGCACAGGTCGCGGGGCAGACCTGGCGGCTGTCGTTCTACGACGGGTTCGTCGAGGCGGTGGGCGAGCGGCTGCGGGCAGCCCGGGAGCGGGCGGTCGCCGAGGTGGCGCCGCAGCCGAGCGGGTCCCCGTCCGCGGAGCTGGTCCTGCGCGACAAGGCGGAGCGCGTGAAGACGTTCTACGAGGGCGCGTCGCAGGCGCGCGGCTCCTGGCGCGGGGCCGCCAGCGGGCGGTCGGCGAGCAGCCGGACGGCGCGCGACGCGGGGCGGACCGAGGGTCAGCGGGCGGACCTGGGCCAGCCCCGGCTGCGCTCACGCGGGCGCCTGACCGGCTGAACGGGTCACCTCGGGTCTCCTCGGGTCTCCGCGGGTTACCGTTCGGGCCGCTCCCGCGTGCAAGCCCGTCCCGCGGACAACCCGAAGGGCCTGCATGCGCAAGCTCGTTCCTGCCCTCGCCGTGACGTTCCTGGCGATCGGCGCGCTCGCCGTCGCGCCCGCCACCGCCTCGACTCCGGAGGACTCGGGCACGCTCACACCGTCGATGACGGCCGGTGTCGTCACCAAGACGTGGAGCGGCACCATCGCCGGCGCGAACCCGTTCAACGACTGCGCGCAGGGCCTGGACGACAGCCTCAACGACCACCACACGTTCAAGATCAGCCTGCCGGCCGGCTTCTACTCCGGCCGTCGCCACGTGACGCTGGCGGTCACGACCCTCGCCGACGCGGCCGACGCGATCCTGACCATCAACCGCGACGGCAAGAGCGTGTCCAGCTCGGACGGCGGCGGTGCCGGCGGGGGCGAGTCGTTCGCCATCACGGACCCGAAGTCGGCCTCGTACGACGCCATCACCTGCTCCTTCGCCGGCGCCTCGCCCTACAACGCCGTCGTCACGCTGACGACGTCGATCGGCGACGCGAAGCCGGTGCTCGGCGGCACCAGCACCACGGCGCCGTCGTCGACGTACGGGAACTACGACCTCGCGAAGCTCACCGGCCCGGACGACTCGGCGAACCGTCCCTCGGCGTCGACTGGACCAACGGCAACGTCTACTACCAGTCGTACACGACGACCGTGAAGGCGGAGTTCCCGGCGCAGGGGTCGGCGGCCCCCGCCCTCAGCGACGTGAGCTGCCTGGTCACCTCCGCGGCCAGCCTCGACCCGATCCTGTTCACGGACAGCCGCACCGGCCGCACCGGGGTCAGCCAGCTGCTGGTCAACCCGGTCGGCTTCAACAGCGCGTCCGCCTTCTTCGAGGGCGACCCCGAGGGCGCTCAGACCATCTGCGACCCGAGCCAGGGCGGTGGCGTGGTCGCCGGACCAGACCACCAGACCCTCGGTGGGGGCGCCTACCCGAAGCCGCTGCCGCCCGGCGTCAACACTCTCGGCACCGGCAACGCCGCGTTCTACTACTGCTCGCAGACGATCCTCGCCGGCGCGATCTGCTCGCGCAGCGACGACGGCGGCGCGACCTTCGTCAACGGCCTGCCGCCGTACACGACCGAGTGCGGCGGCCTGCACGGTCACGTCCGGGTCGGCCCCGACGGCTACGTCTACCTGCCGAACAAGAGCTGCGGCACCACACAGGGCCTCGCGGTCTCCGCCGACGCCGGTCAGACCTGGACCGTGCAGCCCGTGACCGGGTCCACCCCCGGCGCCACCGACCCCAGCGTCTACGCGGACCGGGCGGGCAACGTCTACTTCGGCTACACGACGGGCGACGAACGGCCCGCGATCCAGACCTCCCGCGACCACGGCAAGACGTGGAGCACGCCGGTCTACGTCGGCGACGTCTTCAAGATCAAGAACTCCGTCTTCGCCGAGGTCGTCGCCGGCGACGCCGGCCGCGCCGCCTTCGCCTTCCTTGGCACACCCACGGCCGGCGACCGCAACGTCCCGGAGTTCGCCAAGTCGGCGGATGGCAAGACCTACAACGGCGGCGAGTTCCACATGTACGTCGCCACCACGGTCGACGGCGGGCGGACCTACAAGACGGTCGACATCACGCCGAAGGACCCCGTGCAGCGCGGCATGATCTGCACCAACGGCACGACCTGCTCCGCCGGCCGCAACCTGCTGGACTTCAACGACATCACGGTCGACAAGACCGGCCGAGTCCTCATCGGGTACGCCGACGGCTGCATCGACGCCTGCGCCACCAGCAACGCCGTCTCCGACAACAAGCAGAACGCGCTCGGCGTCATCGCGCGCCAGACGTCCGGCCCGCTGCTGTTCGCGAAGTCGAGGACGCCCACGACGCCGACCACCATCGACCCGGCCACGCCGTCGACGCCCAACACACCCGCTGCTCCGCCGCCGTCCCGCGGGGGCAACCTCGCGGCCACGGGCCTCGAGGTGGCCACGCCGGCCGCCGCACTCGCGCTCCTGCTGCTCGCCGGGCTCGCCGTCCGGCGCCGCCGCACCGCCTAGCGGACCGGTACGTCCTCGACCTGCGCGAGGACCACGGCCCGGTCCTCCTCGTCCGGCTCCTGCGCGAGCAGGGCCCGGGCGAGCGCGAGGTGCTCGTCGCGCGCGGCGCTGTCCCCGGCGGCAGCGGCCGCGCGCGCCACGCCCCAGCTCCACCGGCCGAACGTAGCCTGGAGGAGATGTCCCCGTCTGCGCTCGTCCTCGGCGACCGGTTCGCCCGTGAGCTGCCCGAGATGGCGCTCGGCTGGCAGGCCGAGCCCGCACCCGAGCCACAGCTGCTGGTGCTGAACGAGCCGCTCGCGGCCGACCTCGGGCTCGACGTCGACTGGCTGCGCAGCCCGGCGGGCCGGCAGCTGCTCGTGGGCGCAGAAGTCCCGGCCGGTGCGCGGCCCGTGGCGCAGGCGTACGCCGGGCACCAGTTCGGCGGCTTCGTGCCGAGGCTCGGCGACGGACGCGCGCTGCTGCTCGGCGAGCTGACGACGCGGGACGGCGCGCTGCGCGACCTGCACCTGAAGGGCTCCGGCCGCACGCCGTTCGCGCGCGGCGGGGACGGCCTGGCCGCCGTCGGTCCGATGCTGCGTGAGCACGTGATCAGCGAGGCGATGGCTGCGCTGGGCATCCCGACGACGCGGTCGCTGGCCGTCGTCGCCACCGGCCGCGGGGTCCGGCGGGAGACGGTGCTGCCCGGGGCCGTGCTGGCGCGGGTGGCCAGCAGCCACCTGCGGGTCGGCAGCTTCCAGTACGCCGCCGCCTCCGGCGACCGCGACCTGCTCCGCCGGCTGGCCGACCACGCCATCGCGCGGCACCACCCGCACGCGGCCGACGCGGAGCAGCCGTACCTCGCCCTGCTCGACGAAGTCATCGCCGCGCAGGCGTCGCTGGTGGCGCAGTGGGTCCTCGTCGGGTTCGTGCACGGCGTGATGAACACCGACAACACGACGATCTCCGGGGAGACCATCGACTACGGCCCGTGCGCGTTCCTCGACGCGTACGACTCCACCGCCGTGTTCAGCTCGATCGACCACGGCGGCAGGTACGCGTACGGCAACCAGCCGGTGGTGGCGGAGTGGAACCTGGCCCGCCTCGCCGAGACGCTGCTGCCGCTGATCGACGACGACGAGGACACGGCCGTCGCGCTGGCCGTGGCGTCACTGGAGGCGTTCCGACCGCAGTACGCGGCGGCGTGGTCGGCCGGGATGAGCCGCAAGCTCGGCGGCGTCGACGCGTCGACAGCCGCTGACCTGCTGCCGCTGCTGCAGGCGGACCGGGTCGACCTCACGACGTTCTTCCGGCGGCTGTCCGGCGCCGCTCGGGGGGCAGTGGAGCCGGTGCGGGGCCTGTTCCTCGACCTGGCCGGCATCGACGCGTGGCTGCAGCGGTGGCAGGCGCTGGGTCCGGACGCGGAGCTGATGGACCGCGCGAACCCGGCGTACATCCCGCGCAACCACCTGGTCGAGGAGGCGCTGACCGCGGCGACCGGCGGGGACCTCGCTCCGCTGCACCGCCTGCTGGCGGCCGTGTCGAGGCCGTACGAGGAGCGGCCGGGGCTGGAGCGATACGCGGCGCCGGACCCGGACGCGCGCAGCTACGTCACCTACTGCGGGACCTGAGCCTCAGCGGGCGCCCTGCTGCAGCTGGGCGATCGTCAGCGCCTCGTCGTCGGGCTCGTCCACGTGGTGCTCGGCGTACCGGGCGCGCGCCTCGGCCGTGGAGTCGACGCGCACCTTCCACTCGCCGCAGCGGCAGGAGCCCCAGACCGTCCAGACGCCGCCGGGCGACGCGCTGGTCGTGTTGAGCCGGTGCTGCGGCTCGGCGGGCCGCGAGGAGGTGCGGGGCAGCTCGCGGTCCAGGTCGTCGTCGCGAGCCGCGCCCGCGGGCTCGCCGAGACGTTCGCCGTCCCAGCTGTCCGGGTTGACGGCGAGCGCGGCGAAGGCAGCGGCGTCCAGCAGGCGCAGCCCGCGCGCGGTGGCCTTGTCGAGCTTGGAGCGGCCCGCGCCGGGTCCATGGACGACCAACGTCGTGGTCGCGGTGACCGAGCTCACGACCTTCGCGCCGAGCTCGCGCGCCGCCTGCTGCGCGGCATCCCGCTCCATGTCCGGCACCTCGCCGGTCACGACCACCGTCTCTCCGTCCAGGGGCAGTCGCGACACGCGCCCAGCCTGCCAGACCGCCGCGTACCTCCCTGTTCAGGGCTCGGGCCCGGCGGCGGCCACCACGTCGGCGAGCGCGCGCCGACGAGCTCGATGCCCGTCCAGGCGGTAGAGCGGTTCGGTCGTCCCGTACCTCTACCGGGAGTTGTTGTGCTGGTCGAGGATCCGGTGGGCGATCTGGAGGATCGTCGCCGCCTCCTGGTCGGCGGTCTCCCGCAGGAGTCCCTCGGCCTGCTCCGCGGTGCAGCCCTGGGTCGCCATGAGCATCCCCGTCGCGACGTCGACGTCGGCGCGGTCCTCGACGTCGCGCTGCGCCTGCTCGACGGTGCTGCGCGCCGCGGCGTACTCGGGCGACCTGCTGATCGCGATGGCCACCTGCGCAGCGAGGACGCTGCCGATCGATGCGGCGCTCTCGTCGAAGGGCCCCTGCCGGCTGTACAGGTTCAGCGTGGCCACCACCTCCGCGCCCCACGTCGCCGGCAGCGACAGGACGCCACGCACGCCGCGCGCGTTGGCGGCGCGGGCGAAGTGCGGGAAGGCGTCGCCGCTCTCGATCACGTCCAGGCGCAGCGTCTCGATGTTGCGGAAGGCCGTCAGGCACGGGCCGTCGTCGTTGTCGTACTGGACCAGGTCAAGCTCGAGCGCGACGCGGGCCGTCGCCGCCGCCGTCGCCGACCGCCCTTCCACCGACAGCGCGACGCTGGCCGCGTCGCAGCCGGGGACGGAGACCACCGCGGCCTCGGCGATGCCGGCCAGCGCCGCCCCCAGCGTCCGCTGCGAGAGCAGGACGGCGGCGAGCTGCTCGAGCGCGACGGCGACCTCGTTGGTGCTCATGCCGAGCTCCCGCCGGTACGGCCCCGACCCTCGACGATGCGTCTGGCGACCTGCCGCAGCTTCAGGTTCTCCCGCTGCGAGACCTGCCGGAGCATGTCGAACGCTGCGTCGGCCGTCAGGTCTGGGCTGGCCGCCATGAGCATCCCCTTGGCCTGCTCGATGACGGCGCGGGAGTCCATGGCCTCCTGCAGCTGGGCGCTGAGGTCGAAGGCCGTCCAGTACGCCGATACGTTCACCAGGACCGCAGCACCCGCCGCTGCCACGTCCCCTGCGAGGGCGGCGTCGTCGGAACTGAAGCCGTCCGGAACCCGCGCGTACATGTTGAGCGCGCCGACGGCGACGGCGCCGGCGCGCATCGGGAGCGACAGCGTGCTGTGCACCCCGTGCTGCAGGCAGGCCGCCGCGAAGCCGGGGTAGGCGTCCGACACGTCCGCCACGCTTGGCACCGACAGCACCGTGTTGTGCCGCCAGGCGTCCAGGCACGGTCCCTTCTCGTCCCGGTACTGCGCCTCGTCGATCGCCGGCGACTCCGCGTCCGTGTAGACCGCCGTCGTGGGTCGGCCGTCCTCGCCGAGCATCGACATGCCGACGATCGCGGCTGCAGGAACGGCCTCGAGCGCGATGTCCGCGATGCGCTGAAGCGCCTCACCCACGGTGGTCTCGGTGACCTGGAACTGGGTCAGCGCCGATAGAGCGGCAGCGCGCGGGTCCACGGCAGTACCTCCAGGTAGCGACCATCCCCCGCTGCTGGTGGGGGCTCTCAGGCTACGTCCGGGCGGAGCTCGCGCCGACGCCGCACCCTCCGTAGGTCAGGCGCGCCGCCGCCGCAACCGCGCCAGCGTGAGCGCCACGGCCGTCAGCACCAGCGCGAGCAGGGGCGCGCCGAGCCCGCCGGTGCTCGGGATCGTGCCGGTGTCCGTACCGGTGCCGCCGGGCGCGGTCGGGTCGGTACCCGGCTGCAGGACCGTGGGCGGCTGGACCGCAGCGGCAGCGGCGCCGACCCTGAAGTCCATCGCCGGCGCGTTGTCCATCGGGTACAGGTAGGACTGCAGGCGCGCATCCGGACCGATGTTGACGAGCGAGTACGCGGCCGCGCTGGTGAGCAGCGACCCCTTCGTGGCCGCCACCTCGGACGGCCGGTTCTTGTCGTCGGGCCGGCCGAGCGTCTTGAGGAACCTGCGCGGCACGCTCATCCGGATGACGCCGCCGTCCTCGTCGGCGTCGCCGGCGATCGCGTTGGTGCCGGGGTAGACGATGATCTTCTCTGCGGTCGGGTCCGCCTGACCCGACTCCGTGCTGGCGGTCTCGTAGCCGTCGTAGGCGAAGCTCCACCCCGTGACCGGCGACCAGCGAGCGGTGGCCCCGGACGGCTGGTAGCCGTTGTTCCAGCGGAACAGGTAGAGCAGCGAGGAACCGCCCGCGGACGTCGCCGCGGCCAGCTTCGCCTGCTGCGACAGGTCCTTGACCCGCATCGTGACCGTGAAGCCGCCGTCCGCGACCGGCGTGCCCGTCTTGAGGTCGACCTCCGGGCCGATCTCGACCGCCGGGTTGCCGTTCTTGTCGGCGAAGTCGCCGGCCGGCTGGTTCGCGGTGCTCGGCGCCGGACACGGCACCTGGGGCGGGGCGGCGCACAGGTTCCCGTACGGCGACAGCGCGTCCCCGCCGGGGTCGGAGCTGACCTGTCGCGTCCGCGCGCGCTTGGGCGTCAGCGTCGTCCCGAGCAGGCTCGGCCCGCTCATCTGCGTCATCACGACGGCCAGCCCGACGTGGCCGAGCAGCTCGTTCGGCTTCTTCGCCGCGTTGTTGTAGACGATGTTGAGCCGGCCGTCGGCCGGGTTCAGGTCCATCGCGAAGTAGTCGACCAGCGTGCGGTCGCCCTCCGGTGGTGCGGCGCACAGGGTGCCGTTGAGGCAGATCGAGTCGTAGTGGGTGGGGTGCGACGACGCCTGGATCTGCATGACGTCGGGGTTCGCCGCGAAGGCGTCGAGCGTCATGCCGACGTGCACGTACCAGGCACCCTTGAAGGTGCCCTTGTCCGGGTCGCCGTCCTGGTCCGTGCCGTAGTAGGCGACGGCGAAGCGACCGGGTGCGCCGCTCGCCACGATCCACGGCATCACCGTCGTGATCGTCTTGCCGCGGTTGACGAGGATCTTCTTGCCGGTACCGACGACCGCGTCGCCCTTGCAGTCCTTCACCTTGTTCGCGAGGACAGGCATGACGTAGACGTCGCGACCGCCGCCCTTTTCCGCGTACGTGACGAAGATGTTGCCGGCCTTGTCGTGGTCGGCGGTGAGGAAGCCGGCCAGCGGGCTGACCTCGGCGTCGCCGACGATGCAGTTGCCGAAGGTGGTGCCGCCGTCGGTGGAGACGGCGAGCGCCACCTTGTTGCCGCGGTTGTACGGGAAGTACACGACCGCCGTCTTCGCGTCGCCGGTCGTGATCGCGCGCATCGGGCCGATGCGACCGCCGCCCGTGGCGACGACCTGGCGTGGGCCGTAGGAGTAGCCGCCGTCGGTCGACTTCTGCACGACGAACCCGGCCGCGAGCTGGTTGTAGTTCAGGAACACCGTCTTCGCGTCCGTGAACACGAGCCACTGCCGGTCCACGCCGGGCACGGATTCGCTCACCGCCGACCCGTGCAGCGTCTTGCCCGTGTCGTCCGCAGTGCCGGTGCTGAAGTTCGTCAGCGGCCCGAGGCCGGTGTAGGCCCAGGTGTACTGGCCGAGCTGGTTCTTCACGGGCGCGGAGGCGAGCCCGCAGTCACCGCCGCCCTCACCGGTGGAGATCTGCCCGCGCGGCGCCTGCCCGAGCAGGTGGAACTGGTCGCCGCCGTCACGTGACACCTGCGCGTAGTCGGCGATGTTCGAGAAGCCCGACGGCCCGCACGTGTAGATGTTGCCGGCAGGGTCGACGGACACTTCCGGCTCGCCCTCGTCGCGCTGCATGTCGGCGGGAATGCTCGCCGAGAACTCGACAGCAGCGGGGAGGGCGGGAGCTGCCGGCGAGACGGCGGCTGTGGCGAGCGTCAGCCCGAGGGCGACAACGCCCGCGACGGCGAGCGGTAGGCGGCGCATGCGGTGGTGTCCTTACGCGGGAGGGAGAGCTCCAGGGTGCACCACCGGCGCGGGCATCGCTACGCAGGTGCGCGCCGGCAGCAGCACCGAGGCTCCGGGGGCGCAGCCGCTGTCGGAGGCCGCGGCAGATCGACGCGCGATGCCACGGCCCCGGTGAGCCGCTGGGCTGACGTACGCGTGGCAGATCAGCCCCGGGCCTGCTGCCACGTCCCCGACTACGTGCGGCTGCCGCTCGCGACGCCCAGCATCTGACGGTCGGACAGACGCCCCCACCGACTTCGCGAAGCCGCCTGCTCCGCGGACGAGGCGGGTCCGGATGATGATGTGCCCGGAGGCGTCCCGCGTGTAGGGCTCGAAAGGCGCTGGGTTCCGCTTCGGCCGTCTGCGGACCGGTTTGTGAAGGTCTCCTCCAACGTGCCGGAGCCGCTCGCCCCAGGCGCGTGGTAGCGCCTGGGGCGAAGGGTGCCGGCGTGACTGCTACAGCAGGTTGGGCTCGCCCGGGTCCGCAGCCTCAGGCTGAAAGCCGTGCTTGACCACGATCTTCTTAAGCTCGCCGCTGGCACGCAGCTCGGCGATGTTCTCGTCCATGGCCTCGCCAAGTGCAGCGTTGTCCTTGCTCGCCGGGAACTCGGTCTGGCCCGGCTTGACGGTGGACAGGACGGCCGGGTTCGCCGGTGGCACCACGAACTTCAGCCCCGCGATCGGTGTCGTCTTCAGGACGGCCTGTCCGGACGGGTAGGTGTCAACGATGACTTCGATGCGACCGGCAGCCAGGTCGGCGTACATGGCCGTCGCGGTGTCGTAGAACTTCACGTCACCTCCGAGGACCTTCTTGAGGTCGTCGTTCCACAGGAAGCCCAGGATGGAGCCGACCTTCTTGCCCTTGAGTTCGTCGATGGTCCCAACGCCGGACTTCGAGATGAGGCTGAGCTGGTCCGCGATGACCGGAGCGCCGAGGCGCACCACCTTCTCGCGCTCGGCCGTGCGGTACCAGCTTCCGATGGTGGTATCCGCGCGCTTGGACACGATCGACGGGATCATGGCGGCCGCGGCGCCCGGGACCACCTTGATGTCGAGGCACTCCATCTCGGCGATCCGCGTGACAATCTCGCCCTCGGCCCCGCCCAGTTCCTGGCCCTTCACATCCGAGAACGGCGGGTACACGTAGGCAGCAACGGACAGCTTGCCCTCCTCGATCGTCTTGAGGCCCTCGTGCTTGGGCGTGCAATCGGAGCCGTTGCCGGCTGCGGTCGTGCTGTCGGTGCTGGTGTCGTCGCCACACGCGGCGAGGGCGACACACAGCCCGATGGTGACAGTCAGAGCTGAGAAGCGTCGGTTCATGATGTTGCGGCAACCCTTCAAGATGTGAACTGCGATGTTTTTGACGCGCCTGCTCGTCCGGCTCTAGCCCGGAATGCTGGGTCCTCCTCTGCTCACAAGTGCCGCCCCAGTCGAGCCTCGAGGCGCGTCACGAGCGCGGAAGTCGGGATCGTCACGGCGGCGTAGATGAAGGCCGCCGCGATGAAGACCGAGAGGTAGTCGAAGGTGACGGTGCCCTGGAAGTACGCCGACTGCATGATCTCCGGGACGGTGATGACGTAGGCCAATGAGCTGAACTGGAACCACTGCACAGCCAGGTTCATCAGCGGCGGGATGGCAAGGCGCGCGGCCTGCGGAAAGATGATGAAGCGGAAGCGCTCCCGGTCGCTCATGCCGGCAGCATCAGCTGCCTCTGACTGCCCGCGAGGTACTGCGGCCAGTGATGCCCGGATGATCTCGGTGGAGTACGCCCCTGCCGACCACGTGAACGCCACGACGGCTGAGACCATGGCGGTCGGCGTGAGCTCGACCTGCGGCAGGCCCTGGTAGACGATCAGAAGCAGCACGAGCAGCGGGATGCCGCGGCCGAACTCGACGATGACGAGGCCCAGCCCACGCAACAGCTTCGACGAGCCGTCGGTGATGAGCACGAGCAGCAAGCCCAGTGGGTAGCCGAGCAGCAGGGAGATGGCCGTCAGCTTCAGCGCTACGCCGAGTCCGCCGGCGAGCTCCGGCACGTACTCAGTCCAGCCGAGCAGGTCGTCGATCATGCGATGGAGTAGCGCGCACGCAGGCGGCTGTCGACCCGACGGGAAGCCAAAGCCAGAGGCAGGCTGAGCAGGAGGTAGAAGATCCCAGCGGTGAGGAAGACCGTCAGCCCACTCCCGGTGCGTTGGGCTTCAGCGCCGGCGCGGAACGTGATCTCGACAACGCCGATGGTCGAGGCGAGGGCTGAGTCCTTGAGCAGGCCGATGCCGTAGGTGGCCATCGTCGGCCCCACCACACGGAACACCTGTGGGCCGAGGATGAAGCGAGCCGTGTCCAGAGGACTGAGTCCGACCGCAGAACTTGCTTCCCACTGGCCGCGACCCAGTGCCGCCAGCCCGCCGCGGTAGATCTCTGACATGTAGGCGGCCGCGATGAGGGAGAAGGTGAGGATCGCTGCGGCGAGCGGGACGAGGCTGACGCCTGCTTGTGGCAGGCCGAAGAAGACGAGGAACAGCCAGACAAGCGGGGGCACCGACCGAACAAGCTCAACGTAGACGCGTGCCATCGCACGAAGCACCATGAACTGCGAGCGGCGCAAGGCCGCGAGGGGCAGGCCCAGGATCGCCCCGATGACGAAGGCGGAGGAGGTGATCGTGAGGGTGGCGCCGATGCCGATGGCGATGTAGCGCAAGCTCTCGATCATCAACGATCCAGCACGGCGCTGAGGAATCGCTCGGTCCGCGGATGCGTCGGCTGCTTCATGATCACACGTGGGTCACCGCACTCGAGCACGCCGCCGTCAGCCATGACGAGCATCCGGTCGGAGACGTCGCGGGCGAACGCCATCTCGTGCGTGACGACGATCATGGTCATGCCGTCGCGGGCCAGCTCCTTCATGACGGCCAGGACTTCCGCGCCGACCTCCGGGTCGAGCGCTGACGTCGGCTCGTCGAAGAGCATCACCGGAGGGTCCAGCGCCAACGCCCTGGCGATCGCAACGCGCTGCTGCTGCCCGCCAGAACACTTGGACGGATAGGCGTCGGCCTTCTGGCTTAGGCCGACGCGCTCGAGCAGAGCGCGCGAGCGCTCGTCGGCCTCGCTCCGCGACCGGCCGAGCACACGCTCCTGAGGAAGAGAGACGTTGCGCAGCACAGTCAGGTGCGGGAAGAGGTTGAAGGACTGGAACACCATTCCTGCGCCCCGGCGCAGAGCGGCGACCTCCTTGCGCGACGGCGACTTGTGGTCAGGGCCGATCGTGATGGAGCGCTCGCCGATCGTGACGGTGCCGGAGGTGGGGACCTCGAGGAAGTTCATGCACCGCAAGAACGTGCTCTTGCCGGCACCTGAGGGGCCGATGATGGAGACGACCTCGCCCTGAGACACCTCGAGCGAGACGTCATTGACCGCAACGTGCTGCTGGTAGGTCTTCGTGACGTTCTGGGCCGTGAGCATCGGCCTTGTGAGGCCGTTCTCGCTATGCACGGTCATGGTCTTCCCTTCGTTGGCACGTCTTGCTGCCTGGCTGCCACGGCTGCAATCGCCGTCAGCTCGATGCGCTTGGCCCCGCGGAAGGCGGCGACCTGCACGGTGGTGCGGGGCGGGAGTGGCAGTCCGCTCAGGCAGGTCAGGTACGCCGCGTTGTAGGCGTCGAACTCCGCGAGGTCGGCCAGGTACACCGTGACCTGCAGCAGCTGGCCGAGGCCGGAGCCGGCGCTGGTCAGAACCTGCTCGAGGTTGTCGAAGCACTGCCGGACCTGCATGCCGATGTCTTCGGCGATGCTGCCGTCGGGGGCGACAGGAACCTGACCGCAGGGGTAGACGACGTCGTTGTGGACGGTCGCCGCGGAATATGGGGTCTGCTTGCCGTTCGGCTGCTCGACCCACCGGACGGGAACGCTCATCGCTCGGCCACGAGGTAGCAGCCTGCGGCGGCTTCCACCGCAGACCAGAGATCGAACTCGACGAGGACGCCGTTTGCGTACGCCTGCTGCTGACGTGCGGCCACATCCTCGGTGGAGAAGGTCACACGTCGTTCTGTCGTTGGTCGCCCAGGGGCGGCTGTGAGCAACACACCGCCCGTCTCCAGCTGCCGGCGAGTGAGGTTGAGCTGCTGCAGCTGTGTGCTGTCCTGCGGGGCCAGCAGCTCGACGCTGCGGTCCGGCCAGACCCGCAGGCCGCGTCCGAGGTTGCCTTCGGCGTTCAGCTCGTAGGCGACTAGAGCGGGTTCGGCCGGACGGCAGTGCGGGGCCAGCAGCCCGGCGAGCACGGGGTGCCAAGCGACGCCCGGGAGCAGCACGGGCGACGACAAGGGGCGAGCGACAACCAGGCCGATCCCGAGAGGAGCGAGCAGCAGTAGGCCACGTCCTGCTGGATCGTCAAGTACGTCTACGCCGTCCTCGTTGCGGAACGCCACCGGGGTGTGCGCGGAAGAGACGGTCGGAAGCTCGGCGAGCAGGGCCTGCAGCCCCTGCCCTGTGAGGACCTCGGTGAAGGCGACGGCACCAGCGGCAACCGCTGCTTCTCCGGCCGAGGCCCCTGCGGCGCACAAGGCGCGCCCGGCGGCTTCGCGGATCTCCCGAACGGCGACCCGGTGGGTGGTGACGCCGCTCGTGGCGCCCTGGTGCGACTGGTGCATGGCAGTCGTCATGCCGTCTCCGTCCCGGCGAAGACCTGTTCGAACAGGCGCATCCAGTTGCCGCCCATGACGGCGTCGATGGCCTTGTCTGCCAGGCCGGCGTCGCAGAGACCTTCGGCCAGCGCCGGGAACTGTGCCGGGCCGCTGAACCAGGCCGGCCATGCCGGCCAGGTGGCGGCCTGAGTGCCCTTGGGCTGCCAACGTCCGTTACGCAGCCAGCCGACGAACTCGTCGTCCCAGCCGCGCGCACAGTCGCTGCCGATTGCGACGTGGTCGACGCCGATCTGCTCGATCAGCTCGGCAACCATCGCGCAGAAGCTCTCGCGGGTGACGTGCTCGCCGCCGATCACGTTCGGGTACAGACAGCACCCGATGACGCCGCCCCGCGCGACGAGTGCCTCGATGACGTCATTCGGCTTGTTGCGGGGGCTGTCGAAGAACCAGACCGGGTTCGAGTGCGTGATGGCGAGCGGCTGCGCAGAGAGGTCGATGGCGTCCCGGCTGGTCCGGTTGCCGACGTGCGAGAGGTCGACGAGCATGCCGACCCGGTTCATCTCGGCCAGAATGTTTCGGCCGAAACGTGTCAAGCCTGAGTCGTCGGGGTCGTAGCAGGCGCCACCCACGAGGTTCTGGATGTTGTAGGTCAGTTGGGCAACGCGGACGCCGAGGTTGTGGAAGACCTCGACCATCGTGTAGTCGTCGCCGAACGAGCTGGTGTTCTGGAAGCCCAGCAGGACCGCAACGCGGCCGGTTTCGCCAGCTGCGGAGATGTCCTTCGCGCTGCGCGCGAGGGTGACGACATCGGTGTTCTGGCGGGCGAGCTCGTACCAGCGGCCGATGTTGCGCAGCGTGTCACCCGGGCCCTCCCAGACGGCGCAGGTGGCGTTGACGCCAGTGACGCCGCCGGCCTGGATCTCCTGAAGCACCGGGCGATCCCAGTTGCTGATCTGCAGCCCGTCGACGATCAGGCGGTCGTGTGTGCTCATGCGGAGTTCCCGCCGGGCTTGCGGGTGAACAGCCAGTCGTCGTCCAAGCCGGCGGCGACGTCAGTGGCGCGGGGAGCGCCGCCGAGCAGCGTGACGCGCAGCCAATCGGTGGACATCGGGCTGAAGTTCTCCATGCCGTAGGTGGCGAGCTGGAAGCGCTGCAGGTCCAGCGGCAGGAACTCGGCGCTGATCGGATTCACCCGTGCCTCGCCGTAGGGAACGCCCGCCAGACCCTGGACGCGGGCGATAGTTCCCCGATGCCACGGGTAGGCGAGGAGGAACTCGCCCAAGGTGATGTCGGGATGCGCGGTCGCCAGGTCCGACATCAGATGCCGGACGGCGAAGGCCATCGCCAGCGGCTGCTCAACGTGCTCGCCGTGGTCGCGGCCGCGGACCCCGCGGCGGGGCTCTTGGCTGTTCTGGGAGAAGTACCAGAAGTAGTGGCGGCTGCCATCTGCGTCCAGGTCTAGCTGGTGCACCCAGCCGTAGTCGGTCTGCAGTCGCTCCAGCAACATCCCGGTCGTCTGCGCGAGCGTGGGGTCAGGGTGCTCGTCACAGCGCAGCAAGTGTTCCACGTCTGCGTCGAGTTCCTCATGGCACTCGACGAGCACCGTGTCGATGACCTGGCGCACCTCTGCGCCGGCCTTCGCGCCTGCCTCGTGTAGGGCTCGTCCAATCTCGCTCACGGACTCGCCGCCGACGGTGCCGGTCGCGTTGTACTCCCCGGCCAGCGCCAGCATCGCCGCGAGCCCCGCCGCAAGCTCCGGACCTGTCGGGTACGGGGCAGTCGCGAGCGTGTCGCGCTCGGCGAAGTGGTGCACGGCTCGCTGGAGAAGCTCGACGAGGCGTGCGCTGTGCGCCGAGCGGGGCCGGCTCTGCTGCGCCAGCGCGTGCGCCAGCGGAAGCTCCCTGAGCGCTACCCAAGCGTCGAGCACCTGCGGGTGGTTGATGACGTACGGCACCATCCCGAGGCCCGTCGCGTTGCCAAGGCCGAAGAATCGCCGCCACTGTGCATCCAGCGCAGCGGCACGGTTAGACCGCTGACGGGCGCAGTGCTCGACCAGGTCGTAGCTGAGTTCGCGCAGCAGCCACGCGGCGAGCATCTGGGCGCGGTACGGCAGTGCGAGCGGATGATCGGTGCTGTAGCGCTCGAAGTCCGCGAGGCCCCACTTGCCGTTCGCGTAGAACGCGGTGCTGCGCAGGACGTATGCGGCGTCACCGACCGCTGCCGGCTCCGGCTGCTCGCCGGCAGCCAGCTGCTCCACGACGTAATCGAAGAACCTGGCGCTGCGATTGGCACGCGTCCAGACGAGCGTCCCAGCGTCCGCGCGGCCACCTTCCTGCGCCGTCACGTTCGCGCGCAGGTCTTCCAGGCGATCCGTCGACACGTCGCCCTCGATCAGGGCGGCGGTGACGTCCCACGCATCGGCGATAACGCGGTCGGTGCGCTGCGCCTCAGCAATCTTGGTGGAGAAGGCGACGAAGCTGAACCGGTGACCGGACGCGTCGACGATGTAGACCACGTCGCCCCTGCCGGAGGCGTCGACGTCGAACTGCGTCCGCGTGACCTGCCACCGCTCGCGTGCAGCGGCGCGTAGGAACGAGCGAGCGAAGCTGTGTCGAGTGCTGCGGGCGGTGCCCAGCTCAGCAGGGTCGAGCGCGGCATCGGCAGGACGGGCATGAGCCTGCGCGGCCCGCAGTGTGTTCGTCGGGCGCATCACGGTCGTCCCCGGTCTCTCATCGGTGATCACGCCGGTCGCCAGGGCGCGGCCGTGCGCAGGTACGCGCTCTTGCTCCAGGTGAAGAAGTCCGCCGCGGTCTGCGCGTTCTGCTCGCGTGGCGCCGGGAACGCTGACGCCTTGGTGCCGCCGAACGGGACGTGCAGCTCAGAACCGGTCGTGGGTGCGTTCGCCTTGACCAGGCCGGCGTCGATCTCTTCAACGCAGCGGCGCACGGTGCGCTCGTCCGAGCTGAAGATCGAGGCGGTGAGACCGAACTTTGTCCCGTTGGCGAGCTCGATCGCCTCGTCCAGGTCGGCCGCGCGCAGCAGCGTGGTGACCGGGCCGAACACCTCCTCGCGAGCAATGTCCATTGTGGCTGGCCCCGTGAGCACGGTGGGGGCGAAGAAGGCCTCGCCGTCGGGCGCGCCGGGGGTGCGCGCGAGCACCTCGGCGCCCTGCTGGATCGCGGTGTCGACCGCGTCCTGCACGTCCTTGCGCGACTGCCTCGAGATCAGCGGACCGATGTCCACGCCCTCTTCGGCGCCGTCGCCGACGCGCAGGGCCTCGACACGCTTGCGGAGCTCGGGGATGAGCGCGTCGTACATCTCGCCCACGGCGATGATGCGGCGCGTGGCCGTGCACTTCTGTCCGGTGCTGCCCATCGCGCCGAAGACCAGGGTCTCGGCAGCTACAGCGGGGTCGACGTCAGGCATGACGATCGCGGCGTTGTGACCGCCGAGCTCGAGCTGCACGCGTGCGCCGCGGGGGATCGCGACAGCCGCGATGGAGCGACCGACCGGAACCGAGCCCGTGAAGGTCACGGCGGCGACCTCGTCAGCAGCGACGAGCTCCGCGCCGATCGACCCGGGCGCCAGCAGCAGGTTGAGCACCCCGGCCGGCACTCCCGCGTCCACGAAGACCTGGGCCAGTGCTGCAGAGACGGCCGGGGTCTCGCTGGCCGGCTTCCAGACCACAGCGTTGCCCCACAGCAGCGCGGGGGCGATCTTCCAGACCGGGATCTGCACCGGGAAGTTCCACGGCGTGATGACGGCTACGACGCCCAGCGGGCGGCGGACGGTCCGGATGAGCTCGTCCGGATGGCTCGAGGGGAAGATCGATCCCTCAGCCATGCGGGACTGCCCCGCGTGGTAGTGCAACGTCTCGACCGAGGCGCCCACCTCGACGCGCGCCTCCGGCAGGGTCTTGCCCTCCTCGGCGGTCATGAGCCGGGCGACCTGGTCGGCGCGCTGCTCCAACAACTCCGCTGCACGCCGCAGCACGAGTCCCCGGCGGATCATCCCGGCCATGGACCAGTCGCGCTGCGCCTGCACAGCTGCGTCAAGGCTCCGGCGAAGGTCCGCGCTGGTGGCCTGCCTATAGGTCGCCACCACCTCGGCGTTCGCCGGGTTGGTGCTGACGGCGTCCTGCTTGTCGGCCGCTTCCGTGCCGCCGTCCGCCCACTCACCGTCGATGAGGTGCTGGAGCCGGAGGCCGGTGGGGCGTACGAACTGATCCATCGGGATCCCTTCTAGAAACACGTGATGTCTGTGGAACATGTGCGCATCGCAGACGCAAGTCCAGGAAGACTTGACACCGGATCGAGAAGCGAGGCTTATGAGTGACATGGAACTCCGCCTGCTCCGGTACTTCGTGGCTGTTGCTGAGGAGCAGCATTTCGGGCGTGCGGCCGTGCGCCTGCACATGGCGCAGCCGGGGCTCAGTCACCAGATCCGCCGTCTGGAGCACGACCTGGGTGCCGAGCTCTTCCTGCGAACGACGCGGCGCGTGGAGCTGACCGATGCAGGCAGGATCCTGCTCGGCGACGCCCGGCAGATCCTGGCGCACGCAGACCGGGCATCGGCGGCCGTCGCTCGGGCGGTGCAGGGTGAGGTCGGTCTCGTGCGAATCGGCTTTGTCTCCTCTGCAGCGCTGGCCGCCACGCCTCGACTTGCGCACGCGCTGCATGAACGCGCCCCTGGGCTCAAACTGCAGCTGGACGAGCTCACGACCGAGGCGCAGTTGGATCTGCTTCGCGATGGCGCTCTCGACGTCGGGCTGGTCCGCGAAGTGGTCGCGGCGCCGGGCCTAGTCGTGCAGCCGCTGCTACGCGAACGCTTGTATGTCGCGTTGCACCACTCCCATCGGCTGGCTGCGCACAGGAGCGTTGCCTTGGAACAGCTTGCAGGAGAGCCCTTCATCGTCTTCCCGCGCAAACGAGTGTCCCTGCTCTACGACCACATCGCGGGCCTGTGCCAGGCCGCCGGGTTCACGCTGGAGGCAGCGCAGGAGGCCGTGCAGTTCATCACCATCCTCGGGCTTGTGGCTGGCAACGCGGGGGTGGCAATCGTTCCGGATCCGCTACGGGCGCTGCAGCTGCCGGGGCTGCGCTACCTGCCGCTCGAGGACGAGGCCGCTACGTCGCTGGTGTCGATCGCCTGCCGGCCGGGAGTCCGGTCACCTGCGGTCCAGAAGGTGCTGGCGACGGCGACGGCCATATTCCCTGGTGAGGCGGCCTGATCGATTCCCGTCATCATCGACGGCACCCTTCGGGACCTCGAGGCGAAGGTCCGCCGGCTCGAGGAGGACAACGACATTCTTCGCCGGGTCTCAATTTTCTTCGCGGGGCAGCTCGACCCCCGCAGTCGCTGATCGTCGCGTTCATCGACGAGTGCCGACAGGCTGGTCATGCGGTGGAGTCGATCTGTCGGGTCCTGACGGAACAGGGCTGTCAGATCGCCGTACGGACCTAGCGGCTCTGGAAGTGCCCTCAGCTGCAGGTCGCGGCCCGCACCATCACCGACGCGCAGGTCATGGACAAGGTCCGTAACCTGGCCTGGTGCCAGGTCGCCATCCGCAGCGGCGTCATGACGAGCTCGACGTCCTTGGCGGTGGCGCAGTGCCAGGCGACAATCTTCTGGGCGAACACGTCCGATGAACGCGACGTAGGCGAACCCGGCCCAGGTCCGGCAGTCAGCGTCAGCGGGAAGGACGGCGCGTCATCGCCGGCGAGTTGATGGGACACGCGGACGCCGGCAGCCAGTACACGTCCGTTCGGTTCACCGAGCACCTCGACCTTGAGGGCATCCGCCCGTCGATCGGGTCGGTCGGCGACGCCTATGACAACGCCCTGATGGAAAGCGTGATCGGGCTGTTCAAGGCCGAGCGCATCCGCACCACCGTCTTCCACACCGGGCCCTACGGCGGCCTGGCCGAGGTCGAGTGGGCCACCGCCGGCTGGGTCGACTGGTACAACAACCGCAGGCTGCACAGCAGCCTGGACTACCTCACCCCAGAAGAGTTCAAGCAGGCCCACTACGCGGCGATCAGCCGAGAGGCGCAACCCGCATAGGAGCGGCAGAGAACCTGGGCCCTTCACGCTCTACACGTTGAAGCGGAAAGTCGCATGCGTGAGTTGCTGAGCGGCGCCCGAGAGGCTCACCCCCTCTGACCTGCGGTTTCATGATGTGGAGGTAGGTCAGGGTCGGTCCTGCGCGGTTTCTCTTGCGGACTTTTTGCGGACTGAACGGCCCTCCAGCAGCTGCGGTGACGCCCTCTGCCGCGTCCAAGCCTGACGCGAGATGAGGACGCGGCTGACTTTTCCTGCACGGCGCCGCGCAGAGTGCGTTGGCAATCGCGGTTGCCCGTCCCCATGGTGTGTCACGCGGTCAGGTCCG
>JAODNS010000064.1 GCA_025465145.1 Frankiales bacterium
GCAGCGTCGCGAGCTTGACCATCACGCCGCCGACCTGCACCGGCTCAATGAATGCGAACGGCGTGACCCGACCGGTGCGGCCGACGTTCACGCGGATGTCGTGCAGCTTGGTCGTCGCCTCCTCGGGCGGGTACTTGTACGCGATTGCCCAGCGGGGCGCTTTGCTGGTCGCGCCGAGCCGCCGCTGCAGCGGCACCTGGTCGACCTTGATCACGACGCCGTCGATGTCGTGCTCGACGTCGTGCCGGTGCTCGCCCCAGTGCTCGACGTACCGCTGCGCGCCGGCGATGTCCTCGTGCACCTCGTACCGGCTGGACACGGGCAGCCCCCACGCCTGCAGCTGCGCGTACGCCTGCGACTGCGACTCGGGGCTGAAGCCCTCGCGGGCACCGATCCCGTGCAGGGTCAGCGACAGCGGGCGGCTCGCCGTGACGCGCGGGTCCTTCTGCCGCAGGCTGCCGGCGGCCGCGTTGCGCGGGTTGGCGAACGGTGCGCGCTCCTCGGCGACCAGCCGCGCGTTGAGCTCGAGGAAGTCGTCGGTCGCGATGAACACCTCGCCACGCACCTCGAGCAGCGGCGGGACGTCGTCGCCCTCGAGCCGGTGCGGCACCTGGCGGAGGGTGCGCACGTTGCCGGTGATGTCCTCGCCGGTGCGGCCGTCGCCACGGGTGGCGGCGCGCACGAGTCGACCTTCGCGGTACACCAGCGCCACGGCCAGCCCGTCGATCTTCAGCTCGCAGAGCCAGCGGGCGCCGTCGCCGGCGTTGCGGACGGCGCGGTCCGCCCACGTCCGCAGCTCATCCGCGCTGAAGACGTTGTCCAGGCTCATCAGCCGCTCGAGGTGGTCGACCGGCGTGAAGTCGGTGGAGAAGCTCTCCATCACCTTCTGCGTGGGCGAGTCGGGCGTCCGCAGCTCCGGGTGTCGCTCCTCGATCGCCTGCAGGTCGCGCATCAGCCGGTCGTACTCGGCGTCGGCCAGCGTCGGCTGGGCGAGCACGTAGTAGCGGAAGGCCGCGTCCTCGATCGTGCCGCTCAGCTCGGTGTGCCGAGCGCGAACGTCGTCGCTCACTCCGGCTCCTCCCCCAGTCGGCGGGCGATCTCGGTGCAGGTCTTCAGGGCTTCCCGTGCGTACGACGGCGAGGCGCCGGCCAGCCCGCAGGCCGGCGTCACGACGACCAGCCCGGGCAGCCGGTCCGGCTCGAGACCCAGCCTCCGCCACAGCGCCTTCGCGGGCGCGGTCAGCGCGGCCGGGTCCAGCCGGCTGTAGGTCGACGGCACCAGCCCGAGCAGGAGCCGGACGTCGTGCTCCAGCGCGCCGCCGAGGTCGTCGTCGTCGCGCGGCGTCAGCACCGCCGCGTCGAGCGCGAGCGCGCCGGCACCCGCGTCGACGAGCAGCGCGATCGGCGGCTTCGCCGCGCAGCAGTGGACGACCGTCCGCTCGGCCACCTGCAGGACGGTGCGCAGCCGGTGGATCGCGACGAGCCGGTCCGGCGCGCGGAGCCGGCCGAAGCCGCTGGCCGTCGGGATCTGCGCGGACAGCACGCCGGGAAGCGCGGGCTCGTCCAGTTGCAGCACGAGCGTCGTGTCCGGCAGCCGGCGCTGCACGTCCGCAAGGTGGTCCGCCAGCCCCTGCGCGAGGCTCGCCGCCAGGTCCTTGACGGCCCCGGGGTCGGCGAGCAGGCGGTCGCCGCGGGCCAGCTCCACGGTGGCGGCGAGCGTCCACGGCCCGGCGCACTGCAGCTTGAGGTACGGCGGCCGCGCTTCGGTCTCCTCCAGCGCGTCGAGGTCCCGGGAGAGCAGGTCGCGGGCACGGGTGCCGTCGCGGGACGGGCGCGAGGTGATGCGCCAGCCGCTGGGCTGCAGGTCGACGTGCAGGTCGGTGAGCAGCGCGCAGGCCCGGCCGGTCATGTCGGCGTGCGGGCCGCGGGCCGGCAGCTCCGGGAGGAACGGCAGGTCCGGCAGCTCGCCGAGGACGGTGCGGACCGCCTCGGCCGGGTCGGTTCCCGGCAGGCTGCCGATGCCGGTCGCGGCGGCGACCGGCCAGGCGGCGGTCACGCCTTGCGGACGCTCTTCTTCGCAGGCGCCTTCTTGGTCGGGCCGCTCTTGCCCGCGCCGAGCCAGGCCAGGTCGGCCTCGAGCGCCGCGATGACGTCCGCTCGCGGGGCGGTGGCGCCGCGGACGGCCAGGCTGTAGCGCTGGATCACCTGGAGGTCGGGCAGCTGCACGTCGTCACCGGAAGCCATGCGCCAGACCCTAATCGGCTCCGGTGATGGTGGCGCTGGCCAGTACGCGGTCGCCGTCGTAGAGCACCGCCGCCTGGCCGGCCGCGATGCCGCGGGCCGGCTGGTCGAGGTCGATCCGCCAGCCGCCGGCCGCCGCGTTCACGGCGCACGCGTGCACCATCCCGTGCGCGCGCAGCTGGACCTCGCAGCGCCGCGGCAGCTGCAGCGGCTTCAGCGCCACCGGCCGGTCGGCGCGGACCGTCCGGACGTCGAGCGCCTCGGCCGGGCCGACGGTGACGGTGCGCTCCACGGGCGAGACGGACAGGACGTACCGCGGCCGTCCGTCCACGTTGATGCCGAGGCCGCGGCGCTGTCCCACGGTGTACCCGTACGCGCCGTCGTGCCGGCCGACAACCGCGCCGGTCAGCGCGTCCACCACCGGCCCGGGTTGCGCGCCGAGCCGGTCGCGCAGGAAGCCGGCGGTGTCGCCGTCAGCGATGAAGCAGACGTCGTGCGAGTCGGGCTTGTCGGCCACACGGAGTCCCCGGGCGGCAGCGGCAGCGCGCACCTGCGCCTTCGTCAGCTCGCCGAGCGGCAGCACGGTCGACGCGAGCTGCTGGGGCGTGCACACCGCGAGCACGTACGACTGGTCCTTGTCCGCGTCGACGCTGCGCCGCAGGATCCCGTCCTGGAGGCGCGCGTGGTGGCCCGTGACCACCGCGTCGAAGCCGAGGGCGAGCGCGCGGTCGAGCACGGCCGAGAACTTGATCTTCTCGTTGCAGCGCAGGCACGGGTTCGGAGTGCGGCCGGCGGCGTACTCCGCCACGAAGTCGTCCACGACGTCAGCGCGGAACCGCGCGGCGAGGTCCCAGACGTAGAAGGGGATCCCGAGCACGTCGGCCGCGCGGGCGGCGTCACGGGCGTCCTCGCGGGAGCAGCAGCCGCGCGAGCCGGTGCGCAGGGTCGCGGGCGCCTCGGACAGCGCGAGGTGCACGCCGGTGACGTCGTGCCCGGCCTCGACGGCGAGCGCCGCGGCGACGGCCGAGTCGACGCCGCCGGACATGGCGGCGAGCAGCCTCACCGGCGGACGAGCCGCGCCCGGTCCACGACGGCCGGCAGCGCCTCGAGCACCGCGTGGACGTCCGCCGAGGTCGAGGAGTGGCCGAGGGAGAAGCGCAGCGAGGCACGGGCCCGGTCCTCGTCGGCACCCATGGCGAGCAGCACGTGCGACGGGCGGGCCACGCCGGCGGAGCAGGCGGAGCCGGTGGACACCTCGACGCCACGGGCGTCGAGCAGGAGCAGCAGCGAGTCGCCCTCGCAGCCGGGGAAGGAGAAGTGCGCGTTGCCCGGCAGCCGGCCGCTGGGCACGTCGCCGTTCAGCACCGCGTCCGGCAGCGCCGCGCAGATCCCGCGGACGAGATCGTCCCGCAGTGCGCCGAGCCGAGACGCCGTCTCCGGCTGCCGCTCCGTGGCAAGGGCAGCCGCGGCGGCGAGGCCGGCCACGCCGGGGACGTCCACCGTGCCGGAGCGGACGTCCCGCTCCTGTCCGCCCCCGTGCAGCAGCGGGGTGCAGGCGACGTCGCGGCCGAGCAGCAGCGCCCCCGCGCCGAGCGGCCCGCCGAACTTGTGGCCCGTGATGGTGAGCGCGTCGACGCCGGAGGCGGCGAAGTCCAGCGGCAGCTGGCCGACCGCCTGCACCGCGTCCGTGTGGAACGGGACGCCGTGCTCGTGCGCCAGGTCGGCCAACGCCCGCACCGGCTGGACGGTCCCGACCTCGTTGTTGACCCACATGACGCTGACGAGCGCGACGTCATCGGATGAGGGACTGCCCAGCGCGTCGGCGAGGACGGCCGGGTGCACCCGGCCGACCTCGTCGACCGGCAGCCAGCTGACCCGCGCGCCCTCCTTCGCGACCAGCCACTCGACGGCATCCATGACGGCGTGGTGCTCGACGGCGCTGGCGAGGATCCGGGTGCGGCGCGGGTCGGCGGCGCGGCGGGAGAAGAAGA